>CAYSDG010000069.1:0-10423 GCA_964429705.1 uncultured Oscillospiraceae bacterium | reverse complement strand
GCGCACCTCTTCCAGATCCTCCCGCAGCTTGTCGATCTTGCGGTGGATATGCCGGCGGTCTGTTTCCAGCTGGGTCTCACCGGGGCCTCGGGAGCCAATAGGCCCCTTGCCGCTGGTACCGGCCTGACGCTCCAAATGGGTCCACATACCGATCAGACGGGGCAACAGATAGCGGTACTGGGCCAGCTCCACCTGCAGGCGGCCCTCCTTGGTCTTGGCCCGCTGGGCGAAGATGTCCAGGATCAGGGCGCTGCGATCCAGCACCTGAACGCCCAGATCCTCTGTCAGTGCCCGCATCTGAGAGGGGCTCAGGTCGTTGTCGAAAATGACCATGGTGGCCTCCTCCGCCTTCACCAGCTCTCGGATCTCCGCCACCTTGCCCTCGCCGATAAAGGTGCGGGGCTCAGGCGTCGCCCGGTTCTGCAGAACCGTGGCAGCCACAACGCCGCCAGCTGTCTCCACCAGGGCCGCCAGCTCCTCCAGAGAGGCGTCATCCGCATTGTCCCGCCCATCCAGCCGGGGACTGTTCAGCCCCGCCAGGATAGCCCTGTCACGGGGCTTCTCCGTCGTATTGCTATTGTTGATGGTATTTTCCATAAAACCTCACAAAAGTCCATGTTTTCCGCATAGCAAAAACACCGTGCCGCAGACTGCGACACGGTGCTAATCGTAATGTAATTACAGACCGAACTTCTTGTTGAACTTAGCAACGCGGCCGCCGGTATCGACCAGCTTCTGCTTGCCAGTGAAGAAGGGGTGACACTTAGAGCAGACTTCCACTCGAATGTCCTTCTTAGTGGAACCTGTCTCAATTACATTACCGCAGGCGCATTTAATAGTAGTCTGCTGATAATTGGGATGGATACCTTCCTTCATTGCTCTTGTTCACCTCTTTCCTGATCAAGTCCAGCTTGTAGCTTTCACCACAAAGCCAAGGAGTATTATAGCATGAGTTTTTTCGTATTGCAAGCATTATTTTCAAAAATTCTTCGCATTTTTTATGTTTTGCAGATATGCCGCGCGGGTCAGCTCCAGCTCCATCAGCTCTGTCGGCTGACTGAAGCGTTTCATCGAGCTGCTCCCCACCCGACGGAAGCCCGCAGCGCGGTGGATGGCAATGGCAGGGGTCCGGGTGGTCTCGAACTCGTTGCAGAGCTTCTCCACCCCGCAGTCCACAAAAGCCCGGCGCAGCAGCAGCGCCAGCGCCTCCCCGCCGTAGCCCCGGCCCCGGTACGGGGCGTAGAGCACCACGCCCAGCTCATGGCCGCTGCGGGCATCGTCCCGCCGGAAATTCACAGTACCCACAAAGGTGCCGCTCTCCTGCTCCCGCAGGAAGGCGTAGAAGCAGTCCGGCTCATGTCCCACCAGGCGCTCATGCTTGTCCGCCCAGGCGCTCTCCGGCAGATCAATGCAGCCGGTCTCCGGGTGGAAGCCAGGATAGCTCACATCCCAACCGGCGTTGTAAGCCATCGTGTCCGGGTCCTCCTGCATCCGCTGGGCAAACCACATGTCCCCGACCTTTGGAATATACAGCTCCAGCATAGATCCTTCTCCGTTTCGTATGTTAGTAGTTCTGGGGTGCGATCATCGTTTGCTGTTCATGATCCGTACTCTCTTTGCCTCCGGCAGGTGATTTTTACCGCTGCCGAATGTCCCTTACACCTCCACCGCCTGCCCCGTGCGGAAGAAATACAGCACCCGGCGTATCACCGGCTTTTCCATGATCCGCTCCAGGGCGGCGCTGTAGGCGCCGATCTGTGGCCGGTAGTCCGCCACCTTTTTCTCCAGCGTCTCCGCCATCACATAGTCGGTCTTGAAATCCACCACGATAAGGCCCTCCGCCGTCTCGGCAAAGAGGTCCACCACGCCCTGGAGCATCACCTGCTCCCCGGCATCCATGTCGGTGTAATACGCCTCCGCGTCCACCAGCAGGCTGAAGCGGTACTCCCGCTCCACCCGGCCTGCCCGGCGCAGCTCCTCTGCCAGCTCCGACGCCAAAAACCGCCGGATCGCCGCCTGATCCACAGCAGCGGCCTGCTCCTTTGTCAGCAGATGGCGCTCCACCAGATCCGCCACCGTCTCCGCCGGATCGCCGTCCAGCGGCAGATACTGCATCACCAGATGGGTGGCCGTGCCCCGCTGGTCTGCAGTAAGGGGCTGCTCCCCGGACAGAAACCGGGGCGGAGCAAATGCCCGGCGGCTATAGGGCTGCACCGTGTTCTCCGCAATCTGGTGGTCCTTCTCCCGCCCTTTCAGCTGCGTAGCTGTCAGCTTGGTTGGGGTCAAAGTGGCCGTGCGGTGGGGATAGACATAGTCCAGCGCCGCCGGGTCGAAGGTCATCTCACGCCGGGGCGGAGCCGGTGCTTCCTCCCCTGCGGCATCCCAGGGCGGACGGGCATAGTCGGCGCTCTGATGGCAAAAGACCATCCAGGGCGTATCCTCTGTCAGGGCGAATAGCTCCGCCTCCATGCCGCCATAGCGGCGCAGCGGAGCCGCCTCTCCCCGCTGCAGCAGGGGCAGCAGGATCCACTCCGCCATGCTCCTGCTCTCCGCCACCGTCTCCGGCGGCACCGGCAGGGCGGACAGGGCCATCAGCTCCCCCAGCTTTTTCTCCGCCGAGGGCAGGGTTGCCACCATGATCAGCTTTTCCTTGGCCCGGGTCATCCCCACGTACAGCACCCGCATCTCCTCAGAGCGCAGCTCCCGGTTCATGCGGTTTTCCACCGCCCGCCTGGCCGCGGTGGGGTAACGGATATGGCGGTCCAGATCGATGAACATCGGCCCCAGCCCCAACTTGGGATGGACCAGCACCGGCGTCTGGAAATCCATTTTGTTGAAGGTCTTATTCAAGTCCGCCAGGATCACGATTGGAAACTCCAGGCCCTTGGACTTGTGGATGGACATCAGCGACACACCGCCACCCGCACCGGAGGCCGGTCCATCCGGCTGCTCCCCATTTTCCAGCAGAAAGCGCAGATGGCTGACGAAGGCAAAAAGCCCCTTGTAGCCCGCCGCTTCAAAGCTGCGGGCGTGTTCAAAGAGGGCGATCAGGTTTTCCCGGCGGCGCTGACCGTCTGCCATCGCTCCGAAGATCCCCAGCATGTTCAGCTCATTATACAGATGCCACAGCAGCCGGTGGACGCTCATGTCCTTTGCCTTGACCCGCAGTCCAGCCAGCTGGCGCAAAAACGCCCGGCAGTCATCATCCTCGCTGGCTGCCAGTGCCTCATAGAGATCCCCATCCGGGTGGCTGCCCCGGATCAGCGCCAGCCGATCTGGAGAAAAGCCAAAAACCGGCGAACGCAGCACGGAGATCAGCGGCACATCCTGTCTGGGATTGTCCAAAATTTGCAGCAGCGCATAGGTCACCGCCACCTCCATTGCGGAGAAGAAGTCCTCGCTCTCCTGCATCCGGCAGGGGATGCCCTGCTCGGCAAAGGCCCTGGCATAGTGGCGCTGCCGGGGGCCCGGCGAGCGCAGCAGCACCGCAATGTCCTCCGCCCGGCAGGGGCGCAGAGCGTTGGTGTCCGGATCGGTGACCGGATATCCCTCGTCCAGCAGCTGTCGGATCCGCTTCGCTACAAAGCGGGCCTCCGCCAGAGGGCGGCTCACCGACTCCTCCCCCCGCTGCATCGGCGCGTCCATCAGATGGAACTCCACCGCGCAGTCCATACGCTCCGGGAGATACGCCGCGCCGAAATTCAGCTGCTCCGCCTCGGTATAGTCCAGCTCCCCCACCTCCTCGCTCATAGCAGCGCGAAAGACGAAGTTCACCGCGTCCAGCACCGGCTGGCGGGAGCGGAAATTCTGACTGAGGAGGATCCGGCGGGGCTTGCCCGCCTCTTCTGCCCCCGCATCAGGATAGCTGTGATATTTTTCCAAAAAGATCGTGGGATCCGCCAGGCGGAAGCGGTAAATGGACTGCTTCACATCTCCGACGGTAAAGAGGTTCCCTCCCTCCCGGGAGATGGCGGAGAAAATGCAGTTCTGCACCTGGTTGGTGTCCTGATACTCGTCCACCATCACCTCCAGATACCGCTCTGAAACCGTCCTGGCCAGCTCCGTGGGGGTGCCGTCCTCCCCCAGCAGCAGGCGGATGGCATAGTGCTCCTGATCTGAGAAGTCTGTGGCATTGCGCCGCAGCTTCTCCCGGCTGTAGGCAGCAGAGAAGCTGCCGCACAGGTCCAGCAGCGCCTCCATTGCAGGGGCGGCGCGGCGCAGGTCCTCTGCCACCGCGGCTGCTGGATCCTCCAGAATAGCGCAGGCGGCATCCATCTCCTTTTTACAGCGGTTCCACACGCTCTGCAGCCGCTCCTTCAGCTCCGGATTCTCGCACTTACGCACCGCCGTCAGCCGGGGCCAAACGGGCAGCTGAGCCGCCGCGGCATCCCATCCCTGGGCAATGGCCTGCCGCAGGGCGGCCAGCAGTTCACGGCCCACATAAAAGGCACCGGAATAGCTCTTCTTGATGGTCTCGTCCTCTGCCATCTGCTCCAGGCACCGGTCCAGCATCTCCTGCCAATGGGCCGCCTTCCGCTCCAGAGCGGCCAGCAGCTCACGGCCATACATCGTGTCGGCAATATCCGCCGGGATCTCCCGCCACAGCGCCTTCTGCTCTGCCAGCCACACCTCGGGATAGGCGTGGCTCTGCAGCTTGCCGTACAGGTCCAGCACCAGCTCCTCCAGGCGGCTGTCATCCCGGCCAAAGCCGAAGGCATCCGCCAGGGCCATGCCGCCGGGCGTCAGATCGGCGTAAAATTCCTCCAGTACCCGGGGCAGCACCCGGCAGCGCAGCAGCATGGCCTCGTTCTCATCCAGTACGCGGAAATCCGCCGTCAGCCCCTTCTCTCCCTCCAGCTCCAGCATATGGACATTCTCCCGCAGCAGGGATGTGCAGAAGGCATCAATGGTCTTGATGTCCGCCTGGTACACCAGCAGCAGCTGCCGCTGTAAATGGCGGTCGCCCGGCATTTCCGCCACCCGCTCTCCCAGTTCCTGGGCAATGCGCCCCCGCAGCTCCGCGGCAGCAGCGCGGGTATAGGTGATGATGAGGAAATCGTCTACATTCGCCCGTTCCGGACCCAGCACCCGGCGAAACAGCCGGTCCACCAGCACGCGGGTCTTTCCGCTGCCTGCGGCAGCGGACACCAGGAGGCTCCCTCCCTCATTATCCACCACAGCCTGCTGGCTGGGCGTCAGCTGTACGCTCATGACTCTTCCTCCTCTCCGATGGTCTCGTCCACATAGTGCCAGAACTCCTCCGGCCTCATAGGCCGGATCAGCTCCAGATGGTCCCGCTCGTCCGCCTGCATAAAGTGACAGGCGGAGGCAAATTCACAGTAGGTACAGGCACTGTCATTCTCGCTGTGGCCGCAGGGGTCCGCGTCGATATTCCCCCGGCGCAGCTCCCGGGCAATCTGCTCCAGCACCTTATCCAGATATTTTCCCAGCTTGCCCAGCTCCGCGGCGCTGGCGATACCCTTGGTAATGCTGCCGCCGCGCCCCAGTGTCAGCGGCAGGAAGCGGGGTGCGTCCAACGCGCTGTGCTCCATGGCCTGCAGCACCTCCGGCTGGGCCAGCACCAGCCCGCTGCGGCGCAGTTCCTTGTCCATAGCGGCGCGCAGCAGCTCCTCGGACGCCCCTCTGGGGGCGTTGATGATCGCATCCCGGGCCGGGAGATACATCACGCCCGCCGGTACGACCTCCCGCCCAAAGTAGGCGGTTCCCTCCCGCTGAAGAGTGAACAGGTACAGCAGCATCTGGATATTCAGACCATAGCGCAGGTCACTGAGGTCAAATGCCTTCTTACCGGACTTGTAGTCCACCACCCGGAGGTAGAGCTTATCATCCTTCAGCCAGCCGTCCACGCGGTCCACCTTGCCGGTGACCGTCAGCGCGGCGGCTCCCGCCTGGATGGAGATGGCGGGCAGCTGTCCGCCGCCGCCAAAGCCCAGCTCAAAGGCCACCGGCACAAAATCCGACTCTCCCAGCTCCTGGGCCACATTTTCCATGATGGTGCCTGCCGTCTTCTCCAGCCGGCGGAACAGGTAGCGGAAGCGGGCATCCCGGCTGTCAAAATCCGGCAGAGCGGAGCCCATATACTGCTGGGTGACCGCCCGGATCATCCGGCGCAGCTCATCGCTGTCTATTGCCCCGAAGCCCCCCCGCTCCATGGCCTGCCGGGTGACATGCTCCAGCAGATAGTGGAGGAAAGTGCCTACCTGGGCGGCATCAAAGCCCGCAGGGGTGCGTTCCTTCGCCCGCAGGCCGTACTGCATGAAGTAGGCAAAATGGCAGGAATTCACCTTGTCGATGCGGCTGGCGGACATACGGTAGCTCTTGCCGTACAGCGTCTCCACCGCCTGCGGGGACAGCCTGCCCCGGTTCATGGCGGCGGCCCGCTCCATGGCCTGGATCTGCGGAGCAAATACCTCCTGCGCCGCGAAATATTGCCAGAGCGCGCCGCCCCGCTGGCTGCCCGCCAGCTCCAGGGCAGGCCGGGGCGCACTGAGACGGAAGCTGCCCTCCCCCTCGTCCGCCAGCTCCGCCGCGCCCGGCAGCAGCGTGCGGATGCGCTCCACCACAAAGGAGGGCCGCAGAGTCTCACCGACCAGGTCAGCGCCCGGCCAGGTGACTGTCAGCCGCTCCGTAGGCTGGCTGAGAGCTGCATAGAGATTCAGCAGTTCGATATGAAACAGGTCCATGCCGCTGGGGGCCAGTTCGACCCCCTGCTCCAGCAGCCGCGAGCGGTCCTCCCTGCTGAGAAGCCCCGTGTTCTGCGGCACAGCGGGCAGCACATTGTCGTTGGCCCCCATCAGGAACAGGCATTTCACCGGATGGCGGTCGTTGCGGGTGATCTGGGTGATCTGCACCTGGTCCAGCGCAGCGGGGATGGTGCCCACATCGTACTGGGTCAGCACCAGCTTGAACAGCCGCACAAATTCCTCCCGATCCAGGGCCATCTCCCCCAGAATGTCGGCCACCTGGTCCATGACCTGACACAGAAGCTCCCACAGCTGGCTGTACTCCCCCGCCTGCTGCAGCTGCCCCAATGTCTCCAGCTCGGCGGTGCGCCGCTCCAGCTGTCCGGCCAGGTCGATTTCCTCCAGAAAGGCCCACAGCACCCGCAGCTTGCCGACGGCTCCGGGTGCCTCCTTCATTCCCTGGTGCAGGCGGCCCAGCGGACCGCTGACCCGGCGGCGGATGGCGTTGATCTCCGCCAGGCGGGCCGCCTGCTCCGGCGTCATGCTCTCCTGCCATCCATCGGGATTGCCTGTCCAGTCCTCGTCCCGCAGCCACATGCTGCCATGGATGTCCCACCGGATAACATAATTTTCCAGCAGGTCACACTCTCCGTCTGTGATACCCGCCAGCCCTGTTTTCAGCCAGCGGAACATGTCCTCGTACTCACAGCCGCCGGCCACAGCGTCCAGCGCCCCGGCAATGAGGCTGAGTACCGGTTTTTCCAGAATATCGCTGCGGCGGCTGAGATATACCGGCACGCCGTAACGCTCAAATACATTTTCGATCGTAGCCGCATAGCTGTCCAGATCCCGGACCACCACGGTGATGTCCCGGAAACGATAGTTGCCCGTGCGCACCAGCGCCAGGATCTGGGATGCCACATACTCCGCCTCGGTGAACATCGTGTCTGCCCGGTAGAGCGTCACCTGTCCGCACGCTCCCTGCCACGCCCGGCGGCGGCCAAAAAAGCAGGCCTCCAGATGCTGCAGGGCATTCTCCGGCTCCCGCGGCTGGAAGGGGCGCACCTGGCATTCCACGCCGCACGCCGATGCCAGCCGAACCAGCCGGTGCTGGGCCCGGACGCTCTGGGAAAAGATCTCCTGGGCGCTGCCCGGCTCCCCCAGAAGCGTGATGGTGACCGAGCGGGCCGTCCGCAGCAGGATCGATATGATCTGCTCCTCCTGGGCCGTGAAATAGGCGAAGCCGTCCAGAAAGATGTCCTTTCCCGCACTGTAGCCGGACCGCTCCAGGTTGTCCGCCAGCTTGCTCATCAGGTCTCGGCGGTCCTCTCCGCCGCTGTGGAGCCGGGCCAGATAGGCCGCGTAAATAATGCTCAGCTCCCGCAGCTTATCGGCGCTCATGCCCTCCAGCCACTGGCAGACATCCCCCAGCTGCTCCGGCAGCACCTGACAGCTCTGCAGCTCATCGCACAGCTCCACCAGCTCCGCCAGAAAGGGAGCCTTTCGGGAGGGACGGGCATAGATCCTCAGGGACGGGACGGATGCCTGCAGCGCAAGCTGCATCATCAGCAGCTTGCCTCCGGCATCCAGCGTACCGTCTGCCAGACCGCCCACCTGGGAGAGTACCCGATTGGCCAGCTGGCGAAAGCTCAGCACCTCCGCATGGCGGGAGGCACTGGCCCCGCAGGCATGGGCCAGGTCCAGCTCCGCCAGGTGCGAGGTGTGCTCCGGCACCAGCAGCAGCTGCTGACTCTGATCCCCCAGCTGGCGGATCTTCTCCAGCACTGCGGCGGATTTTCCTGTATTCGCTCGGCCCATCCAAATTTGCAGCATAGCTCGCTCCTTTTTGCTTGTTGATCTATTTTTATCCGGCGGAGGTTCAGCGCCTCCCGGTGGATTGTTTTTTTGCTGAGAGTCCCGGATGCGAAAGCCCGCAAGTTTCCACCGCGCCATTGTCTGCATGGCGGATAGACGCACCTGCCGCCCCCACCGGGCCCCCCTCTTTATTGGATCACCACATTCTCCTGTCCCAGGACCTCCACCAGCTCCTCCACCAGACTCTTGCCCAGCAGGCACGTAGTCCCCAGACGCTTTCCAGTGTCGGTAAACACCAGACGCGCCGGTGTCTGGCCGGGGAACATCTGGATGACCCGCTGGATATGGGCCATGGCGGGATGGCCCGCAGAGGGTACCCGCAGCCACAGCACCTTGCCGTCCAGCACCTGAACGCCCGCTCTGGTCTGGGGCTTTGCAGGCTCCTCCATCAGCATCTCCCCGCCGTGCTCGCCAAGGGCGAACACCGCGTCACAGAGGATCTGAGGCGGCTTCTCATCCCGGACAGACAGCTTGCCACGCACCAGCACGGCGCTGCCCTCCGCCAGGAAGCGGCCATATTTTTCCAGTGTCTTGGCAAAGCACAGCAGCTCAATGGAGGAGGTATCATCCTCCACCGTGGCATAGGCCATCAGCGTACCGGCCCTGGTCGTTTTGGTCTTATAGGCAGTGACGATACCCGCCACGGCGATGCGCTGCTCATCCTGGAAGGATGTGGGGCCGCCCTCCTGCGCGAAGTCCTCGTTGACAGCGGCGATATGCACTGCACCGGCCCGCTTCGCCGCCTCCCGATAGGCATTCATGGGGTGGCCGGAGAGGTACAGCCCGGTGACCTCCTTCTCCTGCCGCATCAGCTCCTCAGGCGCGTACTCCGGCACCTCGGGCAGGATCAGCTCCACACTGCGGCGGCTCTGGGTCTCGGCAGCCATACCAAAGAAATCCAGCTGCCCCTCCACATTCTGGCGGCGGCTGTCGCCGATGGAGTCCAGCAGCTTGTCGTGGACCGCCACCAGCTGACTGCGGCGGACACCGAAGCAGTCGAAGGCCCCGGCGCGGATCAGGTTCTCCACCGCCCGCTTGTTAATGTCATAGTCGTACATCCGCTCGCAGAAGTCCTGAAAGCCCGCAAAGGGGCCGCCCTCGTTCCGCTGGCGCACCATAGCCTGGATAAAACCCCGGCCAATGTTCTTGATGGCCACCAGGCCAAAGCGGATGCCCTCCTCCTCCACGGTGAAGTAATCGAAGGAGCGGTTCACATCCGGCGGCAGCAGGGCGATACCCATGTCCCGGCACTCGTTGATATATTCCGAGACCTTGTCCGTGGAATCCAGCACACTGGTCAGCAGCGCCGCCATATACTCCCGGGGATGGTGGAGTTTGAACCACGCCGTCTGATAGGCCACCACCGCGTAGCACACGGCGTGGGCCTTGTTGAAGGCGTACTCAGCGAAGGCGTCGATCTCCTCGTATATCTCCCCCGCCACCTGCTCCGGCACACCGTTGGCAATACATCCGGCAATGTTCCGGGCAGGGTCGCCGTAGATAAAATACTGCCGTTCCTCCTCGATCTGGGCACGCTTTTTCTTGCTCATGGCACGGCGCACCATATCCGCCTGGCCCAGGGAATACCCGGCCAGACGGCGGAATATCTCGATGACCTGCTCCTGATAGACGATACAGCCGTAGGTGATGGACAGGATCGGCTCCAGCGAGGGATGCTTGTAGGTGACCAGCTTCGGGTCGTGCTTACAGGCAATGAACCGGGGGATGGAGTCCATCGGCCCGGGACGGTACAGGGCCACGATAGCGGTCAGATCTTCAATGGACTGTGGCTTCAGTCCCACGCACACGCCGGTCATACCGGCGGACTCCATCTGGAACACACC
>CAYSDG010000068.1:0-10777 GCA_964429705.1 uncultured Oscillospiraceae bacterium | reverse complement strand
GAGGACACGCGCCGTTAGCTCAGCTGGATAGAGCGTCTGGCTACGGACCAGAAGGTCAGGAGTTCGAATCTCTTACGGCGTGCCAAAACACCGAATCCATTTGGATTCGGTGTTTTCGTTTTCCTGTGCAGTTTTCATCCGACAGTGATCCATATACCGGCCAATATTCAAACGCGGCGGACCAATTCATGGTCCGCCGCGTTTCTTTTTTCAGCCGTTCAGGACACAATTCCCAAGGCGCGGCCCGCAAAGGCCGCCGTTTGTCCGCGGGTCGCCAGGCTGTCCAGCGCAAGCGTTCCGTCCTCATTACCCATGAGGATGCCGCTCTCCACCGCCCACAGCACCACAGGCAGCAGCTCGGAGGAGATATTCTTTGCATCTTTAAACCGGGTCAGCTGGCCGATGTCTGCCGTCTGCGGCGCGCCGACTGCCAGGTACAGCGCTGCCAGCACATCGCTCCGCGCCGCAGGGCAACTGCCTGTGGGGAACCCATGTGCAGCTGCCCAGGCTACGCCGCCAGCAAAATCGGCCACATCGACACTGCCGCTGATACGCCCGGCAACATTTGCGATCTGATCCAGCGTCACAAGACTGTTCTGATCAAACTCCGTCTCCGAGCAGCCTACCATAATATTTCTGGCACTCATAGCCGCAATCTCGCCGCTGAACACACTGCCGTCCGGCACATCAGCAAAGTGCTTGGCCTTATCCACCACCTTGATAGAGGCGCTGTCACGGAGCGTCACAGATACGCCGTTTTTCGTCAGCTGCGTGGTGGATACGACCTGCTCTCCTCCATCCTGATTGACAATAACAACCACTGTGCCGGGGGTCACACCGCGCACCGGGATCGCAACTGTCACACAGCTGCCCGCAGGGATCACAATATCGATCCTGGCCGCACTGCTCTGATCTCTGGTGTTTTCCACTTCGTCCACAGGCAGCTCGACCGTATCCGCCGAGCTGATATGCTTGCCGGACAAAACGACCGTTGTCTCCAGCGCACTGCCGCTCTCATCCCGCACCGTTGTGGCAACCGTTCCACTGGCCGTTTGGGTCGTCTTGATGACGGTGCCATCCTTTTTTATCTCGATCGTAGTAATCGTCCCATCCGGCTCCCGCTTACTCTGGATCGTGCTGCCGGGCAGCACAGAGCCGCCGAACACAGGAGCATCGCCGTCAGCAGGCGTATCCTCAGAGGGCGTATCACTGCCGGCCCCCATCGATCCGCCGAGAATCGCCGTTACGAACCGATCCAGCGGCGGCTCCGCCGCAATACCGGTTTTCCAGTACAGCGCAGCCAGCGGATCGTCCATACCGATCTCCATCTGCTCACCGTCCGCCTGATGGCGGCTGCCGCTTGTGACGGAAATCGTGCCGTTTACCGCCGTGCCTGGCATCTTCTCTCCGTAAGCCGTGGCTCCCTGAAGAAACACCTCCGCTGTGGAGATCGTCCCCGCTCCGGAAAGCGCATGGCCGCCGCTGCCAAATACTACGGTGCCGCCAATCGCAACGAGCTTGCCCGGGCCGGTTATGCTGCCATTATCCAGCTGGACCGCCGTTCCGCCGTCAGAATAGAGCAGGGAATCACCGCCGCTGCCGCCATAAGTCACGAGCACCGCGTCCTCGGCCAGGGTCAGCGTCCCCTGTTTCACCAGCAGTGCGCTCTGTCCGATCCCGGTGCTGCCGGCATCATCGCCGCAAATAAACACCTTGCCCCGGAGCTCTACAGCCCCGGCGACCGCAACCACCGCCGCGTCATTGGCGCGGTCGGCACGCTCTCCATTTGCCAGATAGTTGGTGTGGGAATAGACAGCGGCATTTTCCAGAATCGCCCCGTCAGCCAGCCGAAGCTGACCGCACAGAGAGGCACCAGTGGTAAACTTCCCGGAATACGCATCATAGTTCATAGAGAACGTGCCGCCGCCGCAGACGTCGATCACACCCTGCACACAGGAATCCAAAAGCGTCAGATGCCCACCGCTTTCCACCACGATACGGACGCTGCTGAGCACATGCATATTCTGCAGCGTCAGATGGCAGCCATCCGGAATATACAGCGTCTGGGGGATCCTGTCCGCCAGCACCTCCGACCAGGCGATGTCATAGCCCAGATACCCATAGGTACCTTCGCTATGAGAGCCAAACCAGACCTCCAGCGGCACAGGTACACGAACGCTTTCTGTCTCCCCCGCCACGTTGCTGCCGAAATTTCTGATCGCCCAGGGCTCCATGATGTCCCAGGCATACAAACCATTTTCATACTGCTTCAGGTTATTTGTGGAAAGCTGATCGGCCAGCGTCTCCTCGCCGGTGTAGATCCGGAAGGGCAACGTATTGCTGACAGCTGTCCGCCCCTGAGCATCCGCAATGGTAACGGATACCAGGTAACGCCCGGCGGTTTTTGGCGTTCCGCTCAGTTCCAGCGCGCTGCTGTAGGGCGCATATACGCCCCGCATACCACTGTCGCTGCCGGATGCAGTCCCTTTTTCCGTATCCGGCACAATGCTGACGAAGGATCTGCTGCCCTCCACATCGATCTTAGACTGATGGCCCAGCTCCTCCCAGTCGCTCTCAGCAGGGGTCTCCCCTTTTTTTACCAAGGCACCATAAACCGTGACCGCGCTGTTTTGACTGCTGGATGCCCCGGCACTGCTGGCTCCGGAAACCGCATCGTATCCCTTCTGCCCCACGATAGCCGCCTCAAAGCTGCCCTCGATCTTCACATGGAGCTGATAGGGATCCCCCTGTCCGTCGTCTGGGTGGATCTCCGCCGTGCCGTTGCCATCAATGACCAGCTTGAAGGTCAGATCCTCGTAGCCCGCAGCGCTGATAGTGATCACATCGCCAGTTTTCACCGCGGGGCGGCTGCTGTCGAAGCTGCTCTGAACCAGATAAAGGGCGTCGTCTGTGATCTTATACTGCCCACCGGCTGCCAGATACACTGCCTTGCTCCAAGGGGCGCCATTCACCGCAACTCCGGTGACAGCGGCAATATAGCCCACCTCCGTCGGCGCAGTCAACTCCCAGCAGGAGCTAAAGCGTTCCTCCGCCAGCTTCAGCTGGCTCAGATCGATCTTCTTCGCCGTTTTATCCGGCTTTTCGCCGCTCTCACCGTCACCACCGCTGTCCGGCCCTGTCACCTGACCTGGGATGATCTCCGCGGTATAGGAAAAAGCATTGGAGCGGTCCAGCTTCACGGTCAGAGCTTCATATCCCTCCGCCCGGATCACACAGACCGCGGTTTTCTCCGCAAAGCCGTCATCGATCACGATATAGCGCTGGTTGCTGCCGCTGTTGACAAAATAGTTGCCAGTGTAAACCCCATAGGCTGTGGACGCCTTACTGTAGGCTGCGCCATCCACACTGACATCTGTGATCGCGGCGAGCCAGTCCGTACTGCCCGCCGGAAAGGTCAGCTTAAAATCGCTGCCCATAATATTGCCGCACTCCGCGATCTCCGCAGGCGGCTCCCGCAGCGATGCATGGGCGGGCAGCACCATCAGCGACAGCACCAGTGACGCCGACAGGAGCAGCGATACCGCCCGTCTCCAGGTCATCTTCCAATTCTTCATCATTTCCTCCTAGCATTCTCTTTCTATCTTCAGCGGCGCAGAGGGAACTGGTCTGCTTCCGAAAGCCCGTCCACTGTCTGTCAAGCCGAAAAAGATCTTTGCCGCAGCAGCAGTTAGTTTAAACTAACTTTCAGTGAAAAAAGAAAGCGCTTTCGCGCGCCGCAGAAAGTTAGTCTTAGCTAACCACATTGGGTATCATACCAATGACATGATCCTTTGTCAACCCCTATTTCTATCAGCTGCTACACCCCCTGCAGGTTTTCCGCAGGAGAACGCTTCTCGCAAACAGGTGTTTACACGGACAGGACTCCCATGCTATAATAGAAGTGCGGACCCAGTTCCGCTCATAGAAAAGGAAGGTACCGAAATGACCACGTTAGACGACATTGCCCGCGAGCTCTCCGTATCCAAAAGCACCGTCAGCAAAGCGCTCAATGGAGCGCGGGACGTCAGCCAGACAATGCGCCAGCAGGTGCTGGAGAAGGCAGTTGAAATGGGCTACTCCCGTGTTTTTCGTCACACCGCACCGCCCAAGCTGGCCGTGTTTATCACCAATATGGAATATATCCGCCCAACGGATTTCGGCTACGACTTTATCGCCGGCTTCCGCATGGCCGCAGAGCCAAACGGCTACCAGGTCGATCTGATCTCTCCGGATCGGCCTATGCAGCTGGCCATGCGCTATGACGAATACATGGTGATGCACAACTATGTCGGCGCTCTTTTTCTCGGACTTTCTCCGGCTGATCCGTGGATCAAGGAATTTCCAACCTGCAGAACCCCCACCGTACTCTATGACAACCACATCAGCGGAAACGAAAATGTGACACATATCGGTGTTGATAATGAGGAAGGTATGCTGCTGGCTGTTCGGCACTTGCAGCTGCTTGGCCACCGGCAGATCGGCTATCTGACCACTGAGACGACCTCCTATGTGTATCGCCACCGCTGTCAGGCCTTCCGCAGAGCAATGACGGCCTGTGGCCTGTCGGTGGATGAGACCCTGATCAGCGAGCTGCACCCTGTCTCGGAGTATCTCACACTGCATCTGCAGCGCCTTTTGGCGCACGGCTGCACCGCTATCATCTGCAGCCACGATCTGCTGGCCAGCCGCGTATTGGCATGCTGCGCCGAGCATCATCTCCGCATTCCGGAGGACATCAGCATTCTGGGTTTCGATGATCTCCCGCTCTGCCAAGAAACCGCGCCTCCCCTGTCCACGATCCGACAGGACCGCACCGCACTGGGCAAAAGCTCCTTCTTTGCCCTTTCCGGCCATTTCAGCCGGGCACATCTGAGCACCTACCTGCTCCACGCACAGCTGATCGTTCGGGCCTCCTGTGCTGAGGCTCCAGCCGTCCCCGCAAATTTTGCATAGGAGCGGATACACCCTATGGATCTTCTTCAGCAGAAGCTATGGTTCGATTCCCCCGCATTTGAAGCCGAATTTCACACAGGCGCCCCGCTGGGGGCATTCCCCTCATCCACCGGTACGGAATTCCATCTCTGGGCACCCACCGCCTCCGCTGTAACACTGCGGCTGTATCAGGAGGGCACCGGCTGCGGCAACGAGCTGGCTACCGAGCGCAGCATGTGCGCCCGCTATATTCTGGACTCCATTCTATACTGGGCGGAAGAGTTCCACATGGATGGCTTCCGCTTCGATCTGATGGGGAGCCTGGACACCGCCCTGTTGAACCGCATCCAGTCCGCACTGGACCAGCGCTATGGGACTGGTAGCAAGCTGCTCTTCGGCGAGCCATGGAGCGCCTCGGACTGTTCTCCGCGCCCCGGCACCGCGCTCTGCACCAAGGAGCAGCTGCATCTGTTGTCGCCCCACATTGCCGCTTTTTGCGATTTGACGCGGGACACCATCAAGGGCAGCCTCATGGACTGCGGCGCCCGCGGCTTTGTCAATGGCGGCGGCATCTCACGCCAATCCCTGCGCCAGTGCGTCACCGGCTGGTCCGAAGGTAACGGCGCTCTGTGGCAGGCCCCCTCCCAGACCATCACCTATCTATCCTGCCACGACGACTGGACGCTATGGGATAAACTGGTCTATACGCTGCTCCCCGAAAGGGATTTTTCCTCACTCCATCCCGCTGTTCTGCGGGCAAACCGACTGGCCGCAGCCATCAGCTTCTCCTGCCAGGGACACATATTTTTTCTGGCAGGAGAGGAATTTGGCCGCACGAAGGGCGGCATCAAAAATAGCTTCCGCTCCGACCCGCAGATCAATCAGCTGGACTGGCAGCGGGCCTGGGACAACTGCCAGCTGGTGGACTACTACCGCGGCCTCATCGCTCTGCGCCAGCAGCTGCCCTGTCTGCATGATAAGTCTCCCTGCGCCCCACGCCGCGTTCTCTATGATGCGGATCTGGCCTATCGCTGTTCTGCCATTGCCCTGGAGAACAGCGGCTCCGACTGTCCCTGGGACCAGATCCTGCTGATCTTTAACTGTCATGATCAGCCGCAGGGGATCGACCTGCCAGACGGCGGCTGGCAAGTGCTGGCCGATGCCGCCTCCAGCTTTCGATGGCAGGACACGGTATTTCTCCAGGGCCGCACCGAGCTTCCGCCCCTCTCCGCCCTGATTCTTGGGCGCGTTCCCCATTGAAAAGTCACCCCGGAGCATCTCCTGCTCCGGGGTGACTTTTCATATACGCGCAAAAGCGGCTGCCTCAACTCACCAGCATCCCAATCAGCGATGCCAGCAGAAAGATCCCGCCTGCCAGCAGATCCGCCGCAAAGCGGCATGCTGTACGCTGCTCCATGCTCAGCTCCTCGTAGGGCACCACTTCCGTCTCTACATAATCCATCATTCCCTTATTGAACCGCTTCTTCTTCGGGCGGCTCTGGGGATTTTTTATATAGAGCTTCAGCTGCATCCCATCCATCTTCAGATAGGTGAACCAGGCACCCGCCAAAAAAATCAGCGCCGGGACCAGACAGCCATCCCTCACCAGGAGGAACGCGCTGTTGCGATTGAACAGCCGATCCCACACCAGCAAAAGAGCCAGGGCCACCACAGACCGTGTGAGAGTCTTATTCAGGATTGGCCGGATCATATAGGGCTCGTATAACGCAACAATTTTCTTCATCATCGTTGGATCTCTCCTGTCACTCTATACCGCATCCACAGGAATAGCTTACCCGAAGGAAAGCCCCCGGATACACGGAAAGGAAGCCAGCCGACATCGGCTGGCTTCCTTGTTGTCTGGGATCAGCCCTGGATCTCCTTGCGGTAGCCATCCAGCTCCTTCTGATTACCCCAGATAAAGTGGCCGGGCAGGATCTCTTCCCACACGGGCTTATCGGTGCTGTAATCATGGATGGAGGGATCGTAGACCAGCAGCTTCTTCTTCTTTTCAAGCTCGGGGTCGGGCATAGGAACTGCGGACAGCAGTGCCTTGGTGTAGGGGTGCAGGGGATGGAGGAACAGCTCCTCGGCCTCTGCCAGCTCCACGATGCGACCCTTATGAATGACCGCGATACGGTCAGAAATGAAGCGGACAACAGACAGGTCGTGGGCAATGAACAGGTAGGTCAGCCCTCTGCTCTTCTTCAGTCGGTTGAGCAGATTCAGCACCTGGGCGCGGATGGACACGTCCAGTGCGGAAATGGGCTCGTCAGCCACGATAAACTCAGGCTCCATGATCAGCGCGCGGGCAATGCCGATACGCTGACGCTGACCACCGGAGAACTCGTGGGGGAAGCGGGAAGCGAACTCGGGCAGCAGGCCCACCTCGCGCAGAGCTTCCTCGACCTTACGCTGACGATCGTCCTCGTCCTTGTACATATGATGATTGATGAGGCCCTCGGAAACGATATAGTCGATCTTCGCGCGCTCATTCAGAGATGCCTGAGGATCCTGGAAGATCATCTGGCACTTCTTGATAACCTCCAGGTCCATGGCTTTGGAGATCTTGCCGCTGATGCGCTGACCCTTGAAGAGGATCTCACCGGCGGAAACGGGGTTGATACGAGTAATGGCGCGGCCAATGGTGGTCTTACCGGAGCCGGACTCGCCGACCAGGGAGAAGGTCTCGCCCTTGTAGATGTCAAAATTGACATGGTCAACGGCAACGAACTTCTTACGGCCAGAGCCGAAGGTAATCTGCAAATCCTTAACTTCGATCAATTTTTCTTTCTGAGACATCGCACATTACCTCCTTTCAGTTCATCTTACTGCGCAGCCGCTGAATGGAATGGGGCTGCTCGATCTTGGGAGCGCGGGGGTCCAGATACCAGGTCTTGGCCTTGTGGGTCTCACTGATCTCAAAGAAGGGGGGCTCCTCCTCGAAGTCGATCGCCAGAGCCTGCTTATTACGTGGAGCAAAGGCATCGCCCTTGACCTCGTAGAAGAGGTTGGGAGGCGTACCGTCGATGGTGGGAAGCTCCTCGCCCTTCACGCCCAGCTGAGGCAGAGAGGACAGCAGCGCCCAGGTGTAGGGATGCCAGGCATCATAGAAGATCTCGTTGACCAGACCCACCTCAACGATCTGACCGGCATACATGACAGCCACGCGGTCTGCCACATTGGCCACAACGCCCAGGTCGTGGGTGATGTAGATAACGGTCATGTTCATCTCGCGCTGCAGGTTGCGGATCAGGTCCAGGATCTGGGCCTGGATGGTCACGTCCAGAGCGGTGGTAGGCTCGTCGCAGATCAGGATGTCAGGGTGGCAGGCCACAGCGATAGCGATAACGACACGCTGGCGCATACCGCCGGAGAACTCATGGGGATACTGGCCATAGCGGCGCTCCACATCGGGAATGCCGACCTTCTCCAGCATCTCCAGAGCAGCCTTCTTGGCAGCCTCGCCCTTCAGGCCCTGGTTCAGCTCGATACTCTCCTGAATCTGAGGACCGATCTTCTTCAGGGGGTTCAGGCTGGTCATAGGGTCCTGCATAACCATGGAGATTTTCTTGCCGCGGATGGTCATCCACTGCTTCTCCGTGGTGTACTCAGCCAGATTGATGCCGTCGTAGGTGATGGAACCGCCGGTGATACTGCCGTTGCTGTCCAGCATGCCCAAGAAGGACTTGGTGAACACGGACTTGCCGGAGCCGGACTCGCCCACGATAGCCAGGGTCTCGCCCTTATACAGGTCCAGAGAGCACTTACGAATGGCCTTCAGGACCTGACCGCGCAGGGTGAACTGGATCTCAACGTCCTTGGCGGATAAAATAGGTGTCTTATTCATATTATTATCCCCCTTAACGATGGTTCTTAGGATCGGCCGCATCGGAGAAGGCGTTACCGACCAGATAGAACGTCACCGTGATGATGGAGACGATAACGGCGGGGAACACCAGCAGATAGGGCTCATCCAGGAAGTAGTTACGAGCATTGCGCAGCAGAACACCCAGAGAGGGCGTATCGTAGTCCAGACCCAGGCCCAGGTAGGACAGGGTGGACTCGAGGCTGATAGTGGAGGGGATAGCCAGTGCCAGACGCAGGATGACGACACTGATCAGGTAGGGGAAGATGTTCTTGGTGAGAACACGCCAGATGGGCGTACCCAGGCAGCGGGAGGCCAGGTTGTACTCACGGTCACGATACATCAGCACCAAGTTACGGACATTACGGGCCATGACCAGCCAGTGCGTTGCGATCAGAGAGACAGCCATGATGGTGAAGCTCTGACCAACCAGCAGGGCGATCAGGGTCATGTAAATGATGGTGGGGATGTTGTTGATGATGTTGTACAGCTCGGTGAGGGGGCGGTCCAGCGCACGGATATAGCCCCACATGCAGCCGATGGTAACACCCAGCACAGCCTCACCGATAGCAACGATCAGAGCCAGCTTGATGGAGGTCTGGGCTGCATACCAAACCTGGCACCAGTAGTCGCGGCCCATGTTGTCAGTACCGAACCAGTACTCAGCATTGGGGCTGGTAAAGGCGGCGGACTGGTTGGTCATCAGGGTCGCATAATCGAACTTGCCGATCCAGAGAGCGACGAAGGAGAAGATGACCAGTGCGAAGAACACGATTGCCATAACGACAGCAGACTTCTTCTTGCGGAAGTTGATGAAAACGGACTTCCAGTAAGAATAGTTGGAGTAACCGATACGCTCTGCGTTCTCCGCGGAGTATTCTACGAACCGAAAGAGCTCGTCCTGATTCTTGTTCATTATCGAGTTTCTCCTTTCCCTGCCAGCTTAATACGGGGATCGACGATAGACATCAGCACGTCACCCAGGAAGACACCCAAGATGCCCAGGCTGCAGTACAGGAACACGCAGGCCACAACCAGGTTGGTGTCATAACGGGAGATAGCATCGGTCATAACGACGCCCATGCCGGGAACAGAGAAGAATCTCTCCACCAGCAGAGAGCCACCGACAGTCATCAGAATACTTGCGGGAATATACTGCACCATGGGAACAAAGGCGTTCTTCAGAACGTGCTTGAACATGATGCTGCTGGAAGACATACCCTTGATGCGGGCCAGCTTGATGTAGTCCTTGTTCAGCTCATCCACCATGTAGCGGCGGGTCCACAGGGCGTAGTGGGCAATGGAGCCCATGGCCAGGCAGACGATGGGCAGGATGCTGCCCTTGCCGGGGTTACGGGTGGAGTACAGAGAAGGCAGGCCCAGCACACGGGAGCCGAAAGCCAGCACCAGAGAGTAGGACACCAGAGAGGGAACGGAGTTGACGAAAACGGTGTAGACCGTACCCAGGTGATCAAAGAAGTGATCCTTGTTGACGGTCTGCAGGATGCCCAGCAGCACACCGACCACCAGAGACACGCCCAGGGCGATCAGGCCCAGCCGCATAGAAATGGCAAATTTCGACGCAATAACTTCCATGCAGGGGACACCCACCTGGATACGGCGGGAAGTACCAAAGTCCAGACGAACCAGGTCGCCATAGAAACGGACCAGCTGCACAGGAACGGGATCCAGGAGGCCGTTGGCCTCCAGGACCTCATTCTTCTGCTCCTCGGTCCACTTCATGACCTGATCCTCAGTAAAGAAATAGTCTGTGGGCAGCATACGCATCAGTACGAATACGATACTAATAATGATCACGATCGTGACCACAGACTGTGCCAGTCTCTTAATCGTATACTTTAACATAATCATTTACCAGTCAGTTAAGTGGTGAGTAGGTACAGGGGGTATCAGTTGCCGTAGAACTCAGCCTTGATGGCCTCATACTCCTCAGTGGTGTAACCGTTGGCGTTGGTC
>CAYSDG010000067.1:0-10854 GCA_964429705.1 uncultured Oscillospiraceae bacterium | reverse complement strand
ACGGGTACGGGCATACTCGATCTCGCGGCCCTCCTTGGTGCGCTTGCACTGCAGGTCCGCCGTCAGATCCTCCGCGCCCAAGAACAGTGCCTGTACG
This sequence comes from uncultured Oscillospiraceae bacterium, assembly GCA_964429705.1. Taxonomy (GTDB): domain Bacteria; phylum Bacillota; class Clostridia; order Oscillospirales; family Oscillospiraceae; genus Pelethomonas. The sequence continues at coordinate 10,757 of CAYSDG010000067.1, read as the reverse complement.
CGGCTGGAGGCGGAGGCGATGGCGAAAGCGTTCTCCACGCCCATCGCCGTCTCGATCAGGGGCATGAGCCCCACGGTGTTGCGCGCATAGCCCAGACGCTCCTCCACCTCGGTGATGTAGGCATCCGCCGCCTGTACATCCTGGGCGCTGCCGGTCTTGGGCAGCAGGATCAGGTTGGGCTTATGGGGCAGGATCTCGTCCACATCCTCCTTCCAGAAGGGGGTGTCGATGGAGTTGATGCGCACGATGATCTCGCAGCCGCGGAAATCCATATACTTCATGGTGTTGCGCACCAGGACGCGGGCAGCGTCCTTCTCAGCGGGGGCGACAGCGTCCTCCAGGTCGAAGATCACCGCATCAGCCCCCAGGCAGTTGCCGTTGATGAGCATGTTGGGATTGTTGCCCGGCAAAAACAGCATGGAACGACGCATCAGCTCTCCCTCCTTCCCCGCAGAACGGCAGTCTCCACCCGGGCCCGGATCACGCAGTCCAGCGCGCCCCGGTCATTGACGGAGACCTTTGCCTTTTCCACACCGCACTGGTGCAGCACTTCCTCGACCACAGTCTGGATCTGCTGGCCAAACTGGCCCTTCACCACAGACTCCAACTGGATCTCAATGCCCTGCTGGCAGGGCTCGATCTCAACATACACGTCGCTGGACTCCATGGTGCCGGCCGACGCGTTTCGGATAATATCCGCCATTGTTTTATCGCTCCTTTTTATATTCCTTCCACGGCACTTACCGGTGGAAAGATCATATCGGTACTGCTACATTATATATTCTGCGACAATTATTTGCAATCTATTTTTCCGCGGCACCTTCCCAAGTTTCGTTTTATCGTTTATAATAGGGGTATCAACCACTGAGGAGGCCCGAACTATGTCCGAACTGCAGAAGAGCCACAGCATAAGCCATTATTTCGCCCCCCGCGGCCACAATCGCATGTACGCGCTGGGCATGCAGCTGATGCAGCTGTACCTGTCTCCCACCGATAAGCTCATCGGCATCATCGGCGAGGCCGGCTCCGGCAAGAGCGCCCTGATCCGGGGCATGTTCCCCGGTCTGGAGCTGACCAACGACGACAACGGTGTCTATGTCCGCCCCCTGCCCATCCTGGATGTGGACCGGGGCTTCAGCATGTTCTCCCCCCACACCTATCACCTGGACATCCGCTTTGAAAACGGCTTTACCCAGATGTCCGTGCTGGCCGAGGCCATCACCACAGCCGTACGCAAGGGCAAGCGGGTGATCGTGGAGCACTTCGACCTGATCTATCCCCTGTTAGGCTTCAATGCGGATCTGCTGATCGGCGTGGGCGAGGAGATCGTCCTCACCCGTCCCACCATCTTCGGCCCCGACCCAAAAGAGATCGTGGACATTGTCTACAGCTCCCTGCCCTACCGTCTGATGAGCCACACCGCCGAGGATCTGTGTGAGCGCTTCCTGCCCAAGGAGGATCTGGAGCGCTGCTCCCACGACGACGTGAAGCACGGCTTCGTGATTGCCTTCCCCGGCTATCCGCCGGAGGTGGACCTGCGGGAGGTGGAGCACCAGGTCCATGAGCTGATCCGACAGGACCTGCCCGTGACCTATGTGGATGAAAACCACGTCAACATCGGCGGTGTTGTCCACCCCTGTACCGGCCCCCGCATCCACGTCAGTACCACCGGCCAGATCCAGGACTTCCATCTGCTGTACAACTTCATCCACGATGAGCTGAACCACCGCTATCTGATGGTGGGTCTCGTGGGCCAGGAGAACCTGGACAAGCTCATCAAGCTGGAAAAGCGCTACTCCCCCGGCTCGCTCCGCTTCGACCAGCGCGACAAGATTCTGTAAGCGCCATACATACGACAGCCCCACAGCCAACGAGCTGTGGGGCTGTTTTTCTGTCTGTCAGGCGTTGAATACGTACTTGTCCATGCGATCAAATGCCTCTTTCACCCGGCTCAGCGGCAGCGCCAGATTCATCCGGATATGGCAGGGACCATGGAACGCCCGGCCATCCTGCCAGGCCACGCCAACATCCCAACCGGCCTTGATGACCTCCTCGATCGTCTTGCCGTGCTTCGCGCACCACTCGGTGCAGTCCACAAAGAGCATGTAGGTACCCTGGGGCTTGGAGAAGGCAACGCCCTCAAAATGCTCCTTGATATAGTCGCAGGCGAAATCAATGTTCTCCTGGAACACCTGGCGAACCTCGTCCACCCAGACATAGCCCTCATCCTTATAGGCACCGATCAGTGCGTGCATGCTCATAACGTTCATGCTGTTATAGTGAGAGAGGGAGGATTCCTTGCGCAGACGGTCCCGCAGCCACTTGTTGTAAACAATATGATAGCTGCCCACCAGACCAGCCAGGTTGAAGGTCTTGGAAGGTGCATAGAAGGCGACGGTGCGGTTTCTGGCATCCTCAGAGACGGACTGGGTGGGAATATGCTGATAGCCAGGCAGCGTCAGATCGGACCAGATCTCGTCGGAGATGACGAAAACATCGTGCTTCTTGAACAGCTCCATGGCCTTCTCGATCTCCCAGCGCTCCCACACGCGGCCGCAGGGGTTGTGAGGGGAGCAGAAGATGGTGACATGGATGTCGTTCTCCACGATCTTCTTCTCCATGTCCTCAAAATCCATGCGCCAGATATTGTTCTCGTCCAGCACCAGGGGGCTGTGAACGAAACGGTAGCCATTGTTCTCCAGCGCAAAGGTGAAGCCGATATAGGTGGGAGAATGGACCAGGACCTTACCGCCCTTGGAGCTCAGCACGTTCATGATGCTGGTGACGCCGCCCAGAACACCGTTCTCATAGCCGATGTGCTTAGGCTCCAGGCCGGTAACGCCATTGCGCTTCTCCTGCCAGCGGATGATGGAGCGGTAATACTCGTCGGTAGCGTCAAAATAGCCAAAGCAGGGGTGCTGGATGCGCTCAGCCATCGCCTCCCGCACCGTGGGGACCGTGGCAAAGTTCATATCGGCGACCCACATGGGGATCGCATCGAAGCCCTCCTTAGGGCCGCCGGGGCCGTCCAGGCCGATGGAGTCCACAGCCATGGCGTCCTTACCGTGGCGGTCGATGATCGTAGTAAAATCGTAAGTCACAGTCATTTCCTCTTTTCTCATGTGTTGTGCCGCCAGGGCGGCAGGCTCTCACTATTGGCAGTATATCACAATTTTTATGTCGTTTCAATGCCCATCTTTGACAGCGCCGCCAGCGCCCCCTGACAGCAAAAGCGCCCTGCCGCCTGGGCAGAGCGCTTTTATGTTTCTTACTTGCTGTACAGGGCCACGATCTCCATCAGCATATCTGTGGCAATATCCATGCCCTCCACCGTGATGAACTCATAGGGGCCATGGTAGTTGTAGCCGCCGGTCCCCAGGTTGGGGCAGGGCAGCCCCTGATAGGACAGGCGCGCGCCGTCCGTTCCGCCGCGGACAGGCAGGATCTTGGGCTCCACACCCACCTGGCGCGCCGCCGCGCAGGCATTTTCAATCAGGTGCATGCAGTCCTTCAGCTGGCTGGCCATATTGTAGTAGCTGTCCCGCAGTTCCAGCCGGATGGCCGCCTTGGGATGTCTGCTCTGGACCTGGGCTACCGCCTGCTCCATCAGCGCCTTTCTGGCCTCGAACCGCTCTCTGTCGTGGTCGCGGATGATATAGCCCATCTTGGCGAAGGCCACATCGCCGCTGAGCTCGTCCAGATGGAAGAAGCCCTCGTAGCCCTCGGTGCAGGCAGGCGTCTCATCAGCAGGCAGAGCCGCATTCAGCTCCATGGCGATGAGCAGGGCATTCTCCATGGCATCCTTGGCAGAACCGGGATGGACGGAGACGCCGGTGATCTCGATACGGGCGCTGGCCGCGTTGAAGTTTTCATACTCCACCTCGCCCTCCGCGCCGCCGTCCGCGGTATAGGCGAACTGTGCGCCAAAGGTGGGAACATCCACATGGTCAGCACCCTCACCGATCTCCTCGTCAGGGGTAAAGGCAATGCAGAGCTTGCCGTGGGGGCGCTTCTCCGCAATGAGCCGCTCACACATGGTCAGGATCTCAGCGATGCCCGCCTTGTCATCAGCGCCCAGCAGGGTGGAGCCATCGGCGGTGATGATCGTGCGGCCCTTCAGCTCTTTCAGCTGGGGAAAATCTGCCACCCGCAGCACACAGCCCTCCTTGGGCAGAGCAATGTCCCCGCCGTCGTAGTTAGCGTGGAGGATGGGATGAACATCCTTGCCGGTAAAGGCAGGGGCGGTGTCCATGTGGGCCAGGAGACCCAGTGCGGGTGCCTTCTCACAGCCCGGTGTGGCGGAGAGATAGCCGGTGACCACACCGTACTCGCTGACAGACACATCCTCCAGGCCCAGTGCCTTCATCTCCTCCACCAGCAGATGGGCCAGATCCCACTGCCGGGCCGTGCTGGGACTGGTCCCCGTCCCCTCCTCCGACTCAGTATAGATCTGTGCATACTTTAAAAAACGCTCATAGGCTCTCATATAGGGTCACTCCTTTTTGATTTCTAATATCCATTCACATCCATGCAGGAAAAGCCCGCATCAGCTTCTCCAGCTCCTTTTGAAGCGGGGACCGCCCGCTCCACTGAGACAGCTCCAGCCGCTCACCGCGCTGCTGGATGGCCTCCATGTCCTCCAGCAGCCCGCCGATGGCGGACATATCATAGAGGACCACACCGCACTCGCCCCGAAGCCGGAAGCCGCGGCGATCCATCCCTACTTTTCCTACCACGGCTACCTGCCCATCGCAGACAAAGCTTCCAGCGTGCAGGAACCCCGGCTCAAAGAGATAGATCGCAGCGCCATGCTCCAAAAGCTGGTCGAAGCAAGCCTCTGCCGCCAGTTTTTCATGGGTGCTTCTCCACACACCGGGCAGGGAGATGCGTACATCCACACCGCTGTCCGCCGCCGCGCACAGTGCCTGCAGAATGCCGTCATCCACCGCAAAGCTGTCGGCCGTTATCCAGATATAGCTGTGGGCGTTGGCAATACATTGCAGACAGAGGTCACCCACCGTATCGCCCGGCACGTCACCCGGCCCAACGGCAAAAGGCTGACACCAGCCGTCGCCGGGCCGCTCCTCCGCCGGGCGGTAGTAGTCGTGCTCATTGTGGAGCCTGCCGCCCAGTCTCTCCCACATGTGTATCCACTGACGCGTCAGCCCCCAGGCTCCCGCGCCGTCCAGCAGAACACCGCTGTCCCGCCATTCACCGCGTCCCCGCGCCAGGCCGATGCACTCGTCCGCAGCATAGGCGCTGCCGGTACAGGCATACTGCCCGTCGATGCAGACGATCTCCCGGTGGTCGCGGCAGGGAAAGAGCCGCCGGCCTAACTGGCGGCGGTCCGGCCCGAACAGCATGACCTCGATCCCCGCCGAGCGCAGGGCCTCCACCGCCTCCCGGCGTATCCGGGCCCGACTGCCCAGCTCGTCCAAAATGATACAGATCTCTACACCGCTGTGGGCCCTCTCCAGCAGGATGCCCCGCATCCGGTCCCACAGCTTTCCCTCGGCCAGAGCGGAGAATTCCAGGAAAATGAACCGCTCCGCCCCCTCCAGCCTGTTCAGAACATCGGCAAAGAACGCCTCACCGCTGGAATAGTAGGCGGCGCTGGTGCCGCGATAGAGGGGAAAGCCTCGCTTTTGCAGCATTCTGGCTGTGCGCTGCCATGAAGGCAGCGCCTCCGCCAGGCGGCGATGGCTGCTCTCCGTCTGCCGCCGCTCCACTTCGCGGTCTGCCGGAGGCTCCACCGGAAGAAGGGCCAGGCGTCTGCCCGGCCGCTCCCCGCCCCACATCAGATACAGGAGCATTCCCACCACAGGGACAGCCGCCATCAGCATCGTCCAGACCAGCTTGTCACCTGTGCTGACACGGCCGGATTGGATATGGACCGCCATACCCACCGCAACGATCCGCAGCAATCCGAACAAAATAGCTGCATTTGCGTGCAGCAGCTTCGTCAGCACCACCACCGCTGCCGCGTTTGCCAGCAGCAGGACGGCCACAAGGACCATGCGCGGCGCAGCTGTACTGCTAGGAACTGTGGTTTGTCTCCGGGAATATCTCACAAGTATCTCCTTTCTGGGGCATGGCTGCTCAGTGATTCTTCTCCAGCAGCTCGTACTTCACGTCCCAAAGCTTCTGGGACAGATCGACATAGTATTTGTGGGGATTGTCAAAGCGCTTGACCTCGTCCCACAGGGTATCCACCTGCTCCTGGCAGTAGGCCCGGATCTCAGACAGCGCGGGGCTGGTATACACCCGCTTGCCGCCCTGGAACACCGGCACCTGCAGCTCCTTGGCAGTAAAGTCATAGACCTCTTTCTTCTTCCAGGTGGCCTCCGGATCGAAAATGACCAGCTTATCAGAATCGTCCACCACCTCATCGTAGACCGTCAGATAGTCGGCGATCGCCTTGCCGGTATCGTTGCCGTAGAAGCGATAGAGCTTCTTGAAGTGGGGGGTGGTGATCTTGGAAACATTCTCGCTGATCTTGATTTTGGGCGTCACCGTGCCGTTCTTGTCCTCCACAGCCACCAGCTTATATACGCCGCCGAACACCGGCTCACTGCGTGCGGTGATCAGGCGCTCGCCCACACCAAAGGCATCGATCTTCGCCCCCTGCAGCAGCAGGTCCCGGATCAGATTCTCATCCAGGGAGTTGGACGCGGAGATGGTGCAGTTCTCCCAACCGGCGGCATCCAGCATCTTGCGGGCCTCCTTGGAGAGATAGGCAATATCGCCGGAGTCCAGCCGGATGCCGCACTTGGTGATGCCCATAGGCTTGAGGACCTCGTTGAAGGCGCGGATCGCGTCGGGAACGCCGCTTTTCAGCGTGTTATAGGTATCCACCAGCAGGACGGCGTTATTGGGATAGATCTCACAGTAGGTCTTGAATGCCTCATACTGCGTGTCGAACATCTGCACCCAGGCGTGAGCCATGGTACCCACAGCGGGAACGCCGTAGTGCTGATCGCTGACGGCGCAGGCCGTGGCGTGCGCGCCGCCGATATAGGCCGCCCGGGCGCCGATCACCGCGCCGTCCACACCCTGGGCCCGGCGGGAGCCGAACTCCATCACCGTGCGCCCAGCCGCGGCCCGGACCACACGGTTGGCCTTGGTGGCGATGAGGCTCTGGTGGTTGATGCACAGCAGCGCGAAGGTCTCGATGAGCTGTGCCTGGCTGGCGGGAGCGCGGACTGTGACCAGGGGCTCGTTGGGGAACACAGGGGTCCCCTCCGGCACGGCCCACACATCGCCGGTAAAACGGAAGTCCCGCAGATAGTCCAGGAAGTCCTCCTCAAAAAGGCCCTTGCTGCGCAGATACTTGATGTCTGCTTCGTCAAAATGGAAATCCTCGATGTACTCGATCAGCTGCTGCAGGCCCGCTGCGATGGCAAAGCCGCCGCCATCGGGAACACGCCGAAAGAAGATGTCAAAATAGGTGATCTTATCCTGCATGCCCTGGCGGAAATAGCCGTTGGCCATGGTCATCTCGTAAAAGTCGAAGAGCATCGCCAAATTCAGCTTTTCTTTGCGTTCCATAAGTAAATTCCTTTATGTTTCATTAGTAATCGATCAGGCCCAGCACCGACCTGTCGTGACACCTATATAGTATAACTTTCTTGCCGCTTTTGCAACGATGGAATTGACAAAATCTTTTCAATCCCCTAATATGGGTACGATATATCTTGAACGCATCACAGGAGGACTCATATTATGTCTGTTATTCTGGGGATCGATATTGGCGGCTCCACGACCAAGATCGTCGGGCTGCGCCCTGATGGCTCTGTCATCGCCATGCATCGCATCCAGGCACAGGACCCCATCACCTCTCTGTACGGCGCACTGGGCAGCTTTCTCTTCAACCACGGGCTGCAGCTCAGCGATGTGCAGCGCATCGCCCTGACCGGCGTGGGTGCCTCCTATGTCGACGGCAATATTTACGGCATCCCCACCGAGGCGGTGCAGGAATTCACCGCTGTAGGCACTGGCGGCCTGGCCCTGGGACACCAGGAGAAGGCCGTCGTAGTCAGCATGGGCACCGGTACCGCCTTTATTCTGGCGGAAAAGGGCAAGGAGATGCGCCACCTGTGCGGCTCCGGCGTTGGCGGCGGCACCATGGCCGGGCTCTGCTCCCGCCTGTGCGGCACCCGGAAGTACGAGCAGATCATCAAGCTCTCCGCCGAGGGAGACATCAACAACATCGACCTCACCGTCGGCGATATTACCCGCAACACGCACCCCTCCCTGCCGCTGGACATCACCGCCGCCAACTTCGGCAATGTCTCCGACGGCGCTACTGCCGGTGATTTTGCCGCCGGTGTCATCAATATGGTGCTGCAGTCCATCGGCACCACCGCCGTGATGGCCTGCCGGGCCTGCGGCTGCGACACGGTCGTGCTGACCGGCTTCATGACCAACCTTCCCCAGGCGCAGAAGTGCTTCTCTCTCTTCACCCGGCTCCACGGCATCCGCTTCATCATCCCAGAAAACGCCACCTTTGCCACCTCCATCGGCGCGGCTCTCTGCTCCGGTCTGGTGGAAGGCTGACGCACCGCAAGAGGACATATCTATGGATACCATAAAAAAGAAAACGGAGTGATGATATTACCCTCACTCCGTCTTTTTTGACCAGATCAGAAAAAAATAACGTGCAATCCACTATAAAATAGTGTATCATACCTTTGGAATGTCGGCTGTCAGCCAGCGCATTCCCCCATTTTCTATGATTTACCATATACTATATCGATAAAGGAAGGTATTGATCATGATGGAACATCGCGTACTTGCCGGGCTGCAGCCCGAGCGTGTGTACCGCTTCTTCGAGGAGCTGTGCCAGCTGCCCCATGAATCCCACAAAACTGCTGCTGCCAGCGACTGGGCCGAGCGTTTCGCCAAGGAGCGTGGACTGAAGCACCGCCGGGATGAGGCGGGCAATGTCATCATCTGGAAAAACGCCTCTGCCGGGTACGAGGACCACTCCCCTGTGATCCTCCAGGGCCATCTGGACATGGTCTGCGTGAAGGAAAACGGCGTGGAGCACGACTTTGACACAGAGCCCCTGGATCTTTACATTGAGGACGGCTATATCAAGGCCCGCGGCACCTCCCTGGGTGGCGATGACGGCGTAGCCGTTGCCTTTGCTCTGGCTGTGCTGGATGATGACACCTTGGTCCATCCTCCCATTGAAGTGGTCCTGACCACTGACGAAGAGGTCGGTCTGCTGGGCGCTGTGGCGCTGGATTGCTCCGACCTGAAGGGCCACACCCTCATCAACATCGACTCCGAGGCCGAGGGGCTGCTGACTGTCAGCTGCGCCGGCGGCGCCAGATGTGACATCTCCCGGGAGTATCCCACGGAGGACGCCGCTGGCGCTGTCTGCACGCTGACGGTGGATGGCCTCATGGGCGGTCATTCCGGTGTGGAGATCCACAAGGGGCTGGCCAACGCCAACAAGATCCTGGCTGCCGCACTGCAGAAGCTGGCCCAGAGCAGTGAGCTGCGCCTGGTCTCCATTGTCGGCGGTCTTCAGGACAACGCTATCCCCAAGGAGGCAACTGCCAAGTTCGTTCTGCCCGAAGCCGACGCAGAAGCCGCTGCCGCGACCGTTGCTGAGACGGCCGCCGCTTTCCAGTCCGAGTTTGCCGCTGTTGATCCCGGACTTCAGCTCACGCTGCAGGTTCAGCCCGGTTCTGCTGCCGCCCTCTCCCAGGCTGACAGTGCAAGCTTCATCCAGCTTCTGTGCGACTATCCCAACGGCGTTCTGGCTATGAGTCAGGATATTGAGGGGCTGGTGCAGACCTCTCTGAACCTGGGTATCCTCCGCTTGGAGAACGGCGCATGCCAGCTCTCCAGCTCTATTCGCAGCAGCATCGGCGCCGAAAAGGCTGCCCTCAGCGACCGTCTGGAGACTCTGGCTAAGCAGTACAGTGCTACCTTTGGTCAGCGCGGCGGCTATCCCGCCTGGGAGTATCGAAAGGACTCCCCCCTGCGTGACACCATGGTTCGCATCTACAAGGAGCAGTACGGACAGGAGCCCGCTGTAGCTGCGATTCACGCCGGTCTGGAGTGCGGCATTCTTGCCTCTAAGATCGCTGATCTGGACGCCGTGTCCATTGGTCCTGACATCTGTGATGTCCACAGCACCCGCGAGCGCCTCGGTATTGAATCCACCCAGCGCGTTTGGAACTATCTGGTGGCTGTTCTGGCTGCACTGTAATAGATTCATATAAAAAGCTAATATCCTCCGTATGGGTAAAATCCATACGGAGGATATTCTATTCTAGTTTCCCCGCAAACGCAAAAAAACACCCCTGAAGAGTTTTCTTCAGGGGTGTGTTGGCATTACCTATTTTCCCGGGCCGTCTCCAGCCAAGTATTGTCGGCAGAATCGAGCTTAACTTCCGTGTTCGGGATGGGAACGGGTGGACCCTCGATCTAATCAACACCAACTATTGGACGATACACCCTGAAAACTGAACAAAGGATCTGAGATAAGCCAGGCAATTGCCTGCATTATTTTGTAGGTCAAGCCCTCGGACTATTAGTACAAGTCAGCTACACACATTACTGCGCTTCCACCTCTTGCCTATCAACCAGGTAGTCTTCCTGGGTCCTTACTCCATAATGGATGAGAGATCTAATCTTAGGGGGTGTTTCACGCTTAGATGCCTTCAGCGTTTATCACTTCCATACATAGCTACCCAGCTGTGCCCTTGGCAGGACAACTGGTGCACCAGAGGTATGTCCAT
>CAYSDG010000066.1:0-10896 GCA_964429705.1 uncultured Oscillospiraceae bacterium | reverse complement strand
CTGCCCTCCGGCTGGAAACACTGGAAGTACCATCCATCAACAGAAGCAGAAAGGAGCGGTGCGCCATGGTCAAAGGCACCTCCCGCCGCGTCATTGTAGTAGACTCCCCTGACCCCAAGCTCTTCGAGCAGGCTATCTTTATCGTCCGAAACGATGCCCTCACAAAGGAGGGGGTCACCGCCCAGCAACTGCTGGGGGAGGCCTGCCGCATCGCCAGAGGCTGCGGCGCGACGAAGATTGCCCTGTGGCAGCGCGTGCCCGGATGGGTCTGGTTGCTGGGAGCGGCGGTGGCTGCGGCGGCAGTCTGGGCGGCGCTGACAATGCTGTGAAGGAGCAGAAATGCTCCTTCTTTTTGCATTGATTGTAATATTTTGCTGATATATTGCTAAATGTATTGCTTCCTGGCGGCAATCCTACGCTGCGCTATGCTGGTTGGAGGCGGCAAAAGCTCCGGGCCGAGAGTATACGCTCTCAGCCCGGAGCTTTTGTATTTCAATATTTTGTCTGTGCTGCCGAGTCGGTTTCCTGCATTTCCTGCCGCAGAAGGGCAACGCGCAGACGCAGCTGCTGAAGCTTATCCTTGCCGGTGATATTCAGCTTATCATAAATATCCCGCCGGTAGGAGTAGACGGTGCTCTTTTGATACTTCAAATGGTCGGCGGACTCCTGCGGAGAAAGACCGTCCACCATATCGTCGATAATAAGACGCTGCTTGTTGGTCAGCTTTCGATATTCCAGCAGGAACATCTCGTAGTCTGCCGGGTCCAGCTCGCCGCGTCGCCGTGTGGCCAGCTGTCTGGCGTCCGCCTGTACGAGTTCCAGCTGGCTCTGTGTTTCGGCATACTGGCTTTGCAGCGCGGTTTTTTCGCCCAAAAGCCGCTGTGCCTTTGCCTGTGCATCCTGCTTCTCCCCCTCCAGAGTGGAGATGGCCTCGCTCAGCGGATCAAAATCGCCAAAGGTCATCTGCGCCTTATCCGGAGTGTCTGCCTGCAGGCGCTTCATGTCCTCGTAGACCGGCTTGAGAAAGCGGCGGGCGAAAATCGCGCAACAGGCTACGGCGAAGAACAGCAGCAGGAAGGCAAAGAGTGCCGTCTGCACCATGCCGCCGAACACGGCGCGGTCGTAGTCCTCCTTGGGGATGAGGACTGCCAGTGTGTGGCCGTCGCTGCTCCCCTTGGCAAAGCGCATCTGCTCCATCTTGCCCACGAAGTCATAGCCGCTGCCGGAGAAGTGGAACAACTCTCCGCTCAACTCGCGGATGGAAAGTGTTCCGCGGGGGAGGTTACAGGAGCCGTCCTTCGTGTACGTGACCAGTCCCGCATCCATATCCAGTGTATCGCTGGTGTTGGATGTCAGAATGCAGGCAAGACGGCTGAGGTCGGAGGGCTGCTCGAAGTGGGAGCAGAAGTAGGTCTGATTCACCGCAAAACCGCAGATCCCATACACCGTGCCGTCCCTGGCGGTCATGGGAATGGTCAGCAGGATGGCATTCTCCGATGTGCCGGGGAGGGTGATCAGGTCGGTAATGCGGCAGGCATCCCAGGTGGAGGCGCTGGCCGCGGCGATGCACTCCTCGTAATTAGGAAACTTCGCTGTGCGGAACTCCTGCTGCCATTTCCGGTGGGGCATGACATCGTGCGCCTTGCAGATGCTGGGCATCCCGCGAAACAGCAGCAGCTCGTTGCTGGTGCGCTCGGCATTGTTTTTTTGAATGTACAGCCCACTGCGAACATCCGGCTCGCTGTCTGTCCGCATAGCGGCATCCAGAATGACAAAGATGCCGGAGCACCGCGTCTGGCGGATGTACTGGCACATCGGCTCCAGCATGGCGGCCTCGATAGCGGTGAGCGTGTCCAGATCGCCGGTAAGGGCGTCAAAGTCTGTGCCGCTTTTCGCAAGACAGTCCTCCAGAATATCTGTCATATCCGCGGAGAGATGGACGGCGGAGGTACCCACATTCTGCCACAGGGAGCGCATATCATCCTGAAAGAAATCCATCTGGGTATGCAGCGTGCGCTCCAGTTCAGCACCGGGACTGCTGAGCAGCCCAACGGAAAACAGACCGATGCACACCGCTGCGATCAAAATTGCCGCCAGCGCCGCCATATACCAGCCAAGCTGGTGACGCATGGAGCGCCGTGCCGCCCTGAAACTGGGCATACGTCCCATGTTCTTCACCTTCTTGTCAAATTCTTAGCGGATGCTGCGGAAGAAGTCCCAGGTCTCCTCGGCCAGAGCCTCTATGCTCTCGCCTGCTGCGGCGCGGGCGGGAAGCACCTTCTGCATCTGGCGCAGGCCGTCGTAGAGGGTGTAGATACTGTCGTAATAGCCGACAAAGTTGGGTTCGGACACCGGCGTATAGCGCGCCTGCGCGTCCTTCAGCGCGGCATACAACGCCACATAGCTCTCCTCCGGAAATGCGAAGGTATTGAGATCAATGTTCTCAAATGCACCCGTACGGACGGGCATGTAGCCGGTATCCGCCACAAATTTCAGGTTGCGCTCGGCCTCGGTCAGCCAGTCCACAAACAGCGCGGCGGCCTCCGCTTTCTGGTCGGTGGTCTGATGGGCGGCAATGCCCACGCCCGCCTGGGTCATCAGCGGTTCGCTGCCAGTCGTACAGGGAACGGGCAGGGCGTGGAGGTCCATGGGCTCGCTGGTGCCGTCGGCATAGGATACTGTGTCATTATAGTAGAGGATCGCCGCGCAGGAGCCGAGGTCGCACAACGCGTCGCCGGTCATTACCTGCGTGTTGGAATAGAGATCGGACACCTGTACGTGTCCCTGCACAAGGGAGCGGGCGAACTGCATCCAGCTCTCCTTGAAAATGGGGTTATCAAAATCATACCAGCCGTCTTCGGTGTAGAAATCCTGCGCGCCGTGCTCCATGGCGCGCAGTTCCACTGCACGGATGGGATAGTCCATAGCGCAGAATACGCCGCCGCCCGACCAGTCATAGAAGCTGGCGGCAGCATCATATAGCCCCTCCCATGTGGAGAGGTCATCATAGGTGACTCCGGTTTCAGCGGAGAAGCGGCCAAAGCGGCTGCCGTTGAACATCAGCACGTGGGTGGATTTGGACACGGGGAACACCAGAAGCTTACCGTCCAATTCGCCGTCTGCCAGGAAGCCGGGGACAAATTCACCCAGTTCCTCCTCGGAAAACCACTCGTTCCAGTCCAGCAGACTGTCCACGCCCAGCTCCACAGCGTTATTCAGGTGGCAGGTAAAGAGGTCGGGCATCTCCACATCGGAGCCGTCCGCCTGACTTTCCAGCAGCAGCTCGCCGATGCGGCTGGTGCTGCTCTGGGCAGTGACCTTCACGCGGACACCTTTCTCACGGCCCAGGGTCTGGTTGAACTCATCCACCAGCAGATCCATGGGAGAGCCTGCCTGCTCACCATAGACGTGCCAGAAGGTCAGCTCCACCGGATCTTTGGGGTCGAGCAGGGATTTTTCGCCACAGCCCGCAAGAGACAGCAGCAGGGTCAGAAGCAAAAACAGGGCCAGATGTTTTCTTTTCATAGGAAATCCTCCAAAACAGAATCTACGCAACATACAGCTGGTTTGCAGCCTGGAAAATTTTCACACATGACCCTAAATGAGGGTTTTTAGGGTATACACAAGCAGAAAACCATGTTACAAAACAGCCAGACAGCGCCAGACTCGCACTCTGGTGACCGTCAACAGATCGTAAAAGGGGGCGGACCCTTTTGGTGGAGCAAGGCTCCAACTGAAAGCTGTTCGGTACCTGGCCGTGCCGGACAGCGCTCTCTTTTACGATCTACATTATAACAACATGTTCCCTTTTTTTCAAGGCAGGATCACATCCGGAAGGAGGATTTTGATTGTGCAGGAAAAGAAAACCGCGACCTACAAAGTCACGGCGGATTCCGGCGGCTATGTATTTCGCTTTTTCTGTGACAGCTCCGGCCAGCTGGGCTGTGTGACCGGACCTGTTCAGGCGGACACCGTATCCCAGGCGCTGGACATCGCATGGGAAGCTGAAGGCAGACTGCACTTCAACCGCTGCGACAAATGCGGGCGCTATGTCTCAGCCGCTATGTTTAACCTGACGGCGGGGCAGTGTGTGGACTGCGCTCCGTGGGAGGATGCCTATCCAAACTTCTGTCATCGCTGCGGTGTCCAGCTGAAGGATCCGGAAGTACATTTTTGCCCTGTCTGCGGCACGCGGCTGCGGAACACAGGGCAGACAGAGGAGGTGGCACCGGAATGACGCTGATGACCAAGCGGGCGATCCGGCAGGTGTTTCTGATGGAGCGCGGCTTCGGACCGGACGCCATGCGGCTCACCAAGGTCTGCCCCAACTGCGGCAGAGGAAATCCTTCTGTAAACGATACCTGCGCCGACTGCGGCGAGACGCTGGGCAGCGAGACCCTGCTGGATCTCTACCGATCCCGGCACACCTGCTGCCCGGAATGCGGCATCACTGTGACGAGTTCGGCGGTTTACTGCCCCAACTGCGGCGTGCATATCAGGAATGGGAAGGCGGTGGTGTGATGTTCCGAAAGCGAAAGAGCAGCCCCAGACCCCTCCTGAAGCTGGCGATCTGCTGCGTGGATTCATCCATGACCCGGGCGGCGGCGGACTGGCTGGCGCTGAGGAATCTCTGCGAGCCTATCGCCATCCTGGCGGACACGCCTACGGATACGCTGTGGCTCTGTCAGCGGGAAAGACCGGATCTGCTGGTGCTGGAGGCTGTGCCGGACGCCATGGAGCGCTTCGATGATCCGGACAAGGATATTGCCGGGCGCTGTGATCTCTCCGCCCGGATCCTGGAGGTACTGCCCGACTGCCGGGTATACCTGACCTGTGACGATTCCTTCCGGCATCTGGAACCGGTGATGCAAAAGGCGATGGAGACGCAGCTCATCCACGGCTACTGCTTCGGCCCGCTGAGCGAAGGGCGGCTGAACGAGTGGCTGTCTGAAACAGAAGCCCGCCGACTGTGAGCCGGGACCCAATTTGAAAATTTTGAAAAGGAGATGCGCAAATATGAAAAAAAGGATCGCAAGCATCGCACTGTGTCTGGCGATGAGTCTGTCGCTGCTGCCCACAGCCGCGATGGCGTCAGCCCGCTTCACCGATGTGCCGGAGGATCTCTGGTGCTATGCGGATGTGGAGCTTGCTGTACGGGAGGGACTGGTCAACGGGACATCTCCCACTACATATTCCCCGGACAGCAACCTGACCTATAGCGCAGCCATCAAGCTGGCGGCCTGTATGCACAAGCGGGTCACCACCGGCAGCGCGGACTTTACCGCCAGCGACCCCTGGTACAAGGTCTATGTGGACTATGCCAAGGCCAACGGCATCGTCACAAAGGACTATCCCCTGACGGAGGCCGCCACCCGTGCCGGTTATATGGAGATCTTTGCCAGAGCCATCCCTGACACGGGCCTTCAGAGCGGCTACAAGGCACTGACTGCCATGAACCGCGTGGATGAAGGTACGATCCCCGACGTACCTGCCGATCATCCCCAGGCAGAGGCCATCTATAAGCTGTACCGCGCCGGTATCCTGCAGGGCAGCGATGCCGCCCACAGCTGCAGTCCCAGCAGCAGCATCACCCGGGGCGCGGTGGCCGCTATTCTGGCCCGTATCATGGATCCCTCCAAGCGCATCAGCTTTGAGATGGTCGGCGACGCAGGCATGACCGTGACGGAGCAGCCCGCCGATGTGGACTATACGGCCGCCAACGGCCGGGCGGTGTTCTCCACTGCCGTCACCGGTGGCAAGGGCCCGTACACCTGTAAGTGGTTTAGCTCCGGTGACGACGGAGCAACCTGGAATGCCATCGTCAACAACAGCAAGTACAGCGGTGTGTCCACGCAGAAGCTGACTGTGAAGCTGGACGCGGCAGACTCTATCTCCGGCACACGTTACCGCTGCCAGATCACCGACGCTGCGGGGCATCTGGTCACGACCCGCAGCGCCCGGATCTCCGCGGCCAGTACGCCGCTGACCGTGGTGGACCAGCCTATGGATGTTGCGGCCAGAAGCGGCGATGAGGTCAGCTTCAGCACCTTCGCTGCCGGCGGCAAGGACCCGATCGCCTATCAGTGGCAGCGCAAGGCACAGGACGGCAGCTGGCAGGACTTTCCCATCCGCAACTCCGGCTATGAGACCTCCACGACCAACACGCTGACTCTGACAGCCAGCGATGTGGACTTTGCCGCAGGCTATACCTACCGCTGCAAGATAACGGATGCTGCCGGGGCAACAGTCTACTCTCAGGCTGCCGCCCTGAAAAAGAGCGCCAGCACGCTGGCTGTGGTGGAACACCCCCAGGACGTGACCTGCAGTGTGGGTGAATGGGTGGATTTCGGTGTTACCGTGTCCGGCGGCAAGGCGCCTTACACCTATCAGTGGCAGATGACCCGGGACGAGTACGCAAATTGGAGCGATCTCTCCAATAACAGCGTTCTGACCGGTACGAACACCGCAGAGCTTCGGACGCAGGTGGAAGAGCTGGACTTCCAGTACGGCTTCCAGTGCCGCTGCAAGATCACCGACGGTAACGGCGATACCATTTATTCCAACGCCGCCGGTATCGTGAAAAAGCAGTCCGGCACCCGGCCCCTCGTGCCCGGTACCATCACCCGCCCAACGGTCAGGCCCAGCACAGACTCCTCTTCGTCGAACACAGATGCGCCTACTCGGCCGACAACTACCCCCAGCACCAGTACGGATACGCTGCGCATTACAAAGCAGCCGGTCAGTGCTTCTGCTGCTGCGAATGAGAAGGTGTCCTTCACTGTGGAGATCGCCGGTGGCAAGGGTCCTTTCGCCTATCAGTGGCAGTACTCCACTGATGACGGCAGCAGCTGGATGAGCGTTGCCAACAGCACCAAGTACAGCGGCGTCATGACCTCCGTTCTCAAGGTCGTGATCGACGGCACGGACGCGCCATCCAAAAATATGATCTACCGCTGCAAGATCACTGACTCGGCCCACAACACGCTGTATTCCGACAGCGTGAAGGCCACCTACCGACGCCCCACTGTGGCAAATTGATCCCCCATCCCATCACTCGCGCCCGCGGCAGCGTGCTGTGGGCAGCGTATACCACGGCGAAAGGAGAAACTACATGAAAAATCTGAAAAAGCTGACCATCCTCCACTCCAACGATCTCCACGGTGACTTTCTGGCAGAGCAGATCGATGAGAAACTGGTGGGCGGTGTGTCGCTGCTCTCCGGCTATGTGAGCCGTGTCCGCAGTGAGGAGAAAAATGTGCTCTATGCCATTGCGGGAGATATGTTCCGCGGCTCCGTTATCGACTCAGAGTACAAGGGTACCTCCACTATCGGCATCATGAACCTGCTGGGGCCGGATGTGGCCACCATCGGCAATCACGAGGTGGACTACGGCCTGGCACACCTGCTGTTTCTGGAAAAGTGCGCCAACTTTCCTATTATCAACGCCAATTTCCACATCAAGGCCAACCACAAGCGGCTCTTCCAGCCCTACTACATCGCCAATATTGATGGCATGAAGGTCCTCTTTATCGGCATTATCACCCAGGATGTGCTGGCCCAGACCAAGAGTGACGAGCTCATCGGCTCCTTCGTGGACATCGGTGAAGCGGCCCGGGAGGTAGGCAATATCTGTAATGCCTACAATGCCATCGACATTGATTTTACTGTGCTGCTGACGCACATTGGCTTTGAGGAGGACAAAAAGCTGGCCGCCCTGCTGGATCCTGCCTGGGGTGTGGATCTTATCATCGGCGGACACTCCCACACCTTCCTGACGGAGCCGGCCAAGGTCAACGATATTTACATCGTGCAGGCCGGTACCGGCACCGACCAGCTCGGCCGATTCGACATCATGGTGGACACCGACCGAAACGCCATCGACACATTTACCTGGCAGGTCGTCCCCATTGATGATGCCCATTGTCCCCGGGATGAGGAGATGGAGCGATTCATCCGCTACTATCAGCAGGCCACCTCAAAGAAGTACGACCGGATTATCACCCGCTTTGCCAACAAGCTGGAGCATCCCGCCCGAAATCAGGAGACGCCGCTGGGCAACCTCATCGCCGACATCATGCGGGACAGTCTGGGCATCGATCTGATGTTCATGGGCTCCGGGGCCATCCGCAGCTACGACATGGGGCCGGTGGTGCATTACGCGGATCTGGTGGAGTGCCTCCCCTATGACGATGCGGTGTATATGCTCCGGGTCACCGGCGTACAGCTGGAGCGCATGCTGCGGCATGTCCTGCGGGACGAGGCGTTCCAGGGCGACCATACGGAGTTTTATCAGTTCTCCCACGGAATGCGCATCGTCTGGGAGCGGGGCGCACAGCGGTTCCGGGAGCTGTCGCTGGACGGAGAGCCGCTCCACTCCGACCGGCTCTATACCATCGCCATGCAGAAGTATCATTATTCCAATCTCAAGCCCTTCCTGAATATCACGCTGGAGGAGGCGGAGGAAAACGGGAAATCACGCGTGCTGACCACCTCTCTCAATGCCGTGGTGGAGGAGTATCTCTCCACGCATCCCCATCTGAGCCGTCAGGTGGAGGGACGGCTGGTGGTAGAGCCGTGAGACAGTCTGGAAGCATCAATAAAAGGAGGTACATACACGATGGTAACACTGCATACCCTTCCCAGTACTCTTTCCGAATTTGAAGCTCTGCCCCGGGGTACGGTGGAGGAGGTCTGCGCAGGCTTTCTCTGCGCGCTGAACCTGTATCTGAAGGACAAGGACGCCGGTGTGGCGGCTATGAACCTGCTGCGGGGTCCCCGCCCCATGGTCCCCTACGACGTACAGTTCCTGCGGGACCGCCTGCGGGGCAAGGAGTATCTGCCGCTGGCGTATTTTGAAGGCGCCACGCCGGAGAACAGCTACGCACCCCGGCAGCCCTATACGCTGAACGTGCTGTCCGATCCCCGCCCCCAGGATGTGGAGGAGGGCTACATCCGGGTATTCCTGAAAACAGCGGGAGCTGATGCCCCCCGGCCTATGAAGCTTCGCTGCAAGCCCTCCACAGGCGAGTGGTTCCTGTGGGAGTATTCCAGCATTTTGAGCGGCATCCGGATGCCCGCCGCCCAGGATCCGTGGGCGTGACACCATGAAGCGAAAATTGTGTGCGCTTGGGCTGGCGTTGCTCCTAGGCCTGACTGCTTGCGGGGAGAACGCGCCGCCGCAGGACGGTGCGCCTCCTGCATCCCCCTCCTCCACCCCGGCGGCCCCTGCGCAACCAGAGCAGCCGGGTGACCCCTTCAGCGGCACCTACTGGACCGCTGTGCGGCGTGAAGCGACCAACGACTATACCGGTGCGGTGGAGTCCAGCGCCCTTCCGACAGAAAACTGGTGGGCGGATCTCTGGCTCTGCGAGGACGGGAGTGCGCAGTACCGGGAGGTGCTGAACTGCTTTTACAATGCGGATATCCACGGTGGACAGTGGTGGCGCGGCAAAGACAACACCCTGCGCCTGACATCTTCCGATCCGGATGCCTATCTGCCTGACATCGACGGACAGCTGGAGAACGGACAGCTGGTGCTGGAATACTTTGGCCAGAGGTTCTATCTGGAGCAGGCGGAGCCGCCCGCCCCCGGTGGGGAACTGTGCGCCGCCGATGCCCAGGGGACCTGGAAGCTGGAACGCATTCTGAACGACGGAACCGAAACCGATGCCCGGTCAAAGGGCCTGGCGGCCTGTTTGCATCTGGATGAGCGCTGGAGCGATTGGAGCAGCGGCTATCAGCCAACAGCCACGCTCTATACCGCCGAAAAGCTGGATGACCACGTGCCGAAATATGAACGGTATGAGGACCTGGATCTGGAGGTGGTGGACACACCTGCCATCGAAGGGCTGTCCAACCAGTGCTGGAGCCTGCGGCTTTTTAGCGGGGAAACGGAATTTCTGGTAACTATGACGGACATGGATACCCTCTGCCTGCAGGATGAGAGCGGCACCGTGGGGATCTATGGGCGGACGGCATCTCTTTTGCCGGAAACCGTCACCACCCCGCTGCGTGATCTGTCTTTCGACGCGCTGCTCTTCTACTGGCCGGACCCGGATGCGGAAACCGTGGCGGCACTGGACTTTATCCCTGTCACGGAGCTGGAACCCGGCGGTACAAACCGGATCCTGCTGGTGAGTCGCTGGGTGGATCTGCAGATCCAGGTCCATTCCGGGAACCCGCAGCTCCAGGATACAGGCGCATCATGGTGGCAAACGGATCAGATCCTGTACGAGGGAGAGTTGGACGCGGACGAACCCATGTGGCTGTCCCTGAACTTCCCGGAAGGAACTGCGGAGCTGTGCCTGTTTTTCAAGCTTCCCGGAAGTGAGGTGTGGAGTACCTGGCAGCTTACGCAGCAGGGCTCCTACCATGTGGATGGCTATACCAGCTTTATCGCAAGCTGAAAAGAAAACGATAAAAAACACCAATATTAGAGAGGAGAACAACTATGGGTCTTATCAAAGCAGCATTTGGAGCAGCAGGCGGCGTGCTGGCCGATCAGTGGAAGGAATATTTTTACTGCGAGTCTATCGCGGCAGATGTGCTGGCTGTCAAGGGCCAGAAGAAGGTAACCGGCCGCTCCAGCAACACCAGAGGCGATGACAACATCATTTCCAACGGCTCTGTCATTGCGGTGGCGGACGGTCAGTGCATGCTCATCGTGGAGCAGGGCAAGGTGGTGGATGTATGTGCCGAGCCCGGCGAGTATACCTACGACATGTCCACAGAGCCCAGCATCTTCACCGGCAATCTGAGCGAGAGCGTCAAGAGCGTTTTCTCCAATGTCGGCAAGCGCTTTACCTTCGGCGGCGAGGCCCCCAAGGATCAGCGCGTCTACTACTTCAACACCAAGGAGCTGACCGGCAATAAATACGGCACGGCGTCCCCCGTGCC
>CAYSDG010000065.1:0-11099 GCA_964429705.1 uncultured Oscillospiraceae bacterium | reverse complement strand
AACCCTCACATACGGAGTCAGAGTCCGCTGTGCTACCTTTACACAATCCCGCTGTGTTTTGTTTTGCTGTCGTGACCACGACAACAAATCTTATTATACACATCCTTTTTGAAAAGTCAACAGTTTTTTTCGAAAAAACCAAAAAAATTTGAAATGGCAGAGAAGGGGAGAAAACTGGCCCGCTGCTTTGTCAGAATGGCGGCCTTCCGCATATCGTGGAGTAAGAATCCAAATGATCGGGAGGAATACCCATGCAGACGGCGACTCACTTCTTTTTAGGGGCCAACAGCGGCCTGGGCTTTCAGAGCCTGTTTCAGCGCTTCTGCGCGCCGGAGGCGCACTACGATTTGGCGGTGTTGAAGGGCGGGCCAGGCGCCGGAAAGTCCACTATGATGAAAAAACTGGGAGCGGCGATGGAGGAGCGGGGGGAGCAGGTGGAGTATCTCCATTGCTCCGGTGATCCGGATTCGCTGGACGGAATACATATTCCCCGTATCCGCGCGGCGATGGTGGACGGCACTGCGCCCCATGTGATCGAGCCCAAATATCCGGCGGCGGTGGACCGCTGTGTTGACCTGGGGCGGTTCTATGACATCGCCGCGGCGAAGGCGGCCAGAGCGGAGATCGTTCGGTGCAGCGAGGTCTGCTCCGCGGCCTATCGCCGGGCGTATCGGACTATGGGGGCCGTGCGGCAGATGGCGGACGACCGGGCAGAGCTGGCGGCGGCGGGAGCGGACAGCGAAAAGCTGCTGCGCCGCACGGAGGGGATTATTGGCCGGGAGCTTCGGGGCCGGGGCGGCGGCGCGGGGACGGCGTACCGTTTTTTGGGCAGCATGACATGCAGAGGGGAGATCTGCCGCTTTGACAGCGCGGCGGCGCTGTGCCCAAAGGTCTACCAGCTGCAGGACAGCTTCGGCCTTGCTGCCGCTATGCTGGAGCGCATCCGGGCTGCTGCTGCTGCCAGAGGATTTCGCTGCATCGCCTGTCTGGACCCGGAGCACATGGAGCGGCTGGAGCATCTGCTGCTGCCAGAGGCGGGGGTTGCGTTCGTCACCAGCCGGGAGGGAATGGTCTGGTCCGGACCGGCCTATCGGCGCATCCGGCTGGATGCGATGGTGGCGGCGGACCACTACAAGCGGCACAAGGCGCGTCTGCGCTTTTCCGGGCGGATGGTGCAGTCTCTGAAGGAGGAGGCGCTGGATGCGCTGGCGGAGGCGAAGCGCAGCCATGATGCGCTGGAGGCGCTCTATGTGCCCTATGTGGATTTTGCGGGCCTTGATGAGCTGACCGCTCAGGAGCTGCGCCGCTGGGAGAGCTATCTGTAGCGCGAAAGCCGCCGGATACCGGCGGCTTTCGCACGTCATAGGGGAGAGGAAGCGAAGTCCCCCTGCAGGGCAAAGCTGTGTTGCATCGGGCCTCGCCCGTGGCCCAGGTCCAGCATGGCTGCCAGCGCACCGGAGAGATAGTCCTTGGCCCGCCGGATGGACTCCTCAAGGGAGTACCCTTTTGCCAGATTGGAGGCGATAGCGGAGGACAGGGTGCAGCCGGTGCCGTGGGTGTTGGGGTTGTTGATGCGTCGGCCAGCAAACCAGGTCATCTGTCCCGCTGCATACAGCAGATCGTTGGCGTCGTTGATGCTGTGACCACCCTTCAGCAGGACGGCGCAGCCATAGGCATCGCCAATCTGTCGCGCCGCCTGCTGCATATCGGTGCTGGTGCGGATCTTCATGCCGGAAAGCACCTCCGCTTCCGGGATGTTGGGCGTTGTCAGAGCTGCAAGGGGCAGCAGCTCCTGCACCATGGTCTGCACCGCGTCGCTTTGGATCAGGGCAGAGCCGGCGGTGGTCACCATGACCGGGTCCACCACGATATTCTGTGCCTGGTACAGGCGCAGCCGCTCTGCAATGACGCGGATCAGCGCCGCGGATGACACCATGCCGATCTTCACCGCGTCGGGAGTGATGTCCTCAAATACCGCGTCCAGCTGCTCCCGCAGGAAGGCTGGGCTGGACTCCTGGATGGAGCGGACGCCGGTGGTGTTCTGGGCCACCATGGCGGTGATGGCGCTCATGGCGTACACGCCGTTCATGGTCATGGTTTTGATGTCGGCCTGGATACCGGCGCCTCCGCTGGGGTCCGTGCCGGCGATGGATAGTGCTGTTTTCATCTGCCTGTGCTCCTTTGTCAAAGTATGTTCAATAGGGGGTCTGTAAAGTCCGTGATGGACAGGTCCGCCGCGCGGCGGAGAGCGGCCCTGTCGCGCAGGTTGGAGACATCTTCCACCGCCGCCGTATAAAAGCCTGCGGAGCCTGCTGCCAGAATGCCGTGCAGCGCATCCTCGAACACAACGGTCTCCTCCGGCCGCGTTCCCAGCTGCCTTGCCGCCTCCAGATAGATGGTCGGTTCCCGCTTGCTGCTTCCCAGATCGCCGCAGGTGAGGATGCCATGAAAGCAGTCCGCGATGCCGAGACGCTGCAGGGTCTGCTGCACAAGCGCGCGGTCGTTGGAGGTCGCGATGATCATGGGGATGCGCCGCTGGCGGAGATGGGCGAGATATGCTGCGGCACCGGGCTTCAGCGTGACCTCGTCCAGGTAATATGCCTGTATCATGGCGAGCGTGTCGGCGGAGATCTTCTCCACGCAGTCCGGGAGATCGTACCGCTGCTTCAGATATGTGCTGCTCTCGTGCAGACTCATGGGGGAGAGCGTGTCATCCAGCCCAGCCTCGGCGGCGATCCCACGGGCGGCCAGGTATCGCTGCCCCAGCTCCCGCCAAATGGCCATGGAATCCAGCAGTGTGCCGTCCGCGTCAAAGATTGCGCCCCTCATCTGCATAGACCAAGCTCCCCGGCGCGTGCCTTCAGATCCAGAGCTGCCTGTCTGGGATCTGCCGCCTTCATGATGGCGGAGACCACGCAGATCCCGGCGATGGGAACGCCGGACAGAGCATCCATATTCTCCCGGTTCAGCCCGCCAATGGCGTTGACGGGAATGGGGACGGCCCGGCAGATGTCCCGGAGCGTATCTGTGGAGGTGAGCACGGTGCGGACCTTGGTCGTGGTGGGAAAGATGGCTCCCACGCCCAGATAATCAGCCCCCTGGCGATATGCCTCCAGCGCCTGCGGCACAGTCTTTGCGGTGGCCCCCACGATCTTGTCCGGCCCCAGCAGCCGCCGCGCGGCGGCGACTGGCAGATCGCTCTGACCCACATGGACACCCTCAGCATCCATGGCCAGCGCCACATCCACCCGGTCGTCAATGAGCAGCGGGACCGCATAGCGGCGTGTCAGGGCGTGGACCTGCTCTGCAAGGCGCAGATATGCCCGGGTGCTCCGCTCCTTTTCCCGCAGCTGCACCAGTGTTACGCCGCCCTGCAGGGCCTGCTCCACCCGAAGCAGAAATTCCTCTTCGCCGCAGCAGGTGCTGTCGGTGATGAAATACAGGCTGGTATCAAGCTTCAATTCGAATTGCCTCCATTTTTCTGATTTTTTCCAGTGTGCTGTCCGGTATGGTGGACAGCGCATCCAGCAGACGAAGCTGGAAGCTGCCGCTGCCCTGGGCAGTTTCCACCATCTCGCCGCAGACGCCCAGCAGCACGCAGGCGGCCGCGGCGGCCTCCGTTCCCGGGGCGCAGGCGGCATACGCCGCTGTCAGCGCACCCAGCATACAGCCGGTTCCGGTGATGGAGGCCAGCTGCGGCGTGCCGTTCTGAATGCGCACCAGCTGTGTGCCGTCGGTCACAATGTCGCTTTTCCCACTGGCGAGGATCACCGTATGGTGTTTTTGCGCCAGCGCCGCGGCGGCTTGTATGGTTTCCACAATAGACAGCCCGGCATCCGCATCCACGCCGGAGGAGTGGTAGGTCGTGTGGTACAGGGCGAAGATCTCGGAATAGTTGCCCTTGATGACTGCCGGTGGGGCAGTCTCCAGCAGCTCGGCGGCAAGATCCCGGCGCAGAGCCGAGCAGGACACGCCCACCGCGTCCAAAATGATGGGGAGATGCACCGCCTTTGCGGTTTGGACGGAGAGGCGCATGGCCTCCATCCGGGCCGCGGTGATGCTGCCAAGGTTCAGCAGCAGTGCGTCGGCAGCTGCTGTGATTTCCTGAACCTCGCCGGGATGCTCCGCCATGATGGGGCGCGCGCCCACCGCCAGAATGGCGTTGGCACACTGGTTGATGGAAATGGGGTTGGTGATGCAGTGGATCAGGGGGCGGCTCGTCCGCACCGCCCTGCGCAGTTCAGGTAGGGTCATGGGGACGCTTTACCTTCTTTGCTATGTAGTAGATCACCGCTGCGGCAGCGCAGACGACCAGCGCTCCATAGGGCAGTGCCGCCCAGACCGGCCCGGTCAGGTGGAATATGCTGGATGCCAGCCCAATGACCACAAATAAAATGCCGCCGCAGGCAGCGAGGCTGAGGGCATCGGAGAGGATGGTGCTTTGATCGGTATAGCACCGGGACTGGAGCTTCCGCTGAATCTGTGACAGCATCCCATTGGAGGCAAACTTCCGCAGAAAAACATAGGCGATGCTGCCGCCAATGAGGGTGCCGCAGAGAAAGGAGGGAACATAAAAAAGCCAGCTGAGCCCCTCGCGGCCCCAGAGAAATGTCATGACCGGGTAGGAGACGACGGCACCGATCACACCGGTGCCAAGGATCTCGCCCGCCACGGCGCAGATGATCTTGCCGTTGGAGAGACGGTAGAAAAGCCCGGAGAGGAACGCGCCGAATACGGCACCGGTGAGGGCCAGAGGCGGAATGCCCATGGTCAGCATACGGATGATGCCGATGAGCGTGGCGCACAGCAGAGAATACCACGGTCCCAGAAAGACCGAGCAGACGATGTTGATGAAATGGGCTATGGGGCACATCCCCTCCACCCGCAGGATGGGAGAGATGACAACGCCCAGCGCTACCAGCATGGCCAGAGTGGCCAGCTTCAGAAGGTTTGTTGTGTGTTTCATATGGATGACCTCTTCTTTATCATATACGAAGCGGTGCGCTTCGTTCGGTCGAGGATCCCTTTCCTCCTCTCACCCCGAAACACGGGTTCCCATCGCTGTCATACAGACTCAGGGCGCTCCCCCTCAGTTCGCCGCCGGTGCGGATCAAGGCACCTCCTTTCCATAGAAGAAACAAAACAGGAGGATACCCTCAGTGGGTATCCTCCTCAACGGACAGACAACTTCCTACGGCGGCATTATCCACATCAGGTAAAGGGTCGAAGGTGCATCCTTCCTCTCAGCCTGTCCAAACAAGCTCCCCTGCGTGTTCTTCAGTTGTACAAAAGAACAGGAGACACCTGGCGGCACCTCCTGTAAAAAATCATCCTATGACAACTTCCTACGGCGGCATTACCCGCATCAGGTAAAAGGGTCGAAGTTTGAGAACTTCCTCTCAGCCTGCACAACAAGCTCCCCTGTTTTCTTTTGTTACTGTGATTATACGGCTGTGCCGCAGAAAATGCAAGGGCTGTCGAAGACAAATTTTGTCAAAGACGGTCCTTTTTGCTCATAGCGCGGCGCAGCCCGATCTCCTGTCCGGCGGCCAGCCGCTTGAGATTGACGAAATGCTTGCAGAAAATAACCAGAGAGGCCAGACAGACAACGGCGATCACCGGGACCCCGGACCGGATGCAGAGCAGGTAAATGGGGAAGGAGACAATGGTGGTGAAGGTGCCCAGCACGATGTAATCGGTGATCAGCGTGATGAGCAGCACGGCCAGCAGGATCGCCAGGAAAAAGCGCCAGTCCAGCGCCAGCGTCAGTCCCAGAAAGGGGGCAAAGCCCTTCCCGCCCCGGAATTTCAGGTAGAAGGGGAAGATGTGTCCCAGCACAGCGGCCGCGGCGGCCACAGCGGGAGCCGCCGGGAGCGATGGAAAGAGCAGACCGGCCAGAAGCCCGGCGATACAGGATTTGGCCATATCGTGTACTGCCACGGCTGCGCCGAACTTCAGCCCCATGGTGATGGTGGCGTTGCTGGCTCCGGCGTTGTTGGAGCCGTGGGCGCGGATATCGAAGCCTCTGGCCCGGGAGAGAAACCATGCCAGATTCAGACTGCCCAGCAGATAGCCCAGAAGGGCCGCAAGAGCGTACAGCATCATAGGAGGCTCGCCTCCCTGTCGCGCTTGATCTGCTTGGCGTAGCGGTCCTCCTCGGAGAACACGCAGCCGCAGTATTTCTGCATGTAAAGCCCTGCCTCGCGGGCTTTTGCCTGCCCCTCGCGGAAGCCGGGGCGGAAGTCGCGGTACAGAAACTGGACACCGTAGCGCTCCGCCAGATCCCGGGATGCCCGGCAGATCCCGTCGTGGTCCTGGTAGGGGCTGACCAGCAGGGTGGTGGTGAAGTGGGTGAAGCCGTGCTCGGCGGCGTAGCGAGCGGTCTCCTCCATCCGGGAGGTGTAGCAGTATCCGCAGCGGTGGTCGATGTCGTCGGCCACGGCGCGCACGAACTGGCGCAGGCCGTAGTCCTCCTGGATGCGCAACTCCATGCCGATCCGGGCGGCATAGTCCTTCAGCGTGTCCCGGCGGGCCTTGTACTCCTGATAGGGATGGATGTTGGGATTGTACCAAAAGCTGACGGGCTCGATGCCCTCGCTGCGGAGACTGTCCACGCAGTAGACACTGCATGGGGCGCAGCAGGTGTGAAGCAGGACTCGGTCCATGGGGCGCCTCCTTTTCCGTTTTCCGGGTGAGATATATCAAATTGTAGCATAGGCGGGCAGCCTTGTCAAAAAATTCGCCGGGCGAGATATTTTTCTGCCTTCGGCGGCTTTTGACAAAAATGTGCTGCTGCCGCCGCTATAATGGCAGCAACAGCCAATTTTACCGCCATTTGTCCGGTCAACTGGCGGTAGGTACAAAGGAGAGACGTCATGGAGATGACACATCGAACAGAAAACAGAGTATTGACGATCCGACTGGCGGGGGAGCTGGACCACCACGGAGCCAGAGGACTGCTGGAGTCCATCGACCGGTGCATCGAGAAGAGTCTGCCGGTCAAGACCATGCTGGATCTGGGAGGCTTGACCTTTATGGACAGCTCCGGTATCGCTGTGGTCATGCGGTGCCGGCGGCGGATGGAGGCGCTGCAGGGGGAGCTGGTGGTCGTCAATATTCCCCGGCAGGTGGCCCGCGTGCTGGAGACAGCGGGGCTGGGCCGGTATGTAAAGCTGATATAAAAGGGAGGCGGCTTATGAAAAAGGAGCAGTACATAGCGCTGGAGTGCCTCAGCCGCAGCGCCAATGAGGCGGTGGTGCGCACGGCGGTCGCATGCTTCGCGGCACAGCTGGACCCCACGCTGGATGAGCTGGGGGACATCAAAACGGCGGTCAGCGAGGCGGTGACCAACGCCATCGTCCACGCCTATCCGGACGCACTGGGGAAAATACAGGTCAAGGCATGTATTCTGGAGGACAATGTTCTGGAGATTACCGTGCGGGACTGGGGGCGCGGCATCGACGATGTGGCGCAGGCACGGGAACCGCTCTACACCACCGGAGGCGAGGAGCGCAGCGGCATGGGCTTCACCATCATGGAGAGCTTCATGGATCAGTTGATCGTCCGCTCGACACCTGGTAAGGGGACACGGGTCACCATGCGCCGACGCGTCCGCCCCCGCCGATTGCTGCGATGACTGCGGACACGATGGACCTTCTGGCACAGGCGCGGCAGGGGGACCGGGAGGCTGCCGAGCAGGTCCTGACTGCCAACAGCGGCCTGATCTGGGCGGTGGTGCGACGCTATTTCGGCAGAGGTGTGGAGCCGGATGACCTCTATCAGCTGGGGTGCCTGGGCTTTTTGAAGGCAGTGCGGGGGTTTGACAGCGGGTATGGCACCCAGTTTTCCACCTATGCAGTGCCAAAGATCGCGGGGGAGATCCGCCGCTATCTGCGTGACAGCGGCGCGGTGAAGGTCAGCCGCGGACTGCGGGAGCAGAGCCTGGCGGTCTACACCGCGCGGGAAAAGCTGCGCGTGCGGCTGGGGCGTGAGCCGGTCCTGTCGGAGCTGAGCCGGGAGACGGGCCTTGCGCCGGAGGACATCGCCGCCGCAGAGCTGGCCACTGCGGCACCGGACAGTCTGCAGCAGGAGAATGCCGACGGCCTGACGCTGGAATCCACGCTGGCGGGCGGCGAGACGGAGGAGACGCTGGTGGAGCATATCGCCCTGCGCACCGCCATCGACCAGCTGCCGGAGCAGGAGCGGAAGACGATCCTGCTGCGCTTTTACAAGGGACTGACGCAGCAGCAGTGCGCTCGTATCCTGGCGGTCAGCCAGGTGCAGGTATCTCGGCTGGAGAAGCGGGCACTGGAGAAGCTGCGGCGGGAGATGGGGTGATCTGCTTTTCCAAAAGTTGCCCAGCCGCTTCTGGAAAAAGCTAAGGGCCTGCTGCATTTGTGCAGCAGGCCCGCGTCCTGTTTATCTGTTTATTTGTGGGCGAAAACGATACCCATGGTGCCGGGGCCGCAGTGGCTGGAGATGGTGCAGCCTGCCCGGTTGATGGAGACCTCGGCAAACGCGGCGCAGTCAGCCACGGTTTGGCGGGCCAGCTCCAGCGTCGCTTCGTCCAGACCGGAGTGGGTGATGAGGATATGGCTGAGATCCAGCTCCTCGGGATGGGCCAGCCGATCGCGGATATAGCGCTCCATGCACTTCTGGAAGGAGCCGCGGTACTTTTTGCCCACGTGCAGCAGGCCATTCTCCATCTCAATGCAGGGCTTCAGGCTCAGCAGATTGGCTCCCAGAGCCACCACGCTGGAGCAGCGGCCGCCCTTGGCCAGATAGTCCAGCTGGCTGAGGATGAAGCTGACATCGACCTTCTGCTGGAAATCCGCCAGGTCCGCCAGGATCGCCTGCGCGTCCATGCCGCTCTCCGCCAGCTGGGCGCAGTGCAGCGCCATGAGGCCCTGACCGGTGGTGAGGCACTGGGAGTCCACCACGTAGACATTGTCGAAGTCCTCTGCGGCCAGCCGGGCATTCTGATGGCTGGAGGAGAGCTCCGCGCTGAGGTTCAGGTGGATGACAGCGTCGTAAGAGGCAGACAGAGGGGCGAAGAACTCCGCGTAGTCGGAGATGTTGACCGCTGCTGTGCTGGAGATGTCGCCGCCGGAGGCAACATGGGCATAGATGTCATCCGGGGTAACGTCGTAAATATCCCGCAGGCACTTGCCGCCCAGATTCACGTACAGGGGGATCAGGGAGATGTTGTGCTGCTGCAGCTGCTGGGGCGAGAGGTCACAGGTGCTGTCAGTGGTGATCTTAATATTCATAGTGCATCCTTCTTTCCTTACTTATCAGCTCTCGGCGCCGCTGGTGTTGAGCTGTATCAGCAGCTCCAGCAGCTTGGCGGTCTCCTGACCGGAGAGGGGGGAGAGCAGCTGGCGGGAGAGCTCCTGGATCTTCTCCCGGATCATGCTTAACACGGGCTCGGCCTGCTCTGTCAGAGTCAAATGCTGAAACCGGCGGTCCGCCAGGTCTACATCCACGGTGAGCAGGCCGCGGGTGGCCAGCTTCAGGACATTGCCGGACACGGAGGCCTTGGACATTCCGCAGTGCAGTGCCACATCCCTGGCGGTGTTCAGATCGGGGGTGCTGGATAGGAACAGGAGGATACGGGCCTCCGCGCTGGAGATCTGCCAGTGCTGCGCGGCGTCGGCCAGCAGCTGTTCAAACAGGCGCTCTCCGCGCTGCAGAAAACGCAGAAGCTCTGCGGCCATATGCTCCAAATCCGTCACCCCTTTGTAGTTTAATTTTGAATAGTTCGAAGTTGAACGATATATTCTATATCATGAACATTGCGGTTTGTCAAGGTGCTTTCGTGGGCAGGGGAGGGATGCGGCACGCACTGACAGCATTTTTTGCATGGTAATCCACAGGAAATAGGATTTACAAGGCGCTTCTTTGCGAATATACTTGGATATGTCGGGTCCGCGCGGTGTGCGGTACACCGGCATGAAAAACACGGCGGCCCATTTTGCCGGGATGCCGTATCAGAAATATTTGTTTGGAGGAGATCATCCATGAGCAGCAAACTCAACAAGAAATCTGTTGCCCAGAATTATAAGTTCCTGGTGGTCATGCTGGCCGCCATGGTGGCGGGCTGTGTCCTGGGCGCAGTCAAGCCGGAGTGGGGCAAGACCATTAAGCCCCTCGGCACGGTGTTCATCAATATGATGTTCTGCGTGGTAGTTCCCCTGGTGTTCGCATCCATCTCCAGCGCGGTGGCCAATATGGAGAGCCGCAAGCGCGCCGGTAAGATCATGGGCACCACCATCGCCACCTTTGTTGTCACCGGTGCTATCGCCGCTGTCATCATGTTTCTGCTGGTCAAGGTGTTCCCTCCTGTTCTGGAGCCCTGGACGGAGCTGCCCAGCCAGGAGATGGGCTCCTACGCCTCTATGAGCGATATGGTGGTGAACTTCTTCACTGCTGAGGATTTTGTGGGCCTGCTGAGCCGCAAGGCTATGCTGCCTCTGATCGTGTTCTCCATCCTCTTTGGCTTCTCCGTGAATCTCAACGGCGGCAAGGGAAGCCCTGTGGGCGTGTTCCTGAATGACCTGACCAACGTGATGCTGAAGTTTGTGAAGGTCATCACCTACTACGCCCCTGTGGCCTTCTTCGCCATCTTCGCTGACCTGGTGGCCACCTATGGTGCCTCCATCGCTGAGGGCTATGGCCGCGCGCTGGTGCTGTACTATCCCCTGTGCTTCATCTATGTCTTCACCGCATGGCCCCTCTTTGCCAGGTTCGGCGGCGGCAAGCACGGCGTGAAGGCCATGTTCCGCCGCATCGCCCGCCCCGCGGTGGTGTCTCTGGGCACCTGCTCCTCCGTTGCTACCATTCCCACCAACATGGAGGTGGCTGAGGATACCGGTATTTCCAAGGATGTCAGCGATATGGTAGTGCCTCTGGGCGCGACCATGCACATGGATGGCTCCTGCTTCTCCTGCGTGCTGAAGATCGCCTTCGTTCTGGGCGTCTTTGGACGGGACTTCGGCTGGAACATGCTGCTTCCTGTGGTTCTGGTGGCGGTGCTGTCCCCGTGGGTCTGTCCGGTGTTCCCGGCGGCGGTTACATCGGCGAGTACATCATCTGCTCCA
>CAYSDG010000064.1:0-11187 GCA_964429705.1 uncultured Oscillospiraceae bacterium | reverse complement strand
TGGAGGCTTAGCTCAGCTGGTTAGAGCGCCTGCTTCACACGCAGGAGGTCACTGGTTCGAGTCCAGCAGTCTCCACCAAACCCTTGAAACTCTTTGAGTTTCAAGGGTTTTTTGTTTTGTAGAATAGATGCAAGAGAAAGCAGCAGGACCTTGTGTAGGCCTGCTGCTTTTACGTGCGGGTAGGGGAGTGCGG
Source organism: uncultured Oscillospiraceae bacterium (assembly GCA_964429705.1). Lineage (GTDB taxonomy): Bacteria > Bacillota > Clostridia > Oscillospirales > Oscillospiraceae > Pelethomonas. Next base: position 10,994 of record CAYSDG010000064.1, on the reverse strand, counting down.
CACCCCGGTAGCAAAGGGAGCTGCCGGACAGGGTATCAGCGGCTGCGCTGCTTTTTCCGCAGTACGATCTGGATGAAGTTCAGATACTGTCCGCCGCCGGCTTCCATCGCCCGGCGGTCGCCGACGGCATAGGGGTTCTCCTGCTGGAGCCAATCCGCCCAGACCTCCTCGTTGGAGGCCATTTGGCGGACCTCCAGCACCTCCGCGTCCCGGCACTGGCCCACAAGGCTCTGCCAGTAGGAGGTGTCATGCATGTAGTCCATCTGCTCCGGTGTCCAGGACAGCAGCAGCTCCGGCGGTAGCCGGTCGTGGCAGTCACACTTCATCCCGGGAATGGCGATATAGAGCCAGCCGCCTTCCTTTACAAAGGGCAGCAGCTTTTCGTCCAGGAAGGCGGGATCCCGGCCAAAGTAGTTGTAGGAGTCGACGCTGATGACTGCGTCAAAAAATCCCTTGGGGAAGGGCAGCGCGGCGGCGTCCGCCTTTATGGGGATGATCTGGCTGTCGCTGAGTCCCATTCTATGAAAAAATTGGCGGTTCTCCTCCGGTTCGCTCCACAGGTCGGCGGCGTAGACGGTGAAGCCGTACTCTCTGGCCAGAAATACGCTGGTAAGGCCCTGGCCGCTGCCGAGATCGCAGACCATGGCCCCGGCGGGGATAGCGTGGTCCAGCAGAAGCTCTTCCGTCAGCTTAATGGGGTTGGGTACCATGATCTTTGCCAGAAGCTCTGGTGTGCTGTAGGCGTTGCTGCGGGGATACTGCATGGTATCACCTCTTTCTATTTTGCTTGTTGATCTGTGCGATTTCTTTGAAGCGCTTGGCTTTGGCGGCTAGGTGGCCAGCGCTGTCGGCGGCATAGGCGTGTTCACTCTGCAGCTTTTGGTAGGAGCGCCAGCGCCCGGCATCCAGCACGCCGCATTGCAGCGCAGTCAGGACGGCGCTGCCGGGCTCCCTGGTGTGGGAGCAGTTCCGGAAACGGCACTGGGCGATCAGTGCTTCGATGTCCTGAAAGGTCTGCTCCACACCGGCAGCGGCATCCCACAGGCCAAGCTCCCGCATTCCCGGTGTGTCGATGACCATGGCGCCCTGTGGGAGGAGCAGCAGCTCCCGGTGGGGGGTGGTGTGGCGGCCGCGGTCGACGCCCCGCAGACCGCCGGTGGCCAGACGCTCCTCCCTCAGCAGGCAGTTGATGAGGGTAGATTTCCCCACGCCGGAGGAGCCCACAAAGGCCACTGTACGGCCCGCTGTCAGATAGGGCAGCAGCTGCTGGCAGCTATCTGTCAGGGTGGAGACCGCCAGAATACCCACCCCAACGGCGACATTTTCAACTGCATGCAGGCGCTGGGGGAGATTGCTGCAGAGGTCTGTCTTGGTCAGCACTACCACTGGGACTGCGCCGCTGTCCCAGGCGATGGAGAGATAGCGCTCCAGACGGCGGAGGTTGAAATCCCGGTTCAGGCTCATGCAGAGAAACAGGATGTCGATGTTAGCGGCCACCGCCTGCTCCAGTCTGCTGTCGCCCGCTGCCCGGCGGAGCAGCAGACTTGCCCGGGGGAGGAGCTGGTGGATGATGGCGATGTCCGGGTCTCCGGTGTCCGCCAGTACGTAGTCCCCCACGGTGGGATAGTCGGAGGGGGAGCGGGCATCTAATTGCAGTTTGCCGGACACCAGTGCTTTTTGCTCGCCCTGGTGGGTCCACAGGCGGTACAGCCCCTTTTCCTGTAAAATGATCCGGCCGGGGGTCCACTGGGGCTGGGTGGCCGCCAGGGCGCGCCAGTGCTCCGGAAGGACAAAGCTCATAGCAGCCACCCCGACAGATGCCTGTCCAGCAGCGCAAGCACTGCCTCGCGGTCCGCTGTCTGGTCGTATACGCTGTACAGCAGGTGCATCGGCCCATAGAAGGCCAGGGCCTTCTCCTGGGAGCCCAGCAGGTTCGCGGTGTACTGCAGCGGCCCAGCCCCCAGATACTGGTGGTATAGGGCGTTCATTTCCGGGCTGCGGTATTGCTCCAGCGTCAACATTTTTCGAAAATCAGAGGCAAAGGGGTCCTCCGTCCAGTAGCAGAACTGCTGCCGACTGAAGGCGACCAGCTCGGCCAGGGAGCAGGCCGCCGCGTTTTCTCCGTCCTGCTGTTCCATTTGCAGGAGAATGTGGTCAAAAATATCCCGCTTGCTCTGGTAGTGCTTGTAGAGAGAGGGAGCCTTGATGCCCACGGCCCCTGCGATCTGCTCCACGGTGACGGCATCATAGCCCTCCTGGGCGAAAAGGTGCAGCGCCTCGATTAAAATGCGCTGTCTGGTCGATTTCTGTTCCATACTGCCTCATATTAGCTGCATTACAAGCTAATACTCATTAGCTGTCAAGAGGCGCGGTGTCGTTTTGAGATTTTTGCGAGAGAATATAAAAAAACCGCAAGCCATCAGTGATGACTTGCGGTTTATCACGCTTTTACGCTGTGCCGGAATTACTCGGTCACGTAGGGCAGCAGAGCGATCTGACGAGCGCGCTTGATGGCCTCGGTCAGCTGACGCTGATGCATAGCGCAGGTGCCGGTAGTACGGCGGGGCAGGATCTTGCTGCGCTCAGAGATGAAGCGGCGCAGCTTGGCGGAATCCTTGTAATCGATGTGCTCGCACTTGTCCACGCAGAACTGGCAAACCTTCTTGCGCTTGCGGGGAGCGGCGGGACGAGCGGGTCTATTCTCACGTTCCATAGCCATTGGAAATTTCCTCCTTATTAGTGTCGGCAGCAACTGCCGCAAAAGTTGAGTACCGATCAGAAGGGCAGGTCGCCGTCCTGGTCATCGATTTCGGCAAAGCCGGAGCTGTCGGGGACACCGTAGCCCGCGTTTGCACCATAGCCGCCGGTGGGGGCACTGTTGTAGCCGCCGCCATAGGGGGCTGCGCCGTAACCATTGTCACCGGCGCTGTCACGCTTGCTGTCGCCAAAGTAGACATTGTCCGCCACCACTTCAGCGGTGCGGCGGTTGTTGCCGTCGCGGTCCTTCCACTCGCGGATCTGCAGGCGGCCCTCAGCAATGGCCATGCGGCCCTTGGTGAAGTACTTGCAGACGAACTCAGCGGTCTGACGCCAGGCAACGACATCGATGAAATCGGTGCTCTTTTCGCTGTTGTCGCGGCTCTTGAAGTCGCGGTCCACAGCGAGGGTGAAGCTCGTCACGGCGATACCGGACTGCGTAGTACGCAGCTCGGGGTCACGCACGAGACGGCCCATGATAATGATGCGGTTTAACATGCGGAGAGTCCTCCTTTACCCAATTACTCGCCCTTGCAGACGATCATGGAGCGCAGGATGCCGGTGGTAATGCCCAGAACACGGTCCAGCTCCTTGGGGAAAGCGGGCTCGCTGGTGAAGTTCATCAGGACGTAGTAGCCCTCGGTCTTGTAGTCGATCGCGTAAGCCAGCTTGCGCTTGCCCCACTCCTCGACCTCAACAGCGGTACCGTTCTGCTCTGCCAGAGTCTTGAACTTCTCAACAGTCGCAGCGATAGCCTCCTCGCCGATAGCGGGATCGACGATGTAAACGACCTCGTAGTTAGCGGAAATCTTAGCCATGGTTGCACCTCCTTTTGGACTGATGGCCCCCATTCTCAGACAGGGGCAAGGATATGCTTGCGCTTTGCAAGCTCTACTACTATATCAAATTTCACAAAAAAGTCAAGAGAAATTTTCAACTTTCTCCAAAGTTTTTTGCGAGGATCCGGGATTTTGGCAGAAAAGTCAGCAGAAGAGAGCCCAAAACGTAGCAGGCGGCAGCCTCACCCAAACCGATAGTCACCGCGTGGTAGCTGAAGGCGGCGGGAAAGGCGGCAGTCAGCCCGGTCTCCTGAAAGGCGATGACCGCGCTGACGATCACGGTGTTGCACAGAATTGGCGGCAGGGGGGTCAGAGCGCGGCTTTTGCACCGGGCGGTGAGCAGGCCCGCCAGAAGTGTGGCCAGGGAGCCGAAGATCAGATCCAGAGGCCCATAGGGGCTGAGGATATTGGTGATGATGCAGCCCACGAACAGCCCCCAGGTGGTCACAGGGCACAGAAAGGGCAGCACCGTCAGGGCTTCGGCGAACCGACACTGGATCACACCGAAGGTCAGGCTGAAGATGCTGCCAAAATAGCCCAGTACCACATACAGGGCGGCTACAAGGGCGGCCAGCGTGAGCTGGCGGGTGGAAAAATGCTTCATTAAATTGTACCTCCATTTTTTGTTTAGAGAACAGGGCGTGTGGCCCTGAACGAACGCGGCGCGCCGCGCTTGGACCGGGTGTGGAAACCGGTCGGGTGGGATTATAGCACAGGGCGGCGGCGCTGTAAATGGAGGATGTGACAAAATGTGGGGGCATGGGGCGGCCCCGGCCGAGGGAGATTTCGCGCCGGGCGCGGGTGACTTTTACCCGCAAGGGGTACGCCGCATCCGTAAAGCAGTAGAGCTGCTAACGGCTGCGCAGGCCCACGGCCCCCTTCGGGCCTGACTCCCCGCTTTTGCGTGGCGGGTCGTGCGTGGCATCAGAATAGGATATATTGTCGAAAGTCGGTTCTCTCACCAAGAACCATCTTGCAGCAGTGCGCCTGTCGGCTCTCGAAATGAGGAGCCGCTAAGATGTTAGCCGAAGCCGCTGACCAAACCGGGTGCATTTGTGTGGTGGGGTGCTGAGAGTCCCGTTGACGAGACTACAGGGCCGCACCGCACCATGGGCTGCAAAGTAAGACGGCGGCACAAACCAGCGAGTCTGTTTATCTCGGCGTCGTGGGCCGTCAGGCGAAGTCGGATAAGCTGCATCTGACACCGAACCGCAAATGCGAAGGACTGTTGCTCCTTCTGATGCTAAATTGAGCCATCGCCCAAAACATTGGGGGTCTCGGGGGTGTCCCCCGGTGGCTTTTTGGACCTTTTGGCCGGTCAAAAGGTCCCCGTCGGAGACAAAACAAAGGATCGAATAGATGACAGCTACAGACAAAAAGGAAATCTGCCGAAGAAAAAACAACCAGAGGCCCCGCAGGGCCTCTGGCAGCTGATCATATGTACAGAAGGATCAATCTTCTTCGCTCTGGGAAGCCGCTGTCGGCTTGCGCCGGATGGCCGCACTCTCCACCTGATGCGCGGACACCTGGCTGATGTGGATGCTGAGCTGGTCGCTCTCCAAATCGATGCTCTGCTTGCCGTCGGCGGGGACCATGCCCAGCAGATCGAATACCAGACCGGTGAAGGTGTCGTACTCCTCGCTTTCCAGAGCGATGCCGGTGGCATCCTCGATGTCGGACAGGGACACGTTGCCGAACACAGCCCAGGTATCATCGCCAGTCTGCTGAAGATGGGGCTCGTCGCTCTGGCTGCCGGTAGCCTCGTCGCTGAACTTGCCTACCAGCTCCTCCAGCAGGTCATTGATGGTGACGATACCCACCATGCCGCCGTATTCGTCCAGCACTACGGCCAGAGAGGTGCGGCTCTGCTTCATGTTGCGGAAGAGAACGTCAGCCTTGATGGTCTCCGGCACGAAGTAAGCGGGCTTGATGCTGGCCATCAGGGCTTCGCGGCTGCGGTCGGTCATGCGGAAGTAGTCCCGGGAGTCCAGAATACCAACCACCTTGTCGGGAGAATCATCGCAGACGGGGTAGAGGGTGTGGCGGACATTGTGGATGGTTTTGGCCCATTCCTCGGGGGAGTCCTCGGTCCACAGAAGGGTGGCGTCGGTGCGGTGGGTGGCGATGTCTCCGGCGGTCAGGTCGTCGAACTCGAAAATATTCTGGATGAAGTCCCGCTCCTCCTCGTCGATGGCCCCCTTTTTGCTGCCGGCGTCCACCATCATGCGGATCTCCTCCTCGCTGACGTCATCCTCGGTCTCGTTGGGGTCAATGCCGCACAGGCGCAGCACCGCGTTGGTGGAGACGGACAGCAGCCCCACGATGGGGGCAAAAAGCACGGAGATGCCGCTGATGAGGCCGGAGATGCCCAGACTCAGGGCCTCTGCCTTCTGCATAGCGATGCGCTTGGGTACCAGCTCACCAAAGATCAGGGTGAAATAGGACAGGATCAGGGTGATGAGCACCACGGCAATGGTGTCCAGCGTAGACCGGGGAATGGGTATACCCATGCCCAGCAGCCAGTCCACCAGCGGGTCAGAAAAATTTTCGGCGGCAAAGGCACTGCCGAGAAAGCCGCTGAGGGTGATGGCCACCTGGATAGTAGCCAGGAATTTGGCAGGCTGCCGGGTGAGCTTCTGTAAGCGCTTGGCCTTCTTGTTGCCCTGCTCCACCAGATTTTCCAGCTTGGTCTCACTCAGGGAGAGGACGGCGATCTCCGCACTGGCGAAAACTGCGTTCAGCGCGATCAGGATCACCTGGATCAACAATAGAAAACCGATACTGTCCATGATAAAAAATACCTCTTTCTTCATGCATTGGTGCGTTCCGAAAAACAGAACAGGACACGATCCGTGAGCTGTGGTCAGCTCACGGCACCATGTCCTGCATATCTATTTATGTGTATGGGAACGCTGTTTCGGTTGGGGGTGCCGTCGCCATCGCCAATGTCCATTTGGTGCAGCAGACCTCCTGTTTCAAGATGTTGAGCAACATTATAGGGGAAGAATCCCCTCTTGTCAAGACACCGCCGGATGCTTAACGGAGGCTTTACGGCTCCAGCACCACGGACCAGCCGCTGTCGGCGGCGGAGCAGGTGTAGACCTCTCCGGCATCGTCCAGCAGGGTGCGCAGCTGCGTGAGCTGCTCTGCGGTCAGAGTCCAGCGCTCCGCTGCGTCAGACCCGGCGTCCAGAGTGTCCTGGACCCACTGCCGGGCCAGGTCGCTGTCGGTGGACAGAACACAGGGCGCGGTCTCCGCCGGGAGTGCGGTGTCATCAGCGGTGTGGGCGGCGACATCCTCCTGTACCCGGGCCAGGCCGCCGGTGTCTTGGGCGGAGAGGGGCATAGGCTGCTGGCCCCGGCCCCATCCCGCGGCTCCCAGCAGCACCAGGGCGCAGCAGGCGGCGGCTGCGGTCCAGCGCCGCCAGTGGGGGAAGAATATGACCTTTTTAACGGGGCGATCCTGGACGGTCTCCCGAACCTGGGCCATCACCGTGTCGGCAAAGCCCGCCGGGGCCTCGGCATCCAGCGCAGTCAGTGCGGCTTGGATAGCAAGCTGATCGTCCATATAGGCCTGGCAGGCGGGGCAGATCGCCAGATGCTCCAGCAGCTTCTGGCGATCCCGCTCGGGCAGAGCGCCGTCCAGCAGGGCGCTGATCCGCTCCTGATATTCAATGCAGTTTTCCACGGCCTGCGCCCCCCTTTCGTTTTTGTTCCGACTGATTAGACGGCAGATAGCCGGATAAGTTCCCGCTCTGCAGCAAAATTTTTCGCAGAGCGCTCCGGGCGCGGCTCAGACGGCTCTTCACCGTCCCCAGATCCAGCCCCAGAGCGTCGGAAATCTCATCGTAGCTCAGCTGCTGGATCTCCCGCAGCACCAGCACCTGTCGGTGGTCATCTCCCAACAGGTCCAGTCCAGCGGCCACGGCTGCGCGCAGCTCGCCGCCCTCAGCGGTCTCCTGGGGGCCAGGACTGCCGTCGGGGAGCTCCAGGCGGCCCTCGTCGTCATCCAGACTGACATCGCTCTGCTGCTTTTTGGTTTTGCGCAGATGGTCGATGGCGGCGTTGTTCACCAGCCGGTACAGCCAGGTGGAGAACCCCGCCTCTCCGCGGAAATTGGGCAGGCCCCGCCAGGCCGCCAGGAAGGCATCCTGTGCTACATCCATGGCGTCCTCCGGACTGCCGCACAGCCGGAGAGCCAGGTGATATACTTTGTTTTCATGCAGCCGCACCAGCTGGGCAAAGGCATCCTGATCGCCGCTGGCAGCCGCCCGGACCAGCTTATCCATCATCCCGCAGGTCCCTCTTGATCCCCGCCGTCACGCGGTAGACATCCTCCAGCGTCTCCATACGGACGATCTGGTCCTTATAGTAAGTGGAGTGGGGCACGCCCTTCAGATACCAGGCGTAGTGCCGCCGGGCGGTGAGGACTGCCACCTTCTCACAGAGATACTGGGCTGCCAGCTCGATCTGATGCACGGCGGTGTCGCACCGCTGGGCCAGACCGGGACGGTCCGGGATGGGCTCCCCCGCCAGAGCGGCCCGGGCCTGCTGGAAAAGCCAGGGGTTGCCAAAGCAGCCGCGGCCGATCATGGCCATGTCCGCGCCGGTCTGCCGCAGGATCTTTACCGCGTCCTCCGGGGCGAATATGTCGCCGTTGGCGATGACAGGGATCTGCACGGTCTCCTTCACCTCCCGGATGGTGGACCAGTCCGCCACACCGCTGTACATCTGTACCCGGGTGCGGCCGTGGATGGCGATGGCGCTGACGCCCACCCCCTCCAGCATTTTGGACAGCTCCACAGCGTTGATGCTGCTCTTGTCCCAGCCCCGGCGCATTTTCACCGTCACCGGCACAGGGGAGGCCTTTACCACAGCCTCGGCGATGCGGGCCGCCTTCTCCGGGTCCTTCATCAGGGCGGAGCCGTCGCCGCTGTTCACTACTTTTCCCACGGGACAGCCCATGTTGATGTCCAGAAGCTCCGCGCCGCTGGCCTCGATGGCGATCTGCGCGGCCTCGGCCATGCACTGGATGTCGCTGCCGAAGATCTGGGCTACAAAGGGGCTTTCGCCGGGGAAGGGCTGCAGCAGCTGCTTGCTTTTTTTGTCCTGATAGCACAGGGCCTTGGCGCTGACCAGCTCGGTATAAGTCAGACCCGCGCCCAGCTCCGAGCAGATCTGCCGGTAGGCGGCGTCTGTTACGCCGGCCATGGGGGCCAGGGCCAGTTGGGAGTTGATCTCCACTCCTCCGATGCGCATAGGCTGTCTCCTCTCGTTGATGATCTTGATACTGCCAGTTCGGCAGGGCAACTATTATACCACAAGTGATGGGATTTGTGCAACTGAGAGACGCGCTGGCGGGGCCTTTGTTGACACAGGGGGGCGGCGATAGTATAATTTCCGCAAATACAGCGGCCCTGTCGGTGTCTGCGCTCCTTCGGAGCGGAGGCGCGGGACAGAATGAAAAATGGAGAGAGGCGGCGGAATATGAGAAGCATCTATCACAATGGCGCGGTTTATACGGGGGAGCTTCCTCTGGCAGAGGCGTTTGTCGTGGAGGACGGCGAGTTCATCTTTGCGGGCAGCAGCCGGGAGGCGCTGGCAATGGCGGAGGAGAACACGGAGCTGGTGGACCTGGAGGGCAGATTTGTGTGCAGCGGCTTTAATGACAGCCACATGCATCTGCTCAACTACGGCCGCACTCTGCGCACAGCCCAGCTGGCCGCCCATACCGACAGCCTGGAGGCGCTGCTGCGCTGCCTGCGGGAGTTTGAGGAGGCCAACCCCCACACCGGCTCGGCGTGGCTGATGGGCCGCGGCTGGAACCAGGACTATTTCACTGATGTGCGCCGGATGCCGGACCGCTATGATCTGGACCGGGTCTCCACCCGGGTTCCCATCTGTGCGGTCCGGGCCTGCGGCCACTGCCTGGTGGTCAACAGCAGAGCGCTGGAGCTGCTGGGCGTGACGGCGGACACGCCGCAGCCGGACGGCGGGCGGATCGGCCTGGAAAATGGCGAGCCGGACGGCCGCTTCTTTGACAATGCGATGGATCAGGTCTATGACGCGATGCCGGAGCCTGGCAGAGAGGAGCTGAAGGACATGATTCGCTGCGCCTGCCGGGAACTGAACGCCCGCGGCATCACCAGCAGCCAGAGCGACGACTACTGTGTGTACCGAAAGCTCCCCTGGCAGGAGGTCAACGTGGCCTTTCAGGAGCTGGAGGAGACCGGCGAGCTGACGGTGCGGGTGTGCGAGCAGAGCAACTTTGCGAATCTGGAGAGCCTGAAGGGATTTTTGGCTGCCGGCTGCCATACTGGTGTCGGCACGGAGCTGTTTCGGATCGGTCCGCTGAAAATGCTGGGCGATGGCGCGCTTGGACCCCGCACGGCCTATCTCAGCCGTCCATACGCAGACGATCCCTCTACCTGCGGCATTCCGGTCTTTATCCAGGAGACGATGGATGAGATGATAGGCTATGCTCATGCCCACGGGATGCAGGTGGCGGTCCACGCCATTGGTGACGCCTGTCTGGACCGGGTGCTGTCCGCCTATGAGAAGGCGCTGGCGGCCCACCCCAGAGAGGATCACCGCCATGGCATCGTCCACTGCCAGATTACCCGCCCCGATCAGCTGCGGAAGATCGCGGCGCTGCGGCTGCATGTGTATGCGCAGAGCATTTTCCTGGACTATGATGTCAACATTCTGGAGGAGCGCGTCGGCCGGGAGCTGGCCGCCACCAGCTACAGCTGGAAGACCCTGATGCGCAGCGGTGTTTCCGTCAGCAACGGCACCGACTGCCCGGTGGAGCAGCCGGACGTGATGGCCTGTATACAGTGCGCGGTGACCCGCAGCACGCTGCGGGGTCACAGGGGTCCCCATCTGCCGGAGGAGGCGTTCACTGTGCAGGAGGCACTGGACAGCTATACCATCCGCGGCGCTGAAAGCAGCTTTGAGGAGGGCCGGAAGGGGCGGATCCGCCCGGGGATGCTGGCCGATTTCGTTGTGCTGGAGCAGGATCCCTTCACGGTGTCCCCGGAGCAGATCCGGGATATTCCCGTGTACGCCACCTATCTGGGGGGCAGAAAAGTGTTCGGCTGAGCGCCTGTTCGGCGGGGCGCGGAGGGCGCGTCAGGCGGCAGACGGGACCCGGCCGCCACCGACAGCGTTTTTTGCGGGCTGATGGTGAGGAATTCTGTAGTTTTTCTTGATTTTTGCTGTAAAATCCGTCATACTGTAAAGAGAATGTTCAGGAGGTGCTGAATGGATCGTATCAGCAAGGATACTTATTATCTGGATATTGCCGCTACTGTTCTGGAGAGGTCCACCTGCCTGCGCCGCCGCTACGGCGCGATCATCGTGAAGAACGATGAGATCATCTCCACCGGCTACAACGGCG
>CAYSDG010000063.1:0-11554 GCA_964429705.1 uncultured Oscillospiraceae bacterium | reverse complement strand
TACTGGACCAGGTGCTTTTCACCCAGCTGGACAGCGGCCTGAGCGTCAGCAACATCGTGCTCATGGGCATCGGTGAGCCGCTGGATAACTTTGACAATGTGATGCGCTTTCTGGAGCTGGTGAACCACCCCGACGGACTGAACATCGGGATGCGCCACATCAGTCTCTCCACCTGCGGTCTGCTGCCCGGCATCCGCCGCCTGGCGGAGCAGGAGCTGCAGCTGACCCTCAGCGTGTCCCTCCACGCTCCCGACAGCGAGACCCGCAGCCGGATCATGCCGGTGAACCGGGCCTATGATGTGGAGGAGCTGTTTGCCTGTTGCCATGAGTACTTCCAGCGCACAGGCCGCCGCATCAGCTTCGAGTACGCCATGATCGACGGCGTCAACGACCAGGACTGGCAGGCGGACCTCATCGCCAAAAAGCTGAAGGGGATGCCGGGCCACGTGAACCTGATCCCCCTCAACGACGTGGCGGAGAGCCCGCTCAAGCCCAGTAAGCGCGTCCGCCAGTTCCAGCAGCGGCTGGAGAGCCATGGCATCACCGCCACCGTGCGGCGCAGCCTGGGCGGCGACATCGACGCCAGCTGCGGCCAGCTGCGGCGCAAGGCCATGGAAGACGAAAAAAGGAGCACTGCATTATGATGAATGTTTGGGGCATGACGGATGTGGGTCTGGTGCGCAGTGAGAACCAGGATACCTACGTCGTCCGCTTCAGCGAGGAATCGGGGCATCTCGTCGGTGTCGTGTGCGACGGCATGGGCGGCCCCCGGGGCGGCGCTCTGGCCAGCCAGCTGGCGGCAGAGACCTTTTTAAGCTCATGCCTGGCCAATCTGCAGCGGGGCATGACGCCCCGCGAGGTGCAGAAGGTGACAAGCTTCGCGGTGTCCGCCGCCAACAGCGCGGTCTATGAGCGGGCGAAGGACAGCGACGAGCTGTGGGGCATGGGGACCACGCTGGTGTCCGCTGTGGTGTGGGGCGACCAGGCCCTGCTGACCAATGTGGGCGACAGCCGGGCCTATCTCATCCGCTGCGTCGGCCAGGTGGACGAGGGGGAGCGGCGCATCGTCCGCGTCACCCGGGATCACTCCCTGGTGGAGCGGCTGGTGGAGCTGGGCAACATCACCGCTGAGGAGGCCCGCAGCCACCCTGACCGCAATCTCATCACCCGCGCCCTGGGGCCGGACGCCAGCACGGAGTGCGACACCTATCTGGTGCAGCTGCAGCCCGGCGACGCTATCCTCCTCTGCACCGACGGCCTGGTGGAGACGGTGCTGGACGAGGAGATGGAGCGGGAGATCCTCCAGACCGGCGATGAAAACAGCTGCCTGAACCGGCTGCTGGACATCGCCAAGAGCCGGGGCGCGGCCGACAACGTGACCGCGGTGCTGATGCGTCAGCGCTGAGCCGGAGACTGAAGAAAGGAACCTTGACTATGGAACGATACATAGGAAAGATGCTGGATAACCGCTACGAGATCCTGGAGGTCATCGGCACCGGCGGTATGGCCGTGGTCTTTAAGGCCAAGTGTCACCGGCTGAACCGGCTGGTGGCCATCAAGATGCTGAAGAAGGATCTCAGCGAGGACGCGGAGTTCCGCCGCCGGTTTCACGATGAGTCCCAGGCCGTTGCCATGCTCAGTCACCCCAATATCATGGCGGTGTACGATGTCAGCCGGGGCGGCGATATGGACTATATCGTGATGGAGCTGATCGACGGCATCACCCTGAAGCAGTATATGGAGCGCCGGGGCCGGCTCAACTGGCCGGAGGCCCTCCACTTCATTACCCAGATCATGAAGGGCCTCAGCCACGCCCACAGCCGGGGTATCGTCCACCGGGACATCAAGCCCCAGAACATCATGATACTGCGGGACGGCACCGTGAAGGTGACGGATTTCGGCATTGCCACCCTCATCAGCAATGCACACGCCGCCAACGAGGCCATCGGCTCCGTCCACTATATCTCGCCGGAGCAGGCCAAGGGCGACTACACCGATAACCGCAGCGATATTTACTCCGCGGGCGTGGTGCTCTATGAGATGCTCACCAGCCGCCTGCCCTTCGACGGAAAGGACCCGGTGAGCATCGCCATCCAGCATTTCAGCGCCACCCCCAAGCCCCCCCGGGAGATCGACCCCGACATCCCGGAGGCGCTGGAGCAGATCTGCTGCAAGGCCATGATGACCGACCGCAGCAAGCGCTACGCCACGGCGGACGAGATGCTGGAGGACCTGGAGGCTTTCCGCAAGGACCCCAACGTGCGCTTCGACTACAGCGTGGAGGATCTGCAGACGGAGGGGAGCGTGGATGAGCCCACCCGCTTCATCCCCAATGTGGCCGCCACCCGCGCCCACCAGAATCCGCCCCACGGGGAGCCCCGCCGCCACGCGCCGCCGCCCCCCCAGGAGGAGGACGAGTACGAGGAGGAGCGCCCCCGCTTCAGCTGGGTGCGGCCGCTGCTGCTGATCGCGGTGTGCGCGGTGATCGGCTACTTCGCCATCACCAATGTCTACGACTCCATCATGGGCAGCTTCACCACCCCGGAGATCACGGAGTACGAGGTGCCGAAGGTGACGGGCTGCACCGTGGAGGAGGCCGCCGCGCTGCTGGATGAGAATATTTTCCAGATCGTGGAGTCCAAATACGAAAACAACAGCGACATCCCCGTGGGTCAAATCATCGCCCAGGACCCCCTGGAGGGCCGGAAGAAAAAGATGGACGGCGAGGAGAAGATCGTCATCAACGTCACCGTCAGCCTGGGGCCGTACTCCGGACAGATGCCGGACCTGGTGGGCATGGAAAAGCGCAGCGCGGAGCTGTACCTGGACCAGAACAAGGAGATGAGCAAGCTGGGCCTGCTGGTGAAGATCTCGCCGGACAGTGAGTACAGCGACGAGTACCCCGAGGGCTATGTGGTGCGCACCGTCCCCGCCGCGGGCGAGCCTCTGGCGGAGGGCGGCGAGGTGACGCTGGTGCTCAGCAAGGGCCCGGAGATCATCTACCACGACATGCCCGCCTGCGTGGGCCAGTCCATGGAGTGGGTGCAGCAGGAGATGAACAAGCGCAAGCTCATCGCCGCCTTCACGGCGGTGGAGGGCTCGGAGAAGGAAGGCCAGGTCCTCAGCCAGAGCGTGGATGAAAACGAACAGGTGGCCGAGGGCACCGTCATCACCTTCACCTACAGCGATGGGGCGAAGCTGCTGGAGCAGCATATCTCCTTCAGCGTTCCCATGAGCGAGACGGCTGTGGCGGTGGAGATCTATCTGGACGACACGCCGATGTTCGAAAGCGAGCTGGCCCCCGGCTTCCTGTTGGAGCAGACGCTGTACGCCAAGGCCGGGACTTATCAGCTGCGCATCTACGCAGACGGTATTTTGCAGACAGACAGGGAGATCACATTCGGTGAGTAAGGGAAGGATCATGAAAGCCCTCAGCGGCTTCTACTATGTGGATACAGGCAGCGGTGAGCTGACCACCTGCCGGGCCAGAGGAAAATTCCGCCAGGCGGGCATGAGCCCCCTGGTGGGGGATCTGGTGGAGGTGAAGGAGACGGAGCCGGGCCAGGGGATGATCTGGGAGATCCTGCCCCGGCGCAGCGCCTTCGACCGGCCCGCCGTGGCCAATATCGACCAGTTGGTAGTCATCGCCTCCGCCGCCGTGCCGGTGACGGACCCGTTCCTCATCGACCGGGTGGCCGCCATCGCCGCGCTGAAGGGCTGCGGCGTGGTGGTGTGTGTCAACAAGACGGACCTGGCCGACGGCGGTGAGCTGGCGGAGATCTACCGGGCGGCGGGTTTCCCCACGGTGTGCGTCAGCGCGGCGACAGGGGAGGGCATCGAGGAGCTGAAGGCGCTGATCGCCGGTAAGCTGTCCGCCTTCACTGGCAACTCCGGTGTCGGAAAGTCCAGCATCCTCAACGCCATCGAGCCGGACTTCTCCCTGCGGGTGGACGAGGTCAGCGAAAAGCTGGGCCGCGGCAAGCACACCACCCGCCATGTGGAGCTTTACCGCCTGAGCTGCGGCGCGGAGGTCATCGACACCCCCGGCTTCAGCTCCTTCGACGCGGAGGACCTGAGTCTGGAGTTGAAGGAGCGGCTGCCGGAGACCTTTGTGGAGTTTGCGCCCTATCTGGGGCAGTGCCGCTTTGTGGGGTGCAGCCACACCAGAGAGAAGGGCTGCGCCGTGCTGCGGGCTGTGAAGGATGGCCTCATCCCACGCAGCCGCCACGAAAGCTATCTGCGGCTCCACGGGGAGCTGAAGGACCTGCGGGCCTGGAACAGTAAATAATGGCGCGATGGACCCCCGCTGCGGCGGGGGTCCGTTTTTTCTTTATTCTGCCCGGCGCGAGGTGCTTTGGCCTGTATCTTTTGATATTCTTTTTACCTCCGGTGGGGACCTTTTGACCGGCCAAAAGGTCCGAAAAGCCGCCGGGGAGCACCCCGGCCCCCCGATTTTTTTGGCGAATGCCCGTGCGGCGGGCCAGCAGAGAAACAGACTTTCGGTCGGGCGAATCCTGGTGCCAGATCCATCTCCCGGAACTTCGCCTGTCGGCCCACACGTCGAGACAAACAGAATTGTCGGTTTGTGCCGCTGAATAACATTGTTGACAATGGTGCGGTGGTGCCCTGTGGGTTTCGTCAACGGGACCATCAGCATCCCACAGCACAAATGCGCCTATCTTCGTCAGTGGCTGTGGCTAAAATTTTAGCGGTCCCTTATTTCGAGGGCCGACAGGCGAAGTATGGTGAGAAGTATCTAAGTAGGAGAAACAACTATCGACAACTTTTCTTCCGGTGATGCCACGCACGAGAACCCAGTTAAGCGGGAAGTTCGAAACCGAAGCGGTTTCGGCGGCGCTTTGGGTACTTTGCCGCCGCGGGCAAAGTACCTCGCGCCGGGGCGCGAAACATCCCCGCTCCGGGGCGCGGATACCCCAAACAGCGTAACGAACCGATAACAGCTAACGATAAAAACACCCTCACCAAACCCATTTTCCCCGCGTATACTGAAGCAGAGAGCGGGAGAGGAGGGCATGGAATGGGCTGCAAGTGGCATCGGCCCATGGGGGTGCTGGCGCTGGCCCTGGGGGCGGGCATCCTGATCGCGGCGATCTTTCCAACGGGATTCCTGCTGTTTCTGGTGGCGTTTCTGCTGATCGGCTGCGGCTTTGCCTGCCTGCGCCGATAGAAAGGAGGAGCTATGAGATTTATGGTACTGCGGGCCCCGCGGTGTCTGCGGGGCATTCTGCGCCGGTTCTGCGAAAGCAAGGCATGAGCGGGGACGTCCTCTCATACAATGAGACAAAGAGCGCCCGCTCCTGCGGGGCGGTAAGGGAGGACAACAAATGGAATTGCAATGCAAGCAGGTCACATATGACTTTTATGAGCGGGTGGAGCTGCCGCCGGTCTCCTGCGAGACCATGCGGGAGAGCATCGTGCCGGACAGCTGCACCGATATTGCCCGTGTCGTGGATACCACGGGGGAGGTGTGCCTCGCCAGCCGTGACCTGATGGCGGACGGGCGGTTTTCCGTCAGCGGCACGGTGGAGATCTCCGTGCTGTACATACCGGATAAGGGGGGCGGCCCCTGTGTGCTGCGCTATCCGCTGCCCTTTCAGTACAGCGGCGAAACCCAGGAGGGGGCGCTGGAGCATTTCCACGTCCGCGCGGCGCTGCGGAGCGTCGACACCCGGGTGCTGAACCCCCGCAAGGTGCTGACGCGGGTGGATCTGGCGCTGTATCCCACGGCCTGCCGAAAGCGCACCCTGGCGCTGTGCGGCGGCCCGGCCCAGGAGGAGGGCAGCCTGCAGCTGCTGCGGGAGAAG
This sequence comes from uncultured Oscillospiraceae bacterium, assembly GCA_964429705.1. GTDB lineage: Bacteria > Bacillota > Clostridia > Oscillospirales > Oscillospiraceae > Pelethomonas. Next base: position 5,729 of record CAYSDG010000063.1, on the reverse strand, counting down.
CGCCGGACAACGGTCATCGCCGCCGTGCGGGAGAAGGAGTGCGCCTTCACGGAGGAGCTGCCCCTGGCTGCCGGCAGGGAGGGGGCGGCGGAGCTGCTGCATGTCCGGCTGCAGCCCCGCTGCGGCGACAGCAAGCTCATCGGCAATAAGATCGTGGTGAAGGGGCTGGTGGCCGCTCAGATCCTGTACCGGCAGGAGGGCGGCGGCGTGGGCCTTCTGCGGCAGGAGCTGCCCTTCGCTCAGATCATGGAGGGCGGCGGTCTGGAGGAGAGCTGGGAGTGCCGGGCTGAGGCCCAGCTGCTGGGCCTCAGCTGCACCGTTGGCGCGGAGGGGGGCCGGGATGACAGCCACACCCTGACGCTGACTACCCAGCTGCGCCTGCGGGCCACCGTGTGGCGGGAGGAGGAGCTGGAGCTGGTGGCGGATCTCTACAGCACGTCGGCCCCGGTGCGGCCCCGGATGGAGGAGCTGCTCCTGCAGGAGACGCAGCCCGGCCAGAGCCGCCGTGTCAGCGGCCGGGTGCTGCTGGAGACCGGCGTGGCTGTGAAGAGCGTGGTGGAGACCTCCGTCCGCTGCGGCGCCTTTCAGCAGCGCGGCGGCGGCAGCCAGGTGGAGGTGCCGGTGACAGCCTGCTGCCTGTATGTGGATGAGAACGACATGCTCCACAGCGCGGAGCGGTCGGTGCAGCTGCCCTGTCCCGTGCAGCTGGAGGAGGATGGCTTTGTGTTCGGACAGGGGGACTGCCGGGACGAGGTGACGGCCAGCATCCTGCCGGAGGGGGTGGAGCTGCGCTTCCCGGTGGACTGCGCCATGGAGCTGTGGCGGACAGCGCGGTATCTCTGCGTGGCGGGCGCGGAGCAGCTGGAGGAGCCGGAGGAGGAGACGCTGCCCTCGCTGGTGCTGCGAAAGCTGGACGGGCAGGAGAGCCTGTGGTCCGCGGCCAAGCAGTACCGCACCACCAGCCGGGCCATTCTGGAGGTGAACCAGCTGGAGAGCGAGCAGCAGCTGCCCCGCGACAGGCTGCTGCTGATCCCAAGGGTGAGGGGATAAGAGAGACCAGGAGCTGGTGACAGCTCCTGGTCGTTTGAAAAATAGAAATAGCAGTGCGAGTTAGTTGGTTCGCGCTGCTATTTTTATATGTTATGTAGAATCGCTCAAAGAAATTTTTCGGAACAAAGCTGACGTGTCTGCCAACCCTATGGCAAAATTCGCAAATATGTGGTAAAATACAAAAGCTCAAAACCCAACTGGAGGAATGTGTCATGACAGATTCACAACGCAGAGCCGCCGCAAAGCAGTTTGCCGCCGATTGGTCGGGCAAGGGCTATGAGAAAGGTCATAGTCAGACCTTTTGGCTTGCGCTGCTCCAAAAAGTTTATGGCGTGGCCGAGCCGGACAAGTTCATCACCTTTGAGGACCAGATCATGCTGGACCACACTTCCTTTATCGACGGTTTCATTCCCTCTACCCATGTCCTCATCGAGCAAAAGGGTATCGGCAAGGACTTGAACAAACCCATCAAGCAGTCTGATGGCTCCTTGTTGACACCGTTTCAGCAGGCTAAGCGCTACGCCGCCGAGTTGCCTTACTCCCAGCGCCCGCGCTGGATCGTGACCTGCAACTTTTCTGAGTTCTATGTCTATGACATGGAGCGGCCAACCGGCGAGGCGGAGGTCATCAAGCTGGCTGATCTGGAAAAGGAATATTACCGCCTGAACTTCCTTGTTGACACCGGGGACAGCCACATCAAGAAAGAGATGGAGGTTTCTTTGAAGGCTGGCGAGCTTGTGGGTGTGCTGTATGATGCTCTTTTGAAGCAGTACAAAGATCCCCGCGACCCGGAAACGCTGAAAAGCCTGAATGCCCTGTGTGTCCGACTGGTGTTCTGCTTGTATGCTGAGGACGCAGGCATTTTCGGTACACGGGGGATGTTCCACGATTATCTGCAAGCGCACCGTGCCGAGGACCGCCGGGCCCTTATCAATCTGTTTCGGGTCCTCGACCAGAAGCCGGAGGAACGAGATGCCTATCTGGACGAGGATCTGGCGGCGTTCCCCTATGTCAACGGTGGCCTGTTTGCCAACGAAACCATTGAAATTCCCCGGCTGGGCGATGAGATCATCAATCTGCTGCTGACCCGCGCCAGCGAGAATTTTGACTGGTCTGCCATTTCACCTACCATTTTCGGTGCGGTCTTTGAAAGCACGCTGAATCCAGAGACCCGGCGCTCCGGCGGAATGCACTATACCAGCATTGAGAACATCCACAAGGTTATCGACCCGCTGTTTCTGGACGATCTGCGTGCGGAGTTGGAGGAGATCAAGGCTATCAAGGTCGAAAGAACCAGAGACGCGAAATTGCGCAATTTCCAGTCCCGCTGCGCGGGACTGATATTCCTTGACCCCGCCTGCGGAAGCGGAAACTTCCTCACCGAAACCTATATTTCCCTGCGCCGTTTGGAAAATGAGGCGCTGTCGCTGCTCCACAGGGGCCAGATTGTCATGGACATGGGCAACCCCATTCAGGTGTCTATCGGCCAGTTCTACGGTATTGAGATCAACGACTTTGCCGTGACCGTTGCCAAGACTGCCCTGTGGATTGCGGAAAGCCAGATGATGAAAGAAACTGAGGACGTTGTCCATATGTCTCTGGATTTCCTCCCACTGAAATCCTACGCCAATATCGTGGAGGGCAATGCCCTGCGGCTGGATTGGGAAAGTGTGGTGTCAAAGGATAAGTTGAACTACATCATGGGCAATCCGCCGTTTGTGGGTGCTCGTATGATGGAGCAAGGTAGTGTGCAGAAAAAAGAGGTGCAGGATATTTTTGGCGACATCAAAGATGTCCAAGACCTCGACTATGTTACCTGCTGGTACAAAATTACTGCACAAGTAATTCAAGGGACACGGATTGAAGCAGCCTTTGTGTCAACTAACTCGATTTGTCAAGGCGCTCAAGTTCCTATTCTGTGGGACGTTTTGCTGAATAATTACAATGTTCACATAAACTTCGTCCATCAAACATTTAAATGGAACAGCGAAAGCACGGATAAAGCAGCAGTCCACTGTGTAATCGTTGGTTTTTCGAATTTCAATCGCACTAAAAAACAACTGTTTTTTGGAGAAAATCGAAAGATTGTATCCAATATTAGTCCTTACTTGGTCGAGGGCAGCGATTCTTTTGTTGTCGCACACAAGAACGCCTTGTGCGATGTTCCTAAAATGAACTTTGGCAACCAACCGCGTGATGGAGGTTTTTTTGTTATTTCTGAAGCCGAACGTGAAGAGTTGTTAAATAAAGAGCCAGAGTTGTCTAAATGGCTCCATCTGTATGTGGGAGCCGATGAGTTCATAAAAGGGAAAAAACGATGGTGTTTGTGGCTGAAAAAAGCCACTCCAACAGACATTAAACACAGCAAAATCTTGTACGAAAAAGTAGCCTCTGTGCGAGAGTTTCGCCTGTCCTCAAAGGCAAAAACAACTAACGGTTATGCTAAAGTTCCGCACTTATTTGCTCAAATTACTCAACCGGATGATGTCGATTTTTTGATTGTTCCGAGTGTCTCGTCTGAGAGACGGCGATATGTTCCTATTGGATTTGTAAATTCTGATGTTATTGCATCAAATGCCGTGCAAATTCTGCCTAACGCAACTCTGTATCACTTTGGTGTGCTTACCTCCAATGTTCACATGGCATGGATGCGCACAGTCTGTGGCCGACTAAAGAGCGATTACCGTTATTCAAAAGAATTAGTCTACAATCCATTCCCGTGGCCGACGCCCACCGACGCGCAGAAGGCCAAGATCGAGCAGACAGCCCAGGCCATTCTGGATGCACGCGCCTTGTATCCCGATGCCAGCCTTGCCGACCTTTACGATGAGGTCGCTATGCCGCCGGAGCTGCGCCGCGCCCACCAGCAGAACGACAAGGCCGTCATGCAGGCCTATGGCTTTGACATCAAAACCACCACCGAAACCACCTGCGTCGCGGAATTGATGAAGATGTACCAAAAATTAACGAAAACATAAAAGAGGAACGCATTTTGATTACTGATTGGCTTATAGTTGTTATAACAGCGGTATTTTGAAAAAACAGAACAAGGAACTGACATCTATGACGGGCGAACTTCAACGGCTCTGCTCGAAGCTGGTATCCGTACAAACTACAGAAGATAATACAGGAGAGTAAAAAATTCCCTGCTGATTTTGAAAAATCAGCAGGGAATTTTAGGAATTTAACTGCGATCCAACTAAGTGGATTTGGGCCGGAACAGCCCCGTTCCTGTCGACAGAACACGTAGCCGTATACCTTAATATTTACTCAAAAATTGGCGGGTCCGTTCCTCCCGGGGGGCATCAATGACCTGCTCCGGCGGCCCCTGCTCCACGATAACGCCGTTGTCCATGAAGAGGACCTGATCGGCCACCTCCCGGGCGAAGGCCATCTCGTGGGTGACAATGATCATGGTGGTGCTGCGCTGGGAGAGGGTGCGTATCGCCTTCAGCACCTCTCCCGTCAACTCCGGGTCCAGGGCGGAGGTCGGCTCGTCGAAGCACAGAATATCCGGCTGCAGGGCAAGGGCACGGGCGATGGCCACCCGCTGCTGCTGGCCGCCGGAGAGCTGGTGTGGGTAGTTGTCCATCCGCTGGCTCAGCCCCACCTGGGCCAGCAGCGCCGCGGCCTCCTGGCGGATCCGCTCCAGCACCGCCTGCCGCTGCTGCTGAAAGCCCGGCTGGCTCTTGGCCAGCAGCTGGGGGGCCAGCATCACATTTTCCAGGGCAGTATACTGGGGGAAGAGGTTGAAGGACTGGAACACCAGACCGAAATGCAGTCGCTTGCGGCGGATCTGCTCCTCGCTCTGGTTGGCGGGGTCGGCGGCGTCGAAGATGGTCTGTCCCTGGACGGCGATGGTGCCGCCGTCGGGCCGCTCCAGAAAGTTCAGGCAGCGCAGCAGGGTGGTCTTGCCGCTGCCGGAGGAGCCGATGACGGCCAGAGACTGTCCCTGCTCCAGCTGAAAGGAGATGTCATTGAGCACCCGGGTGGAGCCAAAGTGCTTCTCGATGTGGTTTACTTCCAGGATCGCCATGCGTTCGTCTCCTTGTCATCTAAAATAGCTGAGCCGGCGCTCCAGCCAGCCAAACAGCAGCGTGAGCGCGCCCACGAAGAGAAGATAGTATACGCCGGTGAAAAACAGGGGCCAGATCAGGCCCGAGTAGCCGTGGGAACCCTTGAGGAAGGCGTACCCCGCCCAGATGACCTCCTGCATGGAGATGATGCGGGCGATGGAGGTGTCCTTGACCAGGGTGATGATCTCGTTGGACATGGGGGGCAGGATGCGCTTGACCATCTGCAGCAGCGTGATGCGGAAGAAGATCTCGCTGCGCTTCATGCCCAGCACCAGCCCGGCCTCCTGCTGGCCCCGGGGCACGCTCTGGATGCCGCCGCGGTAGATCTCGGAGAAGTAGCAGGCGTAGTTGATGATGAAAGCCACCGCGGAGGCCAGGAACCGACCCGCCTCGCCGCTGGGCCAGGGGCTGCCACCGGGGTAGCACGTAGCCGGGTATGTAGAAGATGATGATGAGCTGGAGCATCAGCGGGGTGCCCCGGATGATCCACACCACGGTTTTGGTCAGCCAGCGCAGGGGCGGAAAGGAGCTCATGGAGCCAAAGGAAACCACCAGCCCCAGTGGGACGGCGCCGATCAGCGTAACCGCAAACAGCTTCAGCGT
>CAYSDG010000062.1:0-11615 GCA_964429705.1 uncultured Oscillospiraceae bacterium | reverse complement strand
CCACGATGTTGTTCACCCGCTGGCCCCTGGGGCCCACGCAGGCGCCGATGGCGTCCACATTGGGGTCGGCCGACCAGACGGCCAGCTTGGTGCGGCTGCCCGCCTCACGGGCGATAGACTTGACCTCCACCGTGCCGTCGTAGATCTCGGGAACCTCCAGCTCGAACAGGCGCTTGACGAGACCGGGGTGGGTGCGGGAGATCAGGACCTGGGGGCCGCGGGTGCTGCGGCGGACCTCCACCACGTACACCTTCACGTGCTGGCCCTCCACCAGGGTCTCGCTCTTGATCTGCTCACTGGCGGAGAGCATGGCCTCGGTGGACTCGTTGCCCTGGCCGATGCGCAGGGAGACGTTGCCGTTGCGCTGGTCGATGCGGCTGACCACACCGGTGAGGATCTCGTGCTGCTTGGAGTTGAACTCGTCATACACCATGCCGCGCTCTGCCTCACGCAGGCCCTGGATGATGACCTGCTTGCCGTTGCCAGCGGCGATGCGGCCGAACTCCATGCTGTCCACAGGGATGTTCACCACGCCGCCCAGCTCCACGCGGGCACCGAACTTGGCCCGGGCCTCGGTCAGGGTCATCTGGGTACCGGGGTTTTCGACCTCCTCCACGACCTCCTTCTGCACGAACATCTTCAGGTCCTTTCTGACCTCGTCCACGTCCACGATCACGTTCTCCACGCCCTCGTGGTCCCGCTTATAGGCGGTGGTCAGCGCCTGGATGATCTTATCCATCATAAAGGTCTGGGAGATCCCGCGCTCCTTCTCCAACATTTCCAGCGCGGCGAAAATTTCATCACACTTCATTATAATACTCCTACTGTTATATATCTATCCGATCGTCACTTCTTGACCGCTCTCAGAACTCCACCCGCAGGCGGCACAGCGCCACCTCTTCGGGGGCGAAGGTCATCTCGTTCTTGCCCACGGTGATGGTGACAGCGCCGTTATCATAGCCGGCCAGATGTCCGGCAAACTCCTTGCGGCCGTTCTGGGCCTTGTAGAGCTTCACCGTCACAGGGCTGCCCATGAAGCGCTGAAAATCCCCGGGCCGCTTCAAAACACGCTCCGCTCCGGCGGAGGACACCTCGAAGGTATAGCTACCCTCGATAGGGTCCGCCTCGTCCAGCAGATCGCTGACTGCGCGGCTGACCTGCTCGCAGTCCATAATATCCACGCCGCCCTCTTTGTCCAGGTACAGGCGCAAAAACCACACGCCTGCCTCACGCACATACTCCACGTCCCACAGCTCGCAGCCTGCCGCCTCCACAGCGGGCGCCGCCAGCTGGGCGACGATCTCCGTCACCTTTGCCATGCTGCCACCTCAATTCACAAAAGCCGGGGCGGTCCCCGGTGTTGTCTGATTTTTCCTCATTGAAATTAGGCCAACAAAAAGAGCGGACCGCGAAGTCCACTCTGGTTTAACCTATCTTACATGGGTTATCATACCACACAGGAATGTAAAAGGCAAGGGTTTTCTCGCCTTTTTCTAAACTTTTTATTCCCATATGGCCCGAAAACAGGCGAAAAATGTCCGGTGCTTCTCACTCCCGCGGCAGCGCTCGCAGGCCGGGCGCATCTTCCCCGGCCTGCGAGCACTATTTTCTGCTCATCCGATAAAACACACTTTTCCCGCTGAGAGTCTCCATCTTGCAGGCCTCGCCGTCAATAACAAAGCCCGCCTTCTGATAGCATCGGATGGCCCGCTTTTCAGCATCGGTCAAAATATGATTGTTCAGTTGGTAGTTCATCGTCATCGTGGTTTTTTCGGAATACAGCTTTAATTGCCCTTCAGTCTATTGGGAGAAATTTTGCTGACCAGTGTGCCGGGGCGCGGGATACCCCAAAATCATCAACCAACGATCTCCCCCACCAGCAGTCCGTCCCGCACCTCAGTGATCCGCGTCATGACCACCCTGTTGTGCAGCTGCTCGCCGCAGTCCACAGCAACGGTGGCATAATTGGGTGCATGGCCGTGCCAGATCCCGTCGTAGGTCTGCTCATAGAGTACGGGGTACACCTGCCCCACGCAGCCCGCCAGATAGGTCGCCCGCAGCGCGTCCGCCACGGCGGCAGCCCGGGCGGCCCGCTCCTCCTTCACAGCCTTGGGCACCTGCTCCATCTCCGCCGCCGGAGTGCCGGTACGGATGGAATAGGGGAAAATATGCATCTCCGCGAAGCGGCAGGCGCGGACATGATTCAGCGTCTGAGCAAACTCCTCCTCCGTCTCGCCGGGGAAGCCAACGATGAGATCCGTAGTGACAGCGGGGCGGTCGAAGTATGCGTTCAGCAGTTCGACACTCTCCCTATACCGTGCGGTGTCATATTTTCGGTTCATGCGCCGCAGCGTCTCGTCGCAACCGGACTGCATGGACAGATGGAAATGGGGGCACAGGTTGGGAAGCGCTGCCGCCCGGCGGCAAAAGTCCTTGGTGATGGTGCGGGGCTCCAGAGAGCCCAGGCGGAGGCGCATCTCCCCCGCCTCGCGGCTCACCGCCTCCAGCAGGTCAATGAGGCTCTGGCCGTTTTTCAGGTCCTGACCCCAGGAGGAGATCTCAATGCCAGTGAGCACGATCTCCCGGTACCCCTCCTGCCGCAGCTGCCGGGTCTGCTCCACCGCGATCTCCAGGGGCAAGGAGCGGACAGGCCCCCGGGCGTAGGGAATGATGCAGTAGGAGCAGAAATTGACACAGCCGTCCTCCACCTTCAGCATAGCCCGGGTCCGGGCGGCCATTCCCCCGGCGGGCAGCACCTCGAACTGGCGGCGGCGCAGGGCGGCATCCATGCTGACCACCGGCTCCTTCTCCCGCACCGCATGCTCCACCAGGTCCAAAAACTTCATCCGGTCCCCGGTGCCGCTGATGAGGTCCACCTCCAGCGCCCGGATCTCCTCCGGCTTGGTCTGGGCATAGCAGCCGCAGACAGCCACCACGGCATCCTGGCTCTGCTTTCTGGCCCGGCGGATCATCTGCCGGGATTTTTTGTCGCTGACAGCGGTGACGGTGCAGGTGTTGATGATATAGGCGTCCGCCTGCTCCTCAAAGGGGACCAGTTGATGCCCCCGGCCCGTCAGCTCCTGCTCCATGGCCTGGGTCTCATATTGATTGACCTTACAGCCCAGCGTGTAGATAGCGATTTTCACTGGTTTCCCCCTTGCCTTTTACTGCCCGCGCAGATATAATAATTAGTTGCAATTATTGAAATAAAGTGACACAGTTGCTTTTTTGACAGGTTAATTATAGTATATTATGTCCCCCGTGGCAAGGTTTTTCCACGGGAGAAGGAGCTTTGCTATGCACTATCTGGATCACGCCGCCACTACACCCGTGTCCCGGGCGGTAGCCGAGACCATGCTGGAGGTACTGACCGCCGGATACGGCAACCCCTCCGGCCAGTACACCTTTGGCCGGGAAGCCAAGGCCCTGGTGGAGCAGGGCCGCGCCGCCATCGCCAAAGCCCTCGGCTGTCGGGCGGAGCAGCTCTATTTCACCTCCTGCGGCACGGAGAGCGACAACTGGGCTATCCGGGCCGCCCTGTATCAGAACCGCCATTTGGGCAAGCATATCATCACCACCGCCGTGGAGCACAGCGCCGTCCTGCAGTGTATGAAGGCGCTGGAAAGCGAGGGCTACACCGTCACCTATCTGAAGCCGGACCGCCAGGGCCGCATCACCGCCGAACAGGTGGCAGACGCTCTGCGGGAGGACACCGCTCTGGTGAGCATGATGCTGGTGAACAATGAGACCGGTGTCCGCCTCCCCGTGGAGGAGGTCGCCGCCCTGCTGAAAAACCGGAAAACCCTGCTGCACACCGACGCGGTACAGGGCTTTTTGAAGGTCCCCTTCACCGCCAAAAGTCTGGGAGCGGATTTTATCGCCCTGTCCGGCCACAAGGTGGGCGGTCCCAAGGGCATCGGCGCGCTGTACATTGGCGGCAAGGCCCGCAATCCCCGCCCCCTGCTGTACGGCGGCGGCCAGGAGGGCGGCCTGCGCCCCGGTACCGAGCCCACCGCTCAGATCGCAGGCTTTGCCAAAGCAGTGGAGCTGCGCTGTGAACACCTGGAGGAGACCTGGGCCCATATGGCCCGGTGCCGGGCTTATGCGGTAGAGAAGCTCAGCACCATCGAGGGACTGCAACTCATCGGCAGCGGGGACGCCCCCCATATCCTGTCCATCTCCCTGCCCGGCTACCCCAGCCAGAATATCGTCTCCGATCTGGACAGCCGGGGCATCTGCATCTCCGCCGGCAGCGCCTGCCACAGGGGCAAGGCCAGCCACGTGCTGGTAGCCATGGGTCTGGAGAAAAAGGTTGCCGCCGGTGTGGTGCGCGTCAGCTTCGGCCCGGAGAGCACCCTGAAGGATGTGGACGCCCTGTACGACGCTCTGCTGACCCATAAAAGCACCCGTTTCCCCATGCTGTGACACCATCTGGGAGGTTTTTTATGTCACTTTATCGCTGTCCCCTGTGCGGGACCCCTCTCCGCGAAGAGGAACGCGGCCTGCGCTGCGGCGCGGGCCACTGCTTCGACCGGGCCAGGGAGGGCTATGTCCATCTGCTGCCCGTGGGGCAGAAGCACTCCAAGGCCCCCGGTGACGACAAGGGCATGGTCGCCGCCCGCCGGGCCTTTCTGGACCAGGGCTTTTATGCCCCCCTGCGTCAGGCCCTGTGTACCCTCGCAGTCCAGCTGACCGGCAGCGCCCCTGTGGTGCTGGATGCGGGCTGCGGCGAGGGATACTACACCTCCGGTGTCCGTCAGGCTCTGCTGGATGCCGGGAAGGCACCCCGGATGGCCGGGATCGACATTTCCAAATTTTCTGTACAGAAGGCCGCTAAGCGCTACGGCGGCATCGACTTTGCCGTGGGCAGCGTCTACCATCTGCCGGTGGCAGACGAGGCGGTGGACCTGCTGCTGAATGTCTTCTCTCCGCTGGCGGCGGAGGAGTTTCGCCGGGTCCTGCGGCCCGGAGGCTACTACCTCTATGTAGTCCCCGCCGCTATGCACCTGTGGGAGATGAAGGCGGTGCTCTACGACGAACCCTATCCCAACGAGGAGCGGGAGACCCCCTACGAGGGCTTCCGCTATGAGACCATCGTCCCTGTGGATTTCTCCCTCCACCTGCCCACCCAGGCAGACATTCAGGCCCTCTTCGGCATGACGCCCTACGCCTGGAAGACCCCACGGGCCGGGAAGGACCGGCTGGCAGCGCTGGAGACGCTGGACTGCCGCGCCTCCTTCCGCATCCATGTTTTTCAAAAAATCTGACGATACAGAGGATACGCCATGATCTACGCTGAAAAGCTGTCCTTCGGCTTTCCCCAGAAGGAACTGTTCCACAACATCTCATTCACCCTGGAGGCGAACCGCCACTGCGTCCTCATCGGCAGCAACGGCGCGGGCAAGACCAGTCTCATCAACCTGCTGCTCCGCCCGGAGCAGTTCACCTATGAGGGCAAGCTCCGCTTCGAGGGCGCGGGGCGCATGGGCTGCGTCACCCAGTTCGCCACCCGGGAAGGAAACCAGCAGATCACCGTGGCCGATTACCTCAGCGCGGATTTCCTGCTCCTGCAGGAGCGCATCGCTGCCGTCTGCGCCCGAATGGAGGACCCCGAACAGCTGGAGAGCGCCCTGGAGCAGTACCAGCAGCTGCTGGACGAGAGCGACTCCATGGATGCCGACAACTGCGAGCTGAATATCCGCCGCCAGCTGCAGCTAGCAGAGCTGGAGGACAAGGCGGAGCTGCCCCTGGAAAAGCTCAGCGGCGGCGAGCTGAAGCTGGTACAGATCATTCGCCAGATGCTGCGCCGTCCGGGCCTGCTGGTGATGGACGAGCCGGATGTGTTTCTGGACTTTGAAAATCTGGACGGTCTGCGCCAGCTCATCAACGCCTACAAGGGCACCCTCCTGGTTGTGACCCACAGCCGCTATCTTCTGGGACACTGCTTCGACCAGATCTGGCATCTGGAAAACGGGGACCTGCAGGAGTTTGAGGGCAGCTTTGCCGCCTACAACTACTCCCGCCTGCAGAAGAAGATCGATCTGCAGCTGGCCTCTGCCGCCAGCGCCGCGGAGATCCAGCGCACCACCGAGATGGTGGATCGCCTGCGTGACGAGGCCACCGAGGTGGCAGAGGCCCAGAAGGGGCGCACCCTGAAGCAAAAGGTCAGCTATTTGAACCGCCTGCTGGCCCAGCAGATCAAAGCCCCCTTCGTGGAGCTGCGCCAGCCGGAGATCACACTGCCGGAGCTCTCCCCCGCCCCGGAGCCCGCTGAGCTGCTGCAGGTCAGCGATTATCGCCTGACCTATCAGGAGACCCTGCTGGAGCATGTGTCCTTTGCGGTCCACGCCGGGGAAAAGGTGGCTCTGGTCGGCCCCAACGGTACCGGCAAGACCTCCCTGCTACGGGACATTCAGCGAAACGCCTCCCCCGCCATCCGCTTCTCCGAGGAGGCGCGTCCCGCCTTCTTTTCCCAGCTCCACGCCGAGGCTCTCCATAAGGAAAGCACCATCTATCAGGAGCTGGAGGACCTGGGCTTTGCGGACCGGGCCGCCATCGAGGCCCATCTGAAAAAATACTGCTTCGCCCCCGACAGCCTGCACCGGCGGGTTGGCCACCTCAGCGGCGGCGAGAAAAATCTGCTGCAGCTGGCCAAGCTTTCCGTCAGCGGCGCGAACCTGCTGCTGCTGGATGAGCCCTCCAGCCACCTGGACACCTTCGCCCAGCTGGCTCTGGAGGACGCTCTGACCGCCTATCAGGGTGCCGTTCTGATGGTCTCCCACGATTTCTACAGCATTGCCTCCTGCGCCGACACGATCCTCTACGTGGAAAACGGCGCGATCCGCCCCATGAGCGGCCGCGCCTTCCGCAAAATGATCTACAAGCGCCACTTCAGCCGGGACGAGCTGGAGCTGGAGGCCCAGCGAAAGGATCTGGAGACCCGCATCGCCCGCTGTCTGGAGACCGGCAATACCGCCCAGGCCCAAACGCTGTGCGACAAGCTGGCTCTGGTCGTGGAGCAGCTGGCCGTCTGAGCGGCACGTCTCCCTGTAAAAGCACCAAAACAACAGCACCCCGGACATCCTTGGATGTCCGGGGTGCTGTTATGTTTTAAGATGGTGCAGGAACTTACTTGTTTGCGCTGTAATAATCGCTGACCAGGCAGACGATCTTGCTGATCTCCGCGCGGTTGATGGTGTTGGAGCCGTTATAGCGGTTCACACCGTTCGTGGTGGTGCCGTTGAGAATGCCGGCGTTGTAGAGTGCGTAAACATAGCCGTTGCTGCTGTCGGAGGGCTTGGTGATACCGGTGTCCACACGGGTGGCAGGGCTGATGCCCAGCGCCTTGGCAGCCAGCTCGGCCACCTGATCGCGGGTGATCTTGCTGTCCAGGTTGATGTTCATGCTGGTGACCATGCCCTTCTGATAGGCCTTGGTCAGGTAGTTGCTGGCCCAGTGGCCGCTCTTGGAGATGGTGGAGGAATTACCGGTGGCCTCCAGGATCATCTTCAGGGCCTCGCCATAGGACAGCGCGCGGCCGGGGGCAAAGGTGCCGTCGTCATTGCCGCCCACGACTCCCTCAGCGGTCAGGCGCAGAATGTAGTCGGAGGCCCAGCTGTAGCCCTTCGCCACATCGGGGAAGCTCTTGGCCACGTAGATCTTCACAGAGCCAGTGATATTGCCGCCCAAAACATTGGAGCCGGTGAAGGGGATCTCCACTACGCCGGTGTAGTTGGCGGCGGGGACATAGGTCAGAGTGTTGACACTGGGAACAGAGCTGCTGCCAGCACCGCTCACGGTGAAGGCTGCGCCGCTGGTGACGCGGGTACCGGTGCCGTTGGCATAGTTCTTGTAGAGCGTACCGGAGGTGGGAGCGCCGAAGGAGACATACTCCACATAGCGCAGGTCGCTGTTGTTATAGAAATCGTTGGCGGAGAACGCCACAGCCTTGTTGAGAGCGGCGTAGTGCTTGATCTCGGGCGCAGCGCCTGCGGTGAACACGATCTTACCCTCATACAGCGGCGTACCGCCGTTGGCGGCGCTGTAGGCCACGTAGGTAACGGTGTCGCTCACCTTGCCGTTGCCGGGAATATAGCTGATGTCATCAATGCCGTAGGCGGCGTTGGCCATGCTGGAGAAGCGCATGGTACCGATGTTGCTGGCGGTGAGCTTGGTGCCGCTGCCGTAGCCGTAATAGCTGTTGACGCTGTAGTTATAGTACAGCTCGCCGCTGATGGGAATATCCTTGAACTGGATATACACATTGCTGGTGTATGCGCTGGAGGTGTTCATCGCGCTCTTATAGACAGCAGTGAAGTCGGACGGGACCAGCGCCAGAGCGGAGCCGGTAGTCTTGTAGCTGATGTCTGCCACCTTGCCGTTGGTGACCATGATGTACAGCGTACCGCGATAGGAGGTGGTGCTGGTGCTGTAGTAGTTGTCCGTACCGTAAGCCGTGAAGGGCACAGCCAGGGTGCCGGTGCGGTAGGCAGTGGTGGCGGCCTTCACGGGAGTAAAGGTCACGTCGCTGATGGCGTACTGGTTATAGGAAGCGTTGGCGTAGAAAGCGGTGGAACCAACTGCGGTGGAGCCAACAGAAGTGGCGGGATACATGCTGCTGCGGCGATAGGTCAGCTGGCCCACAGAGCCGGAGGCCGCGCCGAAAACAACGTAGTTCAGGCTGCCGCGGCCAGAGGTGACCTGGCTCCAGAATTCCTCGAAGGACTTGCTGTCCAGCGTCAGGCTCTCGCCGGTGGTGAGGCTGTAGCTGACCTGACCGCCAGAAGCGCCGCCGCCCACGGTCACATCAAAAGAGGCGTAGTACTCCGTATTGGGGATCTGGGCATAGATGGTAGCCGTACCGGCGGACACACCGTAGACATACGCAGATGCGCCGATGTTGTAGTTCGTTCCGCTGTTGCCATAGTAGCTTCCGATGGCGGCCACGCTGGGGTTGCTGCTGCTCCAGCGCAGGCTAGCCAGCTGCTCGCTGGTCATCAGGCTGCCGCCGAGGCTGTAGTTGGGGGTGGCAGTCAGCAGCAGATAGCCGCCGATGTCCATCTGGTTTGCGCCGGTGGAACTGGTGATGGTAAAGCCGTTCACGCTGGAGCCGGTGCCGACCGTCACCTGGCAGGCCACGGTATCCATCCGACCGCCGTAGGTCACCGTGGCGGTGACCGTAGCGATACCGGCAGAGATGCCGCGGACGGTAACAGAAGTGCCGGTGCCGTACACAGCCACCACGCTGTTGTTGCTGGTGGACCAGGTCACCGTGTCGAAGTTATAGTAGCCGGTCATGGGGGACACACTCAGGGTGGCATTGCCGCTCACCTGCAGAGACAGACTGCTCTGGGAGATCTTGGCGAAGTAGCCGGTGGTGGTGCCGCCGGGCGTGATGCTGCCGGACGTATTGCCGACGTAGTAGCCGCAGGCGCAATAGCCCGTGCCGGTGTTGTAGTGGGCCTCCTGCTGCTTTCTGAAGTAGGGGCAGGTGGAATTGGTAAAGCACTCCACATAGTGGGAGGAACCGGTCATATCCGTATATCTGTGGTCGTGCCCATAGTAGCTGCCGGAGTTGCTGCTGGAGCCGGGATAGTAGCTGCCGGCATTGTTGTAGCCGCACTTGGTGCAATAGCCGACACCAGTGTGGCTCTCCACCGTGGCGACCTTGCCGCAGCCATTGGCGCAGACCGCCTGATGGGAAGCCTGGTTGACATACACATAGGTCATGCTATGCGTACCCGTAATGGGGGAATTTGGGCAGTAGTTCTGCAGAAAATCCTGCATCCCGCCCAAATTGCCGTAGTTCAGATCGCCCGCCGCAAAGGCCGCGGGGACCATGCTGCAAATGATAGCGAAGGCCATCAGCAGCGACAAAAGCTTACGCGATGTTTTCTTCATATCCTTCTCCTCCGTTTTGTCACAAATACTCTGTCCCCGCCGTATGCTCCGCCAGGGCAACTTTACAAGACTACCATACCATATCTTTCTGCCAATGTCATGACGAAATTGTTACAAACCAGACACAATTTCTTTAAGGTTCTCTTAAGCATGGCCTTCCTGTGCTTTTATAGACGCAAAAGAGATGCCGCAGGTTCCCAATATTTGCTTTTTTCTCCTTACGCGGTGGAAATTTGTTTTTCTATGTGGTATATACAATACAACTGACAAATACAGTCCGCCGTACCGGCGGCCCAAGGAGGGATCCAGCATGACAACACCCCAGCAGCTGCAGAAGGACTTCCCCGTGGTGGGCGAGTTGATGGCCCTGCGGGAGACACTCTGGCTCAACCCTGCCCCGCAGGGAACGGCCGCCGCCCTGGTCGGCGCCGGACTCACCCGGGCGGATGTGGAGGATGCCGCTGCCCGGCTGGCCCGCTTTGCCCCCTATATCCGCACGGTCTTTCCGGAGACGGCACAGGCCGGGGGCATCATCGAGTCCCCTCTCGTCCCCATCCCCGCTATGCAGGCGACCCTGGAACAGAATACCGGGCGGCTTCTCCTGAAGCAGGACAGCCATCTGCCCATTTCCGGCTCTATCAAGGCCCGGGGCGGCATCTACGAGGTGCTGCACCTGGCGGAGGACATCGCCCTCCGGGAGGGAGTGCTGCACCTGACGGACGACTACGCCGTGCTGGCACAGCCCCAGTTCCGGGAGCTGTTCAGCAGATACGCCGTGGCGGTGGGTTCCACCGGCAACCTCGGCCTCTCCATCGGCATTATGAGCGCCGCCCTGGGCTTCCGGGTGATGGTCCACATGTCCGCCGATGCCCGCCAGTGGAAGAAGAATCTGCTGCGCAGCAAGGGTGTCACCGTGGTAGAGTATGCCGACGACTACAGTAAGGCTGTGGCTGAAGGGCGGCGGCAGGCGGCAGCGGACCCCATGTGCCATTTTGTAGACGACGAAAACTCCCGGACACTCTTCCTGGGCTACGCCGTGGCGGCCCTGCGGCTGGAAAAGCAGCTGGCGGAGCAGGGCGTTTCTGCGGACGCAGAGCACCCCCTCTTCGTCTATCTCCCCTGTGGGGTGGGCGGCGGCCCCGGCGGCGTGGCCTTCGGGCTGAAGCTTGTGTACGGCGACAATGTCCACTGCTTCTTCGCCGAGCCCACTCACTCCCCCAGCATGCTCCTGGGCCTGGCCACCGGGCTGAACGACGGCATCTGCGTCCAGGACATCGGCATCGACAACCTCACCGCCGCCGACGGTCTGGCCTGCGGGCGGCCCTCCCGCTTTGTGGGGCGGACGGTGGGGCCCATGATCTCCGGCTGCTACACGGTCAGCGATGAGCGACTCTATCGCCTTCTGCGCCGGATGGCGGACTGCGAGGGCATCCGTCTGGAGCCCAGCGCCCTGGCGGGCCTACCCGGCATGGGGCTGATCTGCGGTGAAGCGGGCGCGGATTACGTCCGCTCCCGCGGCCTGGACCTGTCAAAGGCCACCCACATCGCCTGGGCTACCGGCGGCAGCATGGTTCCCCCGGCGGTCTGGCAGACATATTACGATCAGAGCGCGGCGCTGTGAGCCGCCTGCCAAAAAAGCAGACCCCGCCGCGGCCAAATGTGTACGGGTCCAGCAAAAACGGACAATAGACAAAAGCGCCCCCTGTGTAGGAAAA
>CAYSDG010000061.1:0-11675 GCA_964429705.1 uncultured Oscillospiraceae bacterium | reverse complement strand
CTGCACCGCCATCTCCACCGTGGAGGCAACGGTCTTGCTCTCGTCATAGACGGGCGAGCCCATCCCCATGATCTGGTGCGACAAGTGCGGCTGGCAGCCTCTCAGCGAGGATCAGTTGCCCCTGCTGCTGCCTGAGGTGGACAGCTATGAGCCCACCGACGATGGCGAGAGCCCCATCTCCAAGATGACCGACTGGGTCAACACCACTTGCCCCTGCTGCGGCGGTCCCGCCAAGCGTGAGACCGACACCATGCCCCAGTGGGCTGGCTCCAGCTGGTATTTCCTGCGCTATATGGACGCGCACAATGACAATGCGCTGGCCTCCAAGGAGGCGCTGGAGTACTGGTCTCCTGTGGATTGGTACAACGGCGGCATGGAGCACACCACGCTGCATCTGCTGTACAGCCGCTTCTGGCACAAGTTCCTCTATGACATCGGCGTGGTGCCCACCAAGGAGCCCTATGCCAAGCGCACCAGCCACGGCATGATCCTGGGCGAGGGCGGCGAGAAGATGAGCAAGAGCCGCGGCAATGTCATCAACCCCAACGACATCGTGGATCAGTACGGCGCGGACACCATGCGTACCTATATCATGTTCATCGGCGACTTTGAGAAGGCTGCCGCCTGGTCCGCCAACGCGGTGAAGGGCTGCAAGCGCTTCCTGGACCGCGTGTGGAACCTGTGCGAGATGGAGCACACCGGCGAGGCGTACTCTCAGGCCAACGAGGCTGCCGTCCACAAGACCATCAAAAAGGTCAGCGACGACATTGAGGCCATGAAGTTCAATACCGCTATCGCGGCGCTGATGAGCCTGGTCAACGATTTCTATACCAACGGTGCCAGCCGCGGTGACATGAAGGCGCTGCTGCTGATGCTCAGCCCCTTTGCCCCCCATATGTGCGAGGAGCAGTGGGAGCTGATGGGCTTTGCTGCTGAGAGCGGCAAGGAGATCAGCCAGATGGCCTGGCCCGTCTATGACGAGAGCAAGACCGTTGCCTCCACGGTGGAGATGGCGGTGCAGATCCAGGGCAAGCTGCGCGGCACCATCGTCGTTCCCATGGACAGCGACGAGGCTGCTGTGGTGGAGGCTGCCAAGGGCGTGGAGAAGGTGGCCAAGGCCCTGGAGGGCATGGACATCGTGAAGGTCATCCATGTCAAGAACAAGCTGGTGAACCTGATCCTGAAACCCGCCAAATAAAAGCTTTCTGCAAATCCTCGAAAAAACATGAATTTTTGCAGGAATAGGTCTTGACAAGGTGGGATATATTTAGTATAATGCCATTTGTTAAGCCATGTAATTGGCCCTGAAAGAGTGTCCTGGATCAAGCCGGATACATCGAGGGGAGGGAAATATAAATGTCTGAAGTTCATGTCAAAGAGGGCGAGTCCCTGGATAGCGCTCTGAAGCGCTTTAAGCGTAGCTGCGCTAAGGCTGGCGTCATTGCTGAGGTCCGCCGCAGAGAGCATTACGAGAGCCCCAGCGTCAAGCGTAGAAAGAAGTCCGAGGCTGCTCGCAAGAACCGCAACAAGCGTTTCTATTGATTCTGAAAGAGGACTCCCATCGGGAGTCCTCTTTTGCTTGCCATTTTCCGCCGCAGGCGGATCCATATGTGACCGACCTGTGGTTTTGGACATGGGTCGGTTTTTTGTTTGCCTGGCATCTGCCGGATGCTACATCGCGGTCACAGCGCGTGAAAAAAGTCGGGCGGCAGATCTGATATCTCGGGGTAGAGAAAAAAGCCGGTCGAGATCCCCAGATCCCGGCCCAGCTGGCATTTTTTGCGCAGGGTATCCTGGTCATCAAAGAGGACGAAGCATGCATTTCCCTCCTGTGGGCAGACGAAGTATTTGGCGCAGAGGTCCTGGGAGAAGAAGATGGTCGGCCGCTGTGCGGCCAGAAGCCTGCGCAGCTCCTCGGCGGTCAGAGGCGTACCCTCACCGGTGGGGCAGGGGAGGGAAAAGCGCATCCGCAGACGCTGCAGATCCAGTGCCAGTCGGGAGCCGAAGCGCTGCTGGGCCTCCTGCAGCCGTTGCCGAAGACAGCCGCCGGACAGGGCGGTGCAGATCACCACGGCAGCCTGGTCGATGCGGTCCCCATAGTGCTCAGGTACAAACAGCTGCCGCCCGTTTCGCGACAGAAACGCGGCGAGCTGCCGGAGAAATTGGGTGCGGTCTGTGCTGACGGGGCGCTCGAAATCCGCCAGGACACCGCTGAAGCCGAGGCTGGCGCACTCGGACCAGATCTCGCGGACCAGCAGCTCCGGTGACTGGACAGCGCCGCAGTGCTGGTCGCTGAGGGCCAGAAGCCCGCCCTGACTGCGGGGCATGCTCTCCCGGAGCAGGCGACCCTCCGGGTTGACGCCGTAGGCGGCGTAGGCAATGAGGCGGCTGCGCTGCGCCGCGTCCCGCAGGTCCTCCGGCACGGCAGTCAAATATACGCGCATCGTGGGTTCCCCCTTGTGAAAGTCAAAAAGTCGTGCTATACTGACTATATTATGCGACCGAGGAGGACGCTATGTCATTTTCACTGATCCCGGACCGGATGTTCGGGCAATATACCGACATAACCGGGCAGATGCTGCGGCAGTGGGGGGTGGAGCTTCTGCTGTGCGACCTGGATTACACACTGGCTCCCCGCTCTGTTCCGGAGCCGGATGAGGCGCTGCGCGCCTGGCTGCAGGATTGTCAGGAGGCGGGGGTCACGGTGATGATCCTGTCCAACAACCGCTCCAGCAGCCGGGTGGAGACCTTCTGCAGCCAGCTGGGCATCCATTATGTGGGACACGCTGGCAAGCCCAGCCCCCGCGGATACCGGGAGGCAATGGAGCTGGCTGGCGCTGTGCCTGCGCGCACGGCTATGCTGGGTGACAAGCTGCTGACGGATGTGCTGGGCGCGAAGCGCAGCGGCGTGCTGGCCCTGATGGTGGAGCCGCTGGGCGGCCCGGTGGGAGCGTGGAACCAGGTGCTGCACCTGCTGCAGCGTCCCTTCAAGGCAATATCGAAAAGGAGAAATATGAAATGAGCAGATTTGCAAAGATCGCGGCCAAGCTTCCTGAGTATGGTCTGGACGCCATGATGATCACCAGCGGTCCCAACCGCCTGTACGCCACCGGCTTCAAGTCCTCTGCCGGTGTGGCCGTTGTCACTGCCGAGGCCAGCTATTTCTTTGTGGACAGCCGCTATATCGAGGCTGCGGGCAACCATATCCAGGGCGCGGAGATCCGGGAGATGAACAAGAGCCATCCCTATGAGCAGCTGGTGAGCGAGGTCATTGCCAAGCACGGCGTGAAGAAGATGGGCTACGAGGAGTCCTACATCACGGTTGCAAGCTTCCAGGGCTGGGAGAAGAAGCTGGACTGCGAGATGGTCCCCGCTACCCAGCTGGTGATGGATCTGCGCTCCATCAAGGACGAGGCGGAGATCCGGGACATGATCGCCGCCCAGCGCATCGCTGAGAAGGCTCTGGTGGAGGTCCTGAACTTCATCAAGGTGGGCCGTACGGAGAAGGAGATCTCCGCATTCCTGCAGTATCAGCTGCTGCTCAACGGCGCGGAGGGCAACTCCTTCTCTCCCATCGTGGTCAGCGGCGCCAACAGCAGCATGCCTCACGGCGTGCCCTCTGACAAGCCTGTGGAGGCCGGTGATTTCCTCACCATGGACTTCGGCTGCATCTTCAACGGCTATTGCTCCGATATGACCCGTACCGTGGCTATCGACCATGTGACGGAGGAGATGGACAAGGTCTATCACACCGTGCTGAAGGCTCAGCTGGCTGGTCTGGCTGTGGCAAAGGCGGGTACCACCGGCCGCACTATCCATGAGACGGCTGCCAAGGTCATTGCCGACGCGGGCTATGGTCCCTACTTTGGCCACGGCTTCGGCCATGGTCTGGGTGTGGAGGTCCACGAGCAGCCCAGCGCCAACACCGCAAACGATAAGCCTATGCCTGTGGGTGCTGTCATCTCTGCGGAGCCCGGCATCTATCTGCCCGGCAAGTTTGGCGTGCGTATCGAGGACTGCGCCGTGATCCGTGAGAACGACTGCTATAACCTGATGAAGGCTCCCAAGGAGCTGCTCATCCTGTAATATCGCGCAAAAAAAGGAGCTTACGGATCGTAAGCTCCTTTTTCATTCTGCTGCGCCATCCAGAGAAAAACCATCCCACGGCTGTCCCTCCGGCAGCTGGAAAAAATCCATTCGTTTTCCGCTGGTGGGGTGGGGAAAAGCCAGGTGAAAGCTCCAGAGGGCGATCTGGCCGCTGCCGCCGCCGTATTTTCCGTCCCCCAGCAGGGGCGTTTTTCGGCTGGAGAACTGGACCCGGATCTGGTGGGTGCGGCCGGTGTGCAGTTTGACCCGCACCAGGGATACCCCGGCCTGCTGGTCCAGCACCCGGTACTCCAGAGAGGCCTCCTTTACACCGCCGCGCATCCGGTCCACCACGAAGGTCTTGTTCCGGGCTTTGTCGTGAAGCAGCAGGTCCCGGTATACGCCGCTGTCCTCGGCGGGGCGGCCGCGGACCAGACAGAGGTACTCCTTCTCCAGTTCGTGCCGCTGGATGGCGGCGGACAGGGCCGCGGCGGCCCGGCTGGTTTTGGCAAAGACCATCACGCCACCCACACCGCGGTCCAGCCGGTGGACCGGATAGAGCGTGCAGCCCAGCTGCTGGCCCAGTACCTGAAGAATATCCTCGCCGCTGCCGGCCTGACTCAGCAGGGCGGGGGGCTTGATGCACACCGCCAGGGCGCGGTCCTCGTATAAGACAGAGATCATGTGGAGCCCCTTTCCATAGAACACGTATTTTTCAGAATTCCCCCTAAAGTTAACACAAACCTATTGATTTTTCAATGGGAATACGGTAAAATGGCCGTTGGATAATTCAATCCAATATAGGAGGATATAAAATATGGCAACAATTACTGCCGGCGAGTTCCGCAACGGCAAGACCTTTGAGATGGACGGCAAGATCATGCAGGTCATCGAGTTCCAGCACGTCAAGCCCGGTAAGGGCGCAGCTTTCGTCCGTACCAAGATGAAGAACATCGTTACCGGCGGCGTCACCGAGACTTCCTTCAACCCCACCGCTAAGTTCGAGGAGGCCTTCATTGAGCGCAAGGAGATGCAGTACAGCTACAACGACGGCGACCTGTACTACTTCATGGATCAGGAGACCTTCGACATGGTTCCCCTGGCCCGCGACCTGCTGGGCGAAGCATTTTCCTTCGTCAAGGAGGAGATGATGGTCAAGGTTCTGAGCTACAAGGGCAACGTCTTCGGCGTTGAGTGCCCCACCTTCGTTGACCTGGAGGTCACCGATACCGAGCCTGGCTTTGCTGGCAACACCGCCACCAACGTCACCAAGCCCGCCACTCTGGAGACCGGTGCTGAGATCAAGGTGCCCCTGTTCATCGATGTGGGCGACAAGATCACCATCGACACCCGTACCGGCGAGTATCTGTCCCGCTGCAAGAACTAAGCTGGCGAAAGCGGCATAGAGCGCCCTGCGGGCGCGGCTGTGCTGTGTGTGCATTTGGGAGATCACCATATTAACAAAGCCTCACTTTGAAAGGAGAAACGTTATGGAAATTCTGGAAAAGGTCGCGTATATGAAGGGTTTGGCCGAGGGCCTGGGCCTGGACACTGAGACCAAAGAGGGCAAGATCCTCTCGGTCATGATCGACGTTCTGGATGATATCGCTCTGGAGCTGGAGGACCTGTACGAGAACCAGGTCGAGCTGGAAGAGGGGCTGGACGCTGTCAGCGACGATCTCAGCGATGTGGAGACCTATCTCTACGAGATGGACGGCGAGTATGATGAGGACGAGGACGACGAGGATGACGATGAAGTCTACGAGACGACCTGCCCCAACTGCGAGGAGGAGATCTTCTTCGACGAGACCATCATGGAGGATGGCTGCGTTGAGTGCCCCAACTGCGGCGAGAAGCTGATCTTTGACCTCGATGACTGCGAGGACTGCGAGGAGGACGAGGATTGATCCTCTCCGCTGATGCCTGTCATACATGATAGAAGCGATACCCGGTGTATGCCGGGTATCGCTTTTTTACCTATTGGCTTTGTGAGACCGCATCCGGCTGCCGGGCTTTAACGATCTTCTTCAGGGCAATCGCGCTGCGGGAGGGCAGATAGATGGGAAAACCGAATCGGTCGTCGGAGGTTTTGCGCGCCCGATAGAGGCAGCTGGTATCCACCCGGCCCGGGCCGCCGAACTGGGGATCGTCGGTGGACAGGATGACGCGGTAGGTCCCCGGTGCGGGGACATACAGAAAATATCCCTCGAAGGAACGGGTGGGGTGGAAGTTGAACGCAAAGATCACACTGCCTCTGGCGTACATCAGTACATGGTCATCCACATTGTCGAAGAGGTGCCGGGGGGAGCGGGTCAGGAGCCGCTCCTCCCGCAGCAGGGTCAGCATAGCGCTGTCGAAGTCCCGCAGCTCCCCATAGCGCAGATGGGGATCGTCCACCAGACTCCACTGGCGGCGGCAGTAGTGATGGCTCCAGCCATTGCCCTCCCGGGGGAAGTCGATCCACTCCGGATGGCCGAACTCGTTGCCCATAAAGCTGAGCCAGCCCTCTCCGGCCAGTGTGGCGGTGACCAGGCGGATCAGTTTGTGCAGCGCCATGCCCCGGTCGATCACCAGGTCGCCGGAGCCTTTCTCCATGGCGGTATACATGTGGGCGTCGCACAGGCGGAACATGATGGTTTTCTCTCCCACCAGCGCCTGGTCGTGACATTCGCAGTAGCCAATGACCTTTTCGCCGGGGCGGCGGTCTGTCAGCTCACCCCAGATGCGCCCCACGTGCCACTGCTCGTCGGGGAGATCCCGCAGGTTTTTGATCCACATGTCCGGTGCGCCCATGGACAGGCCCCGGTCGATCACCAGGTCGCCGGAGCCTTTCTCCATGGCGGTATACATGTGGGCGTCGCACAGGCGGAACATGATGGTTTTCTCTCCCACCAGCGCCTGGTCGTGACATTCGCAGTAGCCAATGACCTTTTCGCCGGGGCGGCGGTCTGTCAGCTCACCCCAGATGCGCCCCACGTGCCACTGCTCGTCGGGGAGATCCCGCAGGTTTTTGATCCACATGTCCGGTGCGCCCATGGACAGGCGGTAGTCGAAGCCAATGCCGCCGTCCCGGAGCTTCAGGCACATGCCGGGCATCCCGGACATGTCCTCAGCGATGGTGACAGCGTGAGGGGACAGCTGGTGGATCAGCTCGTTGGCCAATTGGAGATAGGTGACCGCATCCGGGTCGGTATTGGGGGAGAAGTACGCCTCGTAGCTGGAGAAGCTGCGGCCGAGGCTGTGGTCGCGGTACAGCATGGAGGTGACGCCGTCAAAGCGGAAGCCGTCGAAATGAAAGACCTCCATCCAGTATTTCAGGTTGCTGAGCAGGAAATGGAGCACCTCATTTTTGCCGTAATGGAAGCATTTGGTGCCCCAGAGGCTGTGGTCTCCCTGTGGGCCGTCGTGAAAGAATTGATAACTGGTGCCGTCGAATGCAGCAAGGCCCTCGGCGGTGTTTTTGGCGGCGTGGGAGTGGACCACATCCAGCAGCACGGCGATGCCCATTCTGTGGGCGGTGTTGATGAGGGCCTTCAACTCCTGGCTGTGACCATAGCGGGAGGAGGCTGCGAAGAAGTTGGTGACCTGGTAGCCGAAGGAGCCATAGTAGGGGTGCTCCATGATAGCCATGAGCTGGATGGTGTTATAGCCCAGCGCTTTGATCCGGGGCAGGATTTGTTCGGTGAACGCCCGGTAGGAGCCGACCCGGCAGTGCTCCTGGGCCATGCCGATGTGGCACTCGTAGATTAGAAGGGGCTTCTCCGGGCGGAAGCCGCTGTCCGTCCAGGGAAAGGGTGCCAGCGTGTCCTCCAGCTGGGCGCACCAGCTCCAGTCATCGGGATCCTGCACCACGCGGGTGGCATAGGTGGGGAGGCGGCGCAGCTCCGCGCCGTTGTGGATCACCACCGCCTGGAGCCGCTGCCCCGCCTGAGGGGCAGCCTCGCCGGTCAGCGTGACCTGAAAAACGCCGTTTCCCAGGTTGTCCATAGGGCAGGCGCGGCTGTCCCAGCCATTGAAGTCGCCGGTGAGATACATAGCCTCGGCGGCGGGAGCCCACTCCCGATAGACCCAGCCGTTCTCCACCGGGTGAAAGCCAAAGTACTGGTAGCCATTGGCAAAGTCGCTGAGCCGCCTGTGGCCCTTGCCCAGCAGCGCGGCCCGCTTCTGGCGGTAATTGGCCATTCGCAGCGCAATATCCTGGGCGAATGGCTCCAGCAGCGGGTCCATCGTACAGATCCGATAGTGCATAAGCGTCCTCCTGTTCCAAGGGGCGTCGGATGTGGATTTCTGCAAAAAACTATACCGCTTCGGTGTTTTTCTGTCAACCGCTGTGACAAAAGCTCCCGGTTTTCGACAGTGGGCTGGGCCGGACGGTGACAAAAACTTCCAGAAGCGCGGCGGGCAAACCTGTTGACAAGGCCAAAAAGTGTGATATAATAAGCTGAAAATGTGAAAAGCGATGAGGAAACGAGCGGCAGAGAGCAGCCAAAGCGACCGGGGGGCGGTGTGAGCCCTGGGGCAGAGCGCTTGCCGCGGCCACTTCCGAGCACCCGGCGATGAGCCGGGCGGCCTTGCCCCCGTTACCGGGCAGCTAAGATGTCCGATTTCGGATAAATTAGGGTGGTACCGCGAGAACCTTCGCCCCTATGTGGTGGCGTGGGTTTTATTTTTTTGCCTGGAAAGGACAACACTATGAAAAGGATCAGATCTATACTGTGTGCGCTGCTGGCGGCGCTTGTCGTCACCGGCTGCAGCGGAGAGAGTCTGCCGGACGGCATGACAGAGGAGGCGCTGATCGATGCCGGGCGGCAGGTCCTGCTGCTGGCAGTGGACGGCAACTATGAGGCTGTGCAGGAGCAGCTGCGGGAGGATGTGCGGGAGACCGTGACAGCAGAGGACATCCGCAGCGTGGTGCTGACCAATGTGGACGGCGCCGGGGTCTATAAGCAGATCGAGAGCTATATGACCACGGGGCAGGACGCCGATGGTGAGCGGCTGGGGATCGCGGTGCTGTACTGTGAATATTCTGAGGACGATGTGCTGTTCCGCATTGCCTTTGACGAGGATATGTGCTTGGTGGGCCTGTCTGTAAAGAAGCAGTGAGAGAGCGGATAAAAGCCTGGCGGGGCCGTGCTGCCGCCGCCCGGTGTGCCTGCCGCCGCTGGCGGTGGAGAAATTTTGGCGGGGCGATGCCGGCTGTCCGCCATGCGGCGGCGCTGGTATCTGCCCTGGTGGGCGGATCGGCCTTGTCGGCCGGATATTGGCCGGAAAAAGTGGGACTTGTCCTGCTGACGGTGCTGACCTTTGTGCTGGCGGAGCTGCTGTTTGGTCTGGCGGGAGCGCTGATGCGGCGGTGGCTGGGCCGGGAGCTGGCCTGGCTGCCGGAACTGGCAGTCATGGGATATGCCATTGCGGAAACAGCGTGTTTGGGCGGCGGAAATGGCTGGGACCGGTGGGTCTATGTGACAGCAGCTGCCGTCACGGCGCTCCTGTGCCTGGCGGCTATGTCCTGGTACCAGTGGCTTTGGTGCCGCCGCGGGACGCCAACGTTGGTGCTGTCGGCTCTGGG
Organism: uncultured Oscillospiraceae bacterium; assembly: GCA_964429705.1. Taxonomy (GTDB): domain Bacteria; phylum Bacillota; class Clostridia; order Oscillospirales; family Oscillospiraceae; genus Pelethomonas. Next base: position 2,020 of record CAYSDG010000061.1, on the reverse strand, counting down.
CTCCGGGGCGGTGATCCTCTGGATGGTCACGCTTCTGATGGGGGACGGCTTTGCTGACAGCACGGTGTCGGATTATTTGGCGCTGCGGAGTGAAGTGCCTGCGGCCCAGGCGGCGCTGGAGCCATCTCTGACGGATGGCCCCTATGCGGTACATACGCTGGACTACGGCCCCGGGGAGACGCTGGAGACCGGGACTGTGGATCTGATCCGCTATATGAGCCGGGGGGACGATGACCTTACCGACTACTATGTGGATGCCTACTGGGACTATGGACTCAGCGAGGTCCCCCTGCGGGGGCGGATTTGGTATCCTGCGGGGGCAGAGAAGTGCCCGGTGCTCTTTATCGCCCACGGAAATCACCATATCGCGACAGAATCCTATTTAGGCTATGCCTATCTGGGAGAATACCTGGCCAGCCACGGCTATGTGGTGGTGTCGGTGGACCACAACGCCTGCAACATGCTGTCCAATGAGAACGATGGCCGCGCGGTGCTGCTGCTGGAGCATATCCGGCTGCTGCTGGAGCACAGCGAGGCGGAGAGAGATCCGCTCTCCGGGCTTCTGGACCGGGACAGCATCGCCGTAGCCGGACACAGCCGTGGCGGGGAAATGGCGGCGACAGCCTGCCTCTTCAACGAATATGGCCGCTATCCGGAGAACGGCAGCAAGATTTTTGATTACGATTTTTCCATCCGCTCTGTCGTTGCCATCGCGCCGACGGTGAACCAGTATAAGCCCGCTGGGCACAGTGTGGAGCTGGAGAATATCAACTACCTTCTGCTCCACGGCGCGTCAGACCGGGATGTGACGAAGTGCAATGGCATGAGCCAGTATGAGAACATCACCTTTACCGGGGAGGGGGATCATATCAAATCCGCCCTCTATATCGCCGGAGCCAACCATGGGCAGTTCAACTCCCTCTGGGGACAGCGGGACCAGAGCGGTCCCGGCGCGGCGCTGCTGAACACCGCGGGACTTCTGGAGGAGGCGGAGCAGCAGCGGCTCACCCAGGTGTTCATCAAGGTGTTCCTGGATGTGACGCTGCGGGGAGACGACAGCTGCCGCGGCCTTCTGACAAATTGGGAGGACTATGCCGCCCAGCTGCCGGAGACGGTATGCGCCCAGTGCTATGAGACCAGCAGCTTTGAGGTCATTGCCGATTTCGAGGAGGACTCCAATCTGGAGACCGTCACGCTGCCGGGGGCCTCGGCCCAGGCCAGCGGATGCAGCTGGTGGACGGAGATGGCCCTGGATTTTGCGGGCAATACCGCCTATGACACCCACGCTCTGCGTCTGCGGTGGGGCGGCCGTGGGACCTATACGCTGACGCTGCCTGAGCTGGACCTGACGGGGAAGGCACTGCAGTTCGACATCTGTGATCTGGATGAGGCCGCCGCGGGCCGGGGGGAGCTGTCCCTGGTGGAGGGAGAGGTACTCCTGACGGATGCGGAGGGGCGGACGGCCAAAGCCCGCATCCAAGAGCACCGGACCGTCTACCCCGTGTTGGCGGTGAAGACGGACAAGCTGGACTTCATTTTTAACACGCCTGCCTACCAGAAGGCGTTCTCCACCGTGTCGATCCCGGCGGAGAGCTTTGTCAGCGATGGCGATTTTGATATGACCCGGATCTGCTCGGCGGCTTGGTGCTTTGCCGGGAGCGGCCAGGTGGCCATGGACAATATCGGACTGGCAGATAGATAACTGTGTACCCCGCGCCGACGGCGCTTTGATACAACAACCAAATTTACTGTACAATATAAAAGGAGAGAGAACACATGCACAAATCTTATGGTCTGAATGAACTGCGGGAGAAGTTTCTGACATTCTTTGAGAGCAAGGAGCATCTGCGCCTGCAGAGCTTTTCCCTGATCCCCCAGAATGACAAGTCCATCCTGCTCATCAATGCGGGCATGACCCCCATGAAGCCCTGGTTCAAGGGCGAGGAGGAGCCGCCCCGCAAGCGAGTGTGCACCTGCCAGAAGTGCATCCGCACCGGCGACATCGACAACGTCGGCCACA
>CAYSDG010000060.1:0-11818 GCA_964429705.1 uncultured Oscillospiraceae bacterium | reverse complement strand
GAACAGAACTGGTGGTCTAGGATATTTTGTGTCTACTAACTATTGACTACTTCACGGGCAGATTTGTCACCTTTGGGTTTCATATGGTGGCGGCTGTAGTGAATGATACAGGTTACCCCTGCGAAGAAATTGGTGACATCCTTGGGGTAAATCCACTGGCTGGGATCGTCGGAGTGGTCATTGTCGCAGTCCCCAGGGAGGGCGTTGGCATATTCAAAGGTGCTAACGCTGCGATAATAGTTTTTGTACCGGGCGCAGACCATGTCTTTGGAAAAGGCCAGTCTGGCAGATGCGTCATCTGTGATTTGGATTTTGTTGGGGTACAGACAGTTTTCCGCATTGCCCATGCAGTTGGCTGTGTATACGGTGATCGGTGTGTTTTCGGTCATGGGGATGTCTCCTTTCTCAGATTTTCCGGTTCAGCCAATCATCCGGTGCCGATGGGCGGATACCAAGATGAGTAGCGGCTTTGCGTTTCTTTTCCATATTTTTCACTCCCTTCTCTTGTGCTTGGCAAGATTATCGCATATAATCATTCCAATAACAGCCTGCTAACGGTAAGATTATCGAGAAGAAATGAGATTCTATCGGTAAGAACTTAGGTAAGAGAAAGGAAATTGTGTATGATTCTGGGGAAAGAACTCATCGACTATGAGATCGGCGGCATTGGAGACATAAAAAAGTACACCCTGCGCTTTCCCTCTTACTATGTGACAGCGCAGGGTGGTGAAGTTACGATATATGCGGAATACGAGCCGGGGAATCCGGCGAAAGTGTTTCGTGGATACCCTTCCGGACAGGAACTTCTGCTGGAACTGTGCAATCTCCATCTGGAAGTCCGAGACAAAGTGGTAGAAGAAGCGGCTTGCGTGATCATTCGCTGGTGCATGGAAAATCTGCACCCGTATTATTTCTACAACGAAGAGCGAACGCTGATCGAGGCGTATGGCAGTGACGAAGAAATGTGGAATTCCCTTGTAAACGTGCTGAGCGGATATCCTGTGTACATCGATAAAATGCTTTCGGATCTGAAGGGGCTGTATACCGATACCATGACCGTATTTGCGTTGCGGCATCTGATCGACGGGAATTTTCCGGAAGCCCAGCGTGTTTACGATGGTGTGGATGTGCCGGAAGAGGAGAACCTGATCCGGCGGTGGTTCGGCAACGGAGAGCAGGGCCAGCAGAAACTGTGCACGAAGATCATAAGCAGCTTGCCGAAACTATCCATGGAATTGACCTTCGATGAGAAAACCCGGCAGATCCGCATGGAGCCTGTGGTGAATTCCGCCATCGATGCCGCCTATTTTGCGCTCAGCCGCTTCGCCGCCGTTAACGCCGGTGCTCTGGATGATTACGGCGGCAAGACCAACATTGCCTTCTGCCAAGCCTGCGGCCGGGCTTTCATCAAGCGGGGAAACCGGCAAAAATACTGCGGCACCATGCAGTGCCAGAGCATCCGGAATAACCGGAAGTCCAGTGATTACTACTACCGGAAGAAAAAAGATGAGCAGGAGAATCCATAAAAATATATGATTTTTGCAATTGCCGCACGGAGTAGATCTGTGCGGTATTTATTTGTAATCACAGCGCAGAGTCTGGTTTATTTCTGCACACACTTGTGTGGATGCTGTGTGTGAGTTTGAATGGCATTAACCGCAAGAAATAATGCGGTTGTTTGGTTGGCGCAGTTAGTTGCCCTACTATTTAGAATTGTGATTCGCTTACTGTTGATAAATTAGGATTGTACAGCGGATTTCTGCTGTTTGATTTTAAAGAAATCAAAAGTTATACTTTAACTAAAAATTATATTGACAAACAAAGGGGACGGTGATATAGTATTCTTGAAAGGAGGGGATCGTGATGGATTCTACCAAAAAGCGCTTGGGTGATGTAGCGGAAATTACGGCTGGTTTGACCGGCTTTGCGGATAAGGGCAGGTACAGGTACAGCGTGGTTCAGCCTAACAGCTTCACGGATACAGGCCTGATGAATGAAGTGGATGTGCAAAGGCGGGGGGAGGGACTTGCGGAAAAACAACTTCTGTCCGTAGGCGACATTCTGGTCAAACGCCTGAACCCTTCGTTTGTGCATGTGGTTACGCTGGAATCTGTAGGTATGGTTGCATCGCAGAATATTCTTGTGGTTAGACCCGGTGGTGAGATTGATCCCTACTATCTGGGATATCTGCTGGAGCAGAAAGACATCCTTGGCCAAGTGGAACATGTGACTGGCAGTGCAGCAGCGATCAAAGCGGTGTCTGTCAAAAAACTGGCGGGTATCACAATCCCGGTTATCCCTTTGCCAGAGCAGCGCAAGGTTGGTGCTATCTGGAAACTCAGCCGGAGACGCAAGCAACTTCTGGATGAATATATGACCGAAAACGACAGACTGGTGTCGTTACTGGCTTCCCAAATAATAAATGGCGGAGGAAATAGAAGATGAGCAAGACTACTTCTCAGGATATTAAGGCGACGCTGTGGAAAGCGGCTGGAACATTCCGTGGCACAATCGATGCCGCAAACTATAAGGACTTTGTCCTGTCCATGCTATTCCTGAAGTATCTGGATGATACCTACAAGGAATTCCTTAGAGATCTGGAAGATCGGTACAAGGGTAACCAAATCCGTATTGAGCGAGCAAAAAAGAATCTGCCCTTCGTACTGGGCGAAAGGGAACGATTTGATTACCTTTATGAGAACCGTTTTGATCCCAAGATCGGCGAGATGATCAATACCGCACTGCAGGGCATTCAGGACAGCAATACCGAACTGCGAGGTGTATTCCGGAGCATCAATTTCAACAGCGAATCCATGCTGGGCAATCCACAGCAGAAGGTTACCAAGCTTCGCACTCTTCTAGAGGATTTCGAGCCGCTGTGCCTGGAACCCTCTCAGATCGAAGTTGGCCCTGGAGAAGATCCTGCTTATGTGATTGGCGATGCCTACGAGTACATGGTCGGCGAGTTCGCTGCTGAAGCGGGTAAAAAGGCAGGTAGCTTTTTTACTCCAAGCATGGTGTCTGAACTGATGGGTATGCTCACAGCTCCCCGGGCCGGCGACTCCATTTACGACCCCACTTGTGGCTCTGCTTCTCTGCTGATCCGTACTGCCCGTCAGGCTGGCAATCTGGATCAGGTCGCCATTTATGGTCAGGAAATGAATGGATCTTCCTGGTCTATGGCAAGAATGAACCTCTTTATTCATGGTATTCATGTCAATTCCAACGATATTGCTTGGGGTGATACTCTGGCAAATCCCCAGCATTTGGATTCCGATGGTAATCTGAAACAGTTTGACGTGATTGTGGCCAACATGCCGTTCTCTCTGGACAAATGGGCTGAGGGTTTCAATCCCGGTGGTCAGGAGGATGGTGGTAGCAATAAAGACAAAAAGTTCAAGATGACTGCCAACCTGGATCGCTTCCATCGTTTCGACTGGGGCGTGCCTCCTGCAAGCAAGGGCGACTGGGCATTCCTGCTGCACATGCTCCATTCTTTACGGAGCAACGGTCGCATGGCTGCGGTTGTTCCCCACGGTGTCTTGTTCAGAGGTTCTGGCGAGGGCCGTATCCGCCAGACTGTTATTGAGAAGAATCTGCTGGATGCAGTAATCGGCTTGCCTGCAAACTTGTTCTACGGCACTTCTATTCCTGCTTGCATCTTGGTGTTTAAGAAAAATCGTGCTACCAGCGATGTGCTCTTTATCGATGCTTCTGGCAAAGATGCAGAAGGCAAGCTGAGATACCGCAAGGATAAAAACCAGAATAAGCTGGATCGGTGCCACATCGATGATATCTTCCGTGCTTACACCGACCGGGTGGATGTGGAGCGGTTTGCGCATGTGGCATCATTTGAGGAAATTCAGGCAAACGAATTCAACCTTAATATCCCCCGCTATGTGGATACCTTTGAGGAAGAAGAATTGATCGACATTGAAGAAGTGCAGGGCAACATCGAGCGCATCAAAGCTGAAATTGCTGTAGTGGAAGCTCAGATGGCTCAGTATCTGAAGGAGCTTGGCTTATGAGTGAACTGATTAAATATAGCGAGCAGACTTTTGAAAGCATCAAGCATATCAACGAGTATGGCGAGGAATACTGGCTGGCCCGTGAACTCCAACCGGTCCTGGAATATGCTCAGTGGCGCAGATTCTCGGAGGCCATCGAGCGTGCAAAACTTGCCTGTAAGAATAGCGGTTTTGTGGTTGATGACCATTTTGCCGACGTCGGCAAAATGGTTGACATCGGTTCCGGTGCAGAACGTGAGATCGATGATGTGATGCTTTCCCGGTATGCCTGCTATCTGATTGTGATGAATGGCGATCCTCGGAAGGAAGTTATCGCCATTGGTCAGTCCTACTTCGCAGTGAAGACCCGACAGCAGGAATTGATCGATAACTACGAGCAGATGACTGAGGACCAGAAACGACTGGCAATCCGCAACGAGATGATCGCACACAACAAGTCCCTGGCAGAGGCGGCACAGATGGCAGGAATTGCTGATCAGCGTGAGTATGCGATTTTCCAGAATAAGGGTTATCAGGGCTTGTATGGTGGCCTTGGAGCCAAGGAAATTCATGCCCGGAAGGGACTGAAGAAAAGTCAGAAAATTCTGGATCACATGGGTAGCACCGAATTGGCGGCAAACCTCTTCCGCGCAACCCAGACGGATGAGAAACTGCGCCGGGAGAACATCCATGGCAAGCAAGCGGCTTATGATACCCATTACCAGGTTGGTAAGAAAGTCCGACAGACCATCAAAGAACTGGGCGGCACCATGCCGGAAGATCTGCCAACACCCGAGAAAAGTGTCAAGCAGATCGAACGTGAGGTTGAACGCAAGAAGCTCAAGGGAAAATAACGAAAAAACCGTAGACAAGGAACGGTCGGAGATTGCGAACGGTTCCCGATGATAAAATGGAGGTGGAAGAATGTATCAAAACGAATATGAAAAAGCTGTGGAACAGGTGAAAACAGCAGCGGAATTTACGAAGGATTGCAGAAATATCAGCCGATGTGAAGCTAACATCCGTTGTTTTAATCGTGAACAGGCATTGATTTGTCTGCAGGATATGATCCAAGAATACAAAAGTCAGATCAATACGTTTGGCCTGTGGATTGATGGGGTGCATGTGATCTACGGTGTGTATTGGGAACAATTCGACGACAAGAATATTCAAGATCAGTTGCAGTATATATTGAGGCACATTCCGGTATACGTTCTTCTGCGGGAAGGCGAAACAGAGTTGGCAAAACGGATTTGCCTATGGTTGGATCAGAAAAACAATAAATAAGAAGGTGGCAAAATGACACCAGAGATTAGAGAGAGAATCAAACAAATCCGGAACAGAAACGTGCCGGAGAGGTATAAGAAGACAAAACTGGGAATTGTTCCAGCAGAGTGGACGGAATATACCATTGGTGAGTGCCTGGAACGGGTAGAACGTCCTGTGGATGTGCAGGCCGATGAAATGTACACACAGATTGGCATTCGCTCCCATGGAAAGGGGATATTTTACAAAGAGCCAGTAACAGGTGCGTCTCTCGGTAATAAGGCAGTGTACTGGGTTGAACCTGACTGCTTCGTTCTGAATATTGTATTTGCTTGGGAGCAGGCCGTAAGCAAGACCACTCAGAATGAAGTGGGAATGATTGGTTCCCACCGTTTTCCAATGTATCGCCCTGTTGATAACAAAATAGATGTCGATTATCTGATAGCCTATATGCTTACCAAACGAGGAAAAGATCTTTTGGAGGCGGCTTCTCCTGGTGGTGCGGGGCGAAACAGAACACTGGGGCAAGATCGCTTTATGAAGAGCAAAATTGTTCTTCCGACTCCTGATGAGCAAAAAAGGATTGCCGAAATTCTCGCTACGCAAGATAAGATTATCGAACTGGAGCAACAAAAAATCGAAGAAATCCTGAAAATAAAGCGATTTTTCCTCAGTAAAATGTTTCCGAAGAAAGGCCAGAATGTGCCGGAAATTCGCTTCAAGGGATTCACTGACCCATGGGAACAGCGTAAGTTGGGAGAAACTGTTCAAATAACGATGGGGCAATCACCTGACGGTAGCACCTATTCAGATGTACCAAGTGATTATATCCTTGTTCAAGGCAACGCGGATTTGCAGAACGGTTGGGTATCTCCAAGAGTTTGGACATCACAAATGACAAAGAAAGCCGATGCAGGCGACTTAATAATGAGTGTGCGAGCGCCCGCCGGAGCAATGGGAAAAACCGCTTATAACGCAGTAATTGGGCGTGGTGTTGCGGCTATAAAAGGCAATGAGTTCATTTATCAGCTTCTTGTAAAAATGGATAGTGACGGATATTGGAAAGCGTTATCCTGTGGCTCAACTTTTGAGTCGCTGAACTCTGACAATATCAAAAATGCTGATGTACTTGTTCCTGATGTTGCCGAACAAGAGAAAATCGGTCAGTATTTTGCCAACCTCGACCGCCTTATCACCCTTCATCAGCGTAAGCTGGAAGAAGAAAAACAAAAGAAAAAAGCCCTGATGCAACTTCTGCTGACCGGGCTTGTGCGTGTGAACGCTTAAGGGAATAGCCGGTGTGGCGGCAACCGCACCGGCGCCCACAAATATAGGCGAATAAAGAGAAAGGAGGAAGCATTTATGGTGTTCTACGATAATCACGGATGTCCCATAGCCTATACGGAAGATGATATCCATATCTATCTGTTTTCGGGTGAACCGGTGGCATATCTCCACACGGATGCAGTTTATGGGTATAACGGCAGACAATTTGGGTGGTTTTGGGATGGTTGGATTCGTGACCTGAATGGTAATTGCGTGTTCTTTACAGAAAACGTAACAGGATTGGGCCCGCTGAAACCAGCGAAACAGTTGAAGCCAATGAAGAGTCTGAAGCAATTAAGGCCTCTCAAAGCGCTGCGGGAACTTAAGCGACTGAGACCGTTGAACAGGCTGTCCTGGTCGCAGCTGTCCGGAAAGCAGTTCTTTGCACAGTAAATCAATGAAAGGTGGTGAGGCCTATGAGGGCGCAAAAAAAGAACACTTAGATTGCGGCAACAATCCAAGTGTTCGATGTGGTATATAAGTAGACGACAATCAACTTACATGCGCTATTATAGCGCACGGGCTTGACAAAAGTCAAGAGAAAGGACCCAAATGGCAAGAAAAGAACATCATATTGTCCCCAATCCCGACGGCGGTTGGGATGTGAAGCGCGAAAACGCAAAGCGCAGCAGCGGCCATTACGAGACCAAGAAGGAAGCTATGGAAGCCGGAAGGAGAATGAGCATCAACCAGGGTACGGAACTGATTCCCCACCGCAAGAACGGCACTATCCAAAATCCCGATAGTCATGGCAATGATCCTTGCCCACCGAGGGACAAAAAGTAATCCATATCAGGCCGGCAGGGCCTTAGTGCCCTGCTGTGCCTCTTTATCATATAGGTCGGAGGTATTCACTATGCCGAGTCATCAGATTTTTAATGAGCGCCCGGAATCCCAGGACAGAGCGTTGCGGGAATTGCAAGCCATGGGCTATCAATATATCCCCAGAGCAGAGGCCGAGCAGAAGCGCGGCCATTTGTTGCATGTACTGTTCCCGGATGTAATGCGGGAATTTTTGGCTTCTCAATCCTTCATTTACCGGGGCAAACAGACCCCGTTCCCAGATGATGCCATCGGCGAAGCAATCCGTGAACTGGATGCGCCCTTGGAGCGGGGGCTGATGTTCTCCAGCAAGATGATTTATGATCGATTGATTTACGGCAAAAGCTGTGATGTCCATCTGTATGATGGAAATATCCAGTCCTTCGATATTTCCTATATTGACTGGGAACACCCTGAGAATAATATCTGGCAGGTTACGGATGAATTTTCTGTGGAGCGTACCAATGGCAAGTATGCTCGTCCTGACATTGTGCTGCTGGTCAATGGCATTCCGCTTGTTGTGATCGAATGCAAGAAGTCCAGCGTGGATGTGGAAGAAGGCGTGAAGCAGAACGTCCGCAACTGGCAGCCTGACTATATTCCCCAGCTGTTTAAATTTACGCAGCTGGCAATTGCCATGAATCCGGAATCCGTGAAATACGGTACTGCCGGAACCAAGCAGGAGTTTTACTGCAAATGGCAGGAAGAAAATGTGCAGTGGCAGGAAGAAGCAGCGAAACGCTATGTGGATGACGGTCATATTACCGAGCAGGACAAGGTAATCGTATCCATGCTGTCCAAGAAACGGCTGCTGGACATTATTCGTTTTTTTATTCTGTATGATAGTGGCATCAAAAAGGTTGCCCGCTATCAGCAGTTTTTTGGCGTTGAAAATACGATGCGCCGTATCCATGGTGAGGATGGATGCAACAGCCGTGGTGGCGTTATTTGGCATACACAGGGTAGTGGTAAGTCTCTGACAATGGTCATGCTGGTAAAGCGGATTCTTGCAGATAGAGCCATTATAAACCCGAGATTTGTTCTGGTCTGCGACCGACTGAATCTAATCAAACAGTTACGGGACAACTTTGTCCATACCGGCATGGGCCCTGTGGAAGCCACCACCGGACGTGGCCTGGTTTCTCTGCTGAAAGACGGAGGCAACACTCTGATTGCCACAACGATTAACAAGTTTGAAGCGGCTGCAAAATCCAGAACCAAGATCACGGATGAGAATATTTTCCTTCTGATCGATGAGAGCCATCGCTCCCATACCGGTGAATTTCATAACATGATGAATGATGTGTTGCCCAATGCCTTCAAGATTGGCTTCACCGGAACACCTCTACTTCGGAAGGACAAGAGCAATACATATCTGAAATTCGGTAAGCAGATTGGCCATTCCTATCGTTTTGAAGATGGTATTCGTGACGGTGTCATTGTTCCTCTGGTATATGATGGACGTGTCATCCCTCAGGAAGTGACCAGTGACAGGATTGACGATTATTTAAAGAGAATTCTAGCTCCGCTGACAGAGCCGCAGAAGGAGGATATGCGAAGAAAGTGGAGTTCCTTCATGCATCTGGCACAGACAGAGCAGCGTCTGTCTATGATCGCTTTTGATATCCATGAGCATTTCCTCAACTACTGCAAACCCCGCGGTTTCAAAGCGATGGCAGCAGTCTCCACCCGTGCTTTGGCAGTTCAGCTGGAGCGTGCTATTAATGGCCTGGGCGGAGTGAAAGCTGCTGCACTGATTTGCGATGATTCTGTTTCCGCCGAAGGTGATGAAGGTGTCATCGGCAAAAATGACAAAGCAATTATCCGGGATTTCTTCAAAAATGAAGTCGAGCCCCGGTTTGGAACCAAGTATGATGATTACGAAGAATATGTGAAGAACAATATCATTGGCGGCGAGGATATTGATATTGTAATTGTGCAGAGTATGCTTCTGACTGGCTTTGATGCACCGTCCTTGGGGGTACTGTATGTGGACAAGCCTATGAAGGAGCATTCTCTGTTGCAGGCCATTGCTCGTGTAAACCGTATTGCTGCGGGAAAAGATTTCGGTCTGATCGTTGATTATTGGGGCCTGTTTGGCAACCTGAATAACGCAATGGAAATGTACAGTGACAATCAGTCTGGTTTATCAGGATATGATTCTGCGGATATTGCTGACTCTATTGCAACGGCAGCAGAGGGACAGGAGAAACTGAAACAGTCACACAGGGCATTGTGGGATTTCTTTGGCAATGCATCTTTTGATCAGAATAATCCTAGGGCCTGGGTTGCATTCTTTGAAAGAGAAGAATCAGCAGATAGCGAGGCACTCAGAAAAGAGTTCTATGAGAAGCTGGCTGCATTTTCTAAGATGATGACCATGACGGTGGGCAATTATTCGCTGTACCAGAGCATTGGTTTTGACCAGATGCAGGAATACAAAGCTGATTTGTTATTCTTCCAGAAACTGCGTTCTGCGTTGATGATGGTGTATGCAGAAAAGGTGGATTTCAGCAAATATGAGGATGGCATCAGAAGCCTGTTGAATACATTTGTTACCTCTGAACCCGTCGAAATTGTTGTGGAGCCGGTCGCTATTCATGATAAAGCCGCCATGGACAAGCAGCTGGAAGAAGTGGAAGGTCAGAAAGCGAAGGCAGCATACATCCATACCCGTATTGTTTCTGAATTGGAATCCAGAAGATACGAGGATCCTATGATGTTCAAGAAGTTCTCTGAAAGAATCCGGGACACGATTGCAGAATACAGGAAATCCCGAGATGAAAACGCATATTTGGCCAGTATGAAGAAAATGGCTGATGATCTCCGGCAGGGCTTTACCGGACACTCCTACCCATCTGCAATTGTGAATGATAGTGACGCTAAGGCTTTTTATGGTGTTGTATCGGATACTCTGAAGCAATATGGCGGAGATGATCTGAAATTCGATGATGATGTTGGTAAACTGGCTTTGGATATGAAGCAGGCAGTGCAGTCGCTGGCTCGTGTAGACTGGAGAACAAGTACACCAATCCACAAGAAAATGAATCAGGCTGTCGAGGATTTATTGTGGGACTTCTGTGACGAGTTCGGCATGGATTTGCCAATCGATAAGATGGATCTTCTGATTGAGAATGCTATTAAGACAGCGATGAGTAGGTATTGATATGGAGTATTCAGTAACAGTAAGGGGAACAAAACTTCCTGTGGCGGTTTCCCTAAAGAAAATGAAACAGGTTCGATTGAAAGTTTTTCCTTCCGGAGAAATAAAACTATCTGCACCGGTCGGGACCCCAGAGTCTTGGGTTCAAGAGTATCTTATCAGCAAAACACCCTGGATTGATGAAAAACTGGACCTTTTTGTGCAAACAAAAGCAGTTGAAAAAGAGGAACACTATGTTTCAGGAGCGTCTACTCGTATCTTGGGGAGGCAGCTTACAATCCAGGTGCATGAGGCCAAGCGTAAGCAGATTGTTCGTGAAGATGGTGTGCTTCATATCTATACCACAGAAACAGAACAGCCAAAAATCGATCAGCAGGTCAATAACTGGTGGCAACGGACATCCAAACGGTATTATCAGGATATCGTGGATCGGCTGTACCCAATCATTGAAAAGCATGGTGTTCAAAAACCTTCGGTGTGCGTGAAGAAGATGAGTACATTGTGGGGCAGCTGTAGCAGCAAGAATCAGAAAGTGAATCTGAATTATTACCTGTATAAAGCAAGTGTTCCTTGTGTGGAATATGTTATTTTGCATGAGTTGGCGCATTTTCTGTATCCGTATCATAATAAGGATTTCTACAATTTTATTACGATCCACATGCCAGACTGGCAGGAACGGAAAAAGCAACTTGATTATGAATTTGTGCTTGGTATTTGAGATGTGTTAAGAGAGATAGGAGGGACGAACTTTGGCAGTGTTGTTTTCAAGTGAATTAAATGTAACGGAAGAACAGCTGAAAGCAATGAAAGGCGGCACTATGAGTTTGAAATCTCACTTGATGGCTGGTTTTGTCCGTTGTGTCCTTTTTGTCCTAAGGTGGCTGTTGTATTTTTTGCAATAACCACAGTGGAAAGAATTATTTGTCAAAAAGAAAGGTGTCTGCTTACAGAACAGACACCTTCAAGCGGAATCAATCTTCAATTACAATGCAATTCACTTTCCTGGAAAGTGGCGTGCAGGCATCCAATGCAATGATGCCATTGCCGTAATAAGGGGAGAAGTTCGGATCGTTGTCGAATTCACCACCGTCATTTTCGTACCGGGAATGTCCAAATGAGCAGTGCCAGTGACCGCACACAATGGTCTTGCCGGGTTCGAGAATACCGGCGTGAGCGGCTTCCATGCCGTTGATCCACCGGGCTTTGTCCCACATGGCTTTGCCGGCATTGCGCC
>CAYSDG010000059.1:8295-12305 GCA_964429705.1 uncultured Oscillospiraceae bacterium | reverse complement strand
ACACCGGTACTGTCAAGAGCATGACCAGCTACGGCGTGTTCGTGGACATCGGCGGTGTGGACGGCATGGTCCACATCTCTGACCTGAGCTGGAGCCGCATCAAGACTCCCGCCGAGGTCGTGGCCGTTGGCGACACCCTGGAGGTGTATGTCATCTCCTTCGACACCGAGAAGCACAAGATCTCTCTGGGTGTGAAGGACCGCTCCACCAACCCCTGGGAGAAGTTCATGGAGACCTACAAGGTCGGCGATGTGGCTTCTGTCCGCGTTGTCAAGCTGATGCAGTTCGGCGCTTTCGCCGAGGTCGTCCCCGGTGTGGATGGTCTGATCCACATCTCCCAGATCGCTGATCGCCGCATCGAGAAGCCCGGTGATGTTCTGTCCGAGGGCCAGATCGTTGATGCCAAGATCACCGCTGTGGACGAGGAGAAGAAGAAGATCTCCCTGTCCATCCGCGCTCTGCTCTCTCCCGCCGCTGAGGAGGAAGAGGCTGAGTAATTCAGTCTCTGGGACATAGTCCGACAGATACTTACATGAAGATGCCGCGAAGCTTCGGTTTCGCGGCATCTTTTTTTGCCTGTGCTGCGGCTGTTTTGGCGCATTTTGATGGATTTTTTGAAATATTTCGGCGCTGCTTTATCAAATTACCTTGAAATTATGGAAAAAACAGGGTAAACTAAATAAAATACCGCGTGTTTTGCCATTGGAAGAGGTGCCGCCTGCCCGCGTCGGCGGGGAGCGGCTGGGTCATGTGCTGAAAGCGAGGTGGCTGGAATATGTTTTGCGTAGGGGACCAGGTGGTCCATCCCATGCACGGGGCCGGGGTGATCGCCGGCGTTGTAACGGAGAAGGTGGGGCGCAATGTCCAGGAATACTATGTGTTCCGGATGTCGATCGGCGGCCTGGTACTGAAGATCCCGGTCGCGACCAGCCATCTGGTGGGCCTGCGGGCCATCGTGGACGCGGCGGCCGCACAGGAGCTGCTGCGCGCGCTGCCGGATCTGCAGGTGGAGGCGGCGGCCAACTGGAACCAGCGCTACCGGGAGAACATGCAGAAGCTGAAAAGCGGCGACCTGTACGAGGTGGCCCGGGTCATCAAGGGGCTGGCCGAGCGGGAGCGGCAGCGGGGGCTGAGCAACGGGGAGATGAAGATGCTCCACACCGCCAAGCAGATCCTGCTGTCGGAGTTGGTGATGGCCATGGGCCAGGAATATCAGGGCGTGGAGCGGCAGCTCAACGCGGCTGTCGCGGGAGAAAGAGCGGGATGAAGAAGCTGATCCAGACAATTTTTCAAAAGACGAAGGAGGAGCACCCGGTCTGCAGCGCCATCGTGCCTGCGGCGGGCAGCTCCCGGCGCATGGGCGGCGGAAACAAGCTGCTCATGGAGGTGGGGGGCGTGCCTGTGCTGGTGCGGACCCTGCTGGCATTGGAGCGGGCGGCGCTGGTGGACGAGATCGTGATCGCCGCCCGGGAGGAGGAGCTGCTGCTGATCGGCCAGCTGTGCAAGGGCTGCGGCCTGCATAAGCCGGTGAAGATCGTGCGGGGCGGCGACACCCGGCAGGCGTCAGTGCTGGCGGCAGCGCTGGAGTGCCGGGAGGACAGCCGCTTTCTGGCGGTCCACGACGGGGCGCGGCCTCTGGCCACGCCGGAGCTGATCGACAGCGTCATTGCTCTGGCCCACCGCACCAACGCGGCGGCCCCGGCGGTGCCGGTGAAGGACACCATCAAGGTGGTGCGGGATGGAAAGGTGGTCTCCACGCCCCAGCGGGACACCCTGCGGGCCATCCAGACGCCCCAGGTGTTCGATGCCCAGCTGCTGCGGGCCGCGCTGCAGCGGGCGGCAGAGAGCGGCGCCGCGGTGACGGACGATTGCTCTGCTGTGGAGCTGCTTGGCAAGGAGATCTACTTAACAGACGGATCCTATGAAAATATCAAGATCACCACCCCTGAGGATGTGGCCCAGGCGGAGGAGATCCTGCGCAGAAGAGGAGAGAGCCTATGAAATGGAAGCTGCCGCGCGTCGGCCATGGATATGATGTTCACCGCCTGACGGAGGGGCGGGCGCTGATCCTGGGCGGCGTGCGCGTCCCCTTCGAGCTTGGCCTGCTGGGCCACTCTGACGCGGATGTGCTGCTCCACGCGGTGGCGGATGCCCTGCTGGGTGCTGCCGCGCTGGGGGACATCGGCCATCTCTTTCCGGACAACGACCCCGCCTATCTGGGGGCGGACAGCCGGGTGCTGCTGCGCCGGGTGGTCCAGGTGCTGGGGGAGAACGGCTATCAGGTTGGCAATGTGGATGCCACTTTGATCGCCCAGCGGCCCAAGGTCGCGCCCTACATCCTCCAGATGCGGCAGAATATTGCCGATGACCTGGGGATCGCTCTGGAGCAGGTCAGCGTGAAGGCCACCACCGAGGAGCATCTGGGCTTCACTGGCAGCGGCGAGGGCATGGCGGCCCACGCTGTGGCGATGCTCTTTCCCGCGGAGCCGTGATAACAGCATACAGGACCGGGTCTGCTGCGGCAGGCCCGGTTTTGCTTTGCACGCCGTCCCCTGGCCCGGCATACTATGGTGCTGGGGAGGCGGTAACATTGGCACATTATCTTTTGCTGACCCGTTCGATCACCCACGCCCAGCGCATGGCGGACCAGCTGGAGCGCGGGGGCATTGCGGCCCGGTACCAGCGCGCTCCCATGGGGCTCAGCGGCAAGGGCTGCGGCTACGCCGTGCGCATCGGCGCGCAGCGCCTGCAGGCGGCGATGGGGCTTCTGCGCCCGCTGGGGCTGGAGCCGGTCAGAGTGTTCTATGCCGGCGGGGACGGCGTCTATCGGGAGGTCCCGACCGCCTGAGGGGTCCTGCGCCGGATGGGGAGAGGGAGGCGGCAGCGTCTCCCTCTTTCGCGCCGTAAGGGTCCGGCCGCGGCGGAACGGGGCACGAGCACAGGAACAGGAGGAGCGATATGATCTATTTCGACAGTGCCGCCACCACGCTGCAAAAACCGGCATCTGTGGCGCGGGCGGTGGCGGAGGCTGTCTGCACGGTGACCACGCCTGGGCGGGGGGACTATCCTGCGGCCCGGCGGGCCGCCCAGGTGATGCTGGAGCTGCGCAGCGAGGCGGCCAGATACTTTGACGCGCCGGGACCGGAGCAGGTGATCCTCACCGGCAGCGCCACCCATGGCCTGAATCTGGCCATCCGGAGCCTGGTGAAGCCGGGAAATACGGTGGTGATCTCCGGCTATGAGCACAATGCGGTGACCCGGCCCCTCCACGCCATCGGGGATGTGACGGTGCGCATCGTCAACGGGCGGCTGTTCGCCCCGGAGCAGATGGCGGAGGGCTTTGAAACGGCGGTGGACGGCTCGGTGGCGGCGGTGATCTGCACCCATGTCTCCAACGTGTTTGGCTATGAGCTGCCGGTGGAGGACATCGCCGGGATCTGCCGCCGCCGGGGCGTGCCGCTGGTGGTGGATGCCTCCCAGTCCGCCGGAATCCTGCCGGTGAGCCTGGGTAAATGGGGCGCGGCCTATGTGGCCATGCCGGGCCACAAGGGGCTGTATGGCCCCCAGGGCACGGGGCTGCTGCTGTGCGGCGCGGGGCAGATGCCGGAGCCGCTGCTGTGCGGCGGCACAGGCAGTCTCTCCCAGCTGCAGGAGATGCCGGACTTTCTGCCGGACCGGCTGGAGGCGGGGACTCAGAATGTCCACGGCGCGGCGGGGCTTCTGGCGGGGCTGCGCTTTGCCGCGGGCTTCCCGCCGGGGCAGATCGCGGCCTATGAGCGGTCGCTTCTGGCGGAGCTGGCCCGGAGGATGGAGGAGACCGGGCGGTATCAGGTGTTCGCGGGCGGCTCGGTGCTGTCCGTGGTGCCGCGGGACACGACGCCTGAGGCGCTGGCGGACCGGCTGGCGGAGCGGGGCGTGGCAGTCCGCGCGGGCCTGCACTGCGCGCCGCTGGCGCACACCACCGCCGGGACTATTGCCACGGGGACCCTGCGCTTCTCCGCCTCGGCCTT
>CAYSDG010000059.1:0-8195 GCA_964429705.1 uncultured Oscillospiraceae bacterium | reverse complement strand
CGGGCCGCTTTGCCGCGAAACAGTCACCCGCGCCGGGGCGGAGAATATCCCGACCGGCGACCCGGGGGAGACAAACGGCGGCGAAGCCGCAAAAATTCATGAATTCGTCATAATTTGCCGTCCCTTGCGGTTGCAAAATCCCTCCGTTTGGATTAAAATATGAATATCTATAAGAATCTGTCAATGCGGAGGGGAGCCATGGAAGTCGTCATGAATATAGCGCAGCGGATGCTCAATATCATCCTGTCGCTGCAGATCTGGGATGTGCTGGACATCCTGGTCATTGCCTATCTGGTATATCGGCTGCTGCTGCTGGTGCGCCAGACCAATACATCCCGCATCATGAAGGGCGTGGCCCTTCTGCTGCTGGCGCTGTGGCTGTCCGCGGGGCGGCTGCGGGCGCTGAATTTCCTCTTGAGCAGTCTGGTGAATATCGGGATCCTGGCGCTGGTGGTGCTCTTCCAGCCGGAGATCCGCCGGGTGCTGGAGCAGGTGGGCAGCAGCCGCTTTAAGCTGCTGGAGCTGTTCTCCCGGCCCCAGGTCAGCTGGCAGGATATGGAGCGGTGCATCAACGAGACCGTCAGCGCCTGCGCGGATATGAGCAAGTCCCGCACCGGCGCGCTCATCGTATTCGAGCGCAACATCCAGCTGGATGAGATGGTGCGCAGCGGCACCAAGCTGGACGCGGAGGTGTCCTCTGAGCTGCTGAAGAATATCTTCTTTGTCAAGGCACCGATGCACGACGGCGCGGTGATCGTCCGCAACGGGCGCATTCTGGGCGCGGGCTGCATGCTGCCCCTCAGCCACAATGTGAACCTGAGCCGCGATCTGGGCATGCGCCACCGGGCCGGTATCGGCATGAGCGAGAACTCGGACGCGGTGGTGGTGCTGGTCAGCGAGGAGACCGGTTCCATCTCCGTGGCGGTGGGCGGTATGCTCAAGCGCCACCTCATGCGGGAGACGCTGGCGCAGCTGCTGCGCAACGAGCTGATGCCCCGGTCCGAGGAGGAGAGCGAGGAGAGCGGCAGCAGAAGATCGAAGCTGCTGGAGCGCCTGAAGGGAAATAAGGACGGTGAGAGCACGGATGAATGACATGAACGAAAAAAACAGCAAGGTGATGAGCGAGAAGGTCAACAAGGCCCTGTACATCGCCATCTCGCTGCTGGTGGCGGTTCTGTTCTGGGTCTACGTGGACAACGAGCAGGGCAACACCATCACGGCGGATTTCTCAGCGGTCCCGATCGAGTTCATCGGCGCCGCCGACACGCTGCCCAGCCGGGATCTGATGGTCTCCAAGGTCAGCACCGAGACGGTGGACCTGACCCTCAGCGGACCCCGCGCCGCCATCACCAATCTGAAAAAGAGCGACATCGTGCTGCAGGTGAACCTCAGCGGCATCAACAGCATGGGGACCTACCCCCTGGATTACGACCTGGTGCTCACCAACACGGTGCGCCGCAGCGATATTACCATCGACCGGGCCTCTGTCTCCAGCGTGACGGTGAAGGTCATTGAGATGTATGAAAAGACGGTACCTGTGGATGTAAGCATCATCGGCGCGGTGGCGGAGGGCTATATTTTTATGTCCGACCTGCTGGTGGCCGAGCCCTCCAGCATCACGCTGACCGGGCCGGAGGAGCAGGTGGACGAGGTCTCTGCCGCCCAGATCATGGTGGACCTCACCGGGGCCAACGAGACCGTCAGCCGCGAGTTCGACTATCAGTTGCTGGACAGCGAGGGCAACGTGGTGGACGGCGAGAATATCACCGTGTCCCATAAGCGGGTGGAGGTGACAGCGCCGCTGTACATCACCAAGACGCTGGAACTGAAGGTCAAGACTGTGGAGTCCCCCGGTTCCATGCTGGAAAATGTGGATGTGCGCATCAACCCCAGCGCCATCGAGGTGGCCGGTGAGCCCGCCTGGCTGGCCGGTAAGGAATCCATCACCCTGGGTGAGCTGCGGCTGAAGGATTATCTGCGGGATACCACCGAGGTCATGGTGATCGAGCTGCCCACGGAGGGCTGCGTCAATGTCAGCGGCGTCAACAGCGCCACGGTGGTCATTGACTTCCAGGATCTGGAGACCCGGGTGTTCACCGTTACCAACATCTCCGCCATCGGCGCGAAGGAGGGGTCCGAGGTCAGCCGCGTGACCAACTCCGTGGATGTGCGGGTGCGCGGTCCCAGAGAGGATCTGGAGACCATGACCGGCGAGGAGATCCGCATCGTGGTGGATCTCTCCGGCTACACGGCCAACGGCACCCACAATGTCCCGGCAGAGGTCCTGGTGGACGGCTATGCCAACGTGGGCGCTGTCGGCCCCTGCTCGGTGACCTATAAGATCGCGTCTTAGGAGGCAATATCGTGAAGCAGACAGCAACTGTTACGGCCCTGCCGGGCCGTGGTGTGGCGGAGGTCACGGTGGCCCGGCAGACGGCCTGCGGCCACGACTGTGAAAATTGCGCGGGGTGCGGCGCGCAGGCCGGTAGCTTTACTGTCCGGGCCCGCACCGACATCGACCTGTCCCTGGGGGACAAGGTGGAGATCTACACCGGCCAGAAGGTCCTCAATGCCGCGGCGCTGGTATATCTGGTGCCGGTGCTGCTGTTCCTGGTGGGCTATATGGCCAGCGGCTTCCTCTACCAGTATCTCACCGCGACGCTGGTGGAGCCCGCGCGGTACGCCTGCGGCGGCCTGGGCTTTGTTCTCGGACTGCTGCTGGCGGTGGCCTATGACCGGTCCATCCGGCGCAGACAGGCCATCACCTACCAGGTCCTGCGTAAGCTTTGAGCCTATGTTTGGATATGTACTGCCCTCCCAGGAAAGACTGACGGAGGAAGACAGGGGGCGGTTTTCCGCCACCTACTGCGGCCTGTGCCGCACACTGGGCAGCCGCTACGGCGCCGCGGCCCGCATGATCCTGAACTACGACTTCACCTTCCTGGTCCTGCTTCTGGCGGAGCCGGAGGAGGGGGAGACGGAGCATCACCGCTGCCTGCCCCACCCCCTGCGGGGCCGGGACTGCTACCCGTCCAGCGCCGCGCTGGACCTGGCGGCGGATTACAGCGTGATCCTGGCCTGGTGGCAGGTACAGGACGCCATCGCCGACCATACGCCGGTGAAGGCGGCAAAATACCGGGCCGCTTCGGCGGCGCTGGCGGCGGCCTATCAGAAGGCGAGGGCCCTGCGGCCCGCTTTCGACGAGGCGGTGGCCCGGCAGTTGGAGGAGCTCAGCGCCCTGGAGCGGGACAACTGTCCCAGCATGGACCGGGCGGCGGACACCTTTGCCCGGCTGCTGCAGAGTGCGGCGGGTGAGGTGGCCGACCCGGTGAAGCGCCGGGTGCTGGAGCAGCTGCTCTATCACCTGGGCCGCTGGATCTACCTCATCGACGCGGCAGACGACCTGGCGGAGGACTTTTCCTCCGGCAGCTATAACCCCCTGATCGGCCGCTTTTCCCTTACGGAGGGAAAGCTGACGGAGGAGGCCCGGCGGGAGCTGGTGCTGAGCCTGGATAACTCCATCCGTCTGATGGCGGCGGCCTATGAACTGTGGGACTTCGGTGTGTGGAGCCCCATCCTTCAGGCAACAATATACGAGGGCCTTTTCAGTGTGGGAAAGGCCGTTTTAGAGGGAACATTCCACGCCGGCGGGCGAGAGAGAAAGACCGCGGGCAGAGACAAGGAGCATCTATGACCGATCCCTATCAGGTATTGAACGTATCCCCCAGCGCCTCTGACGAGGAAATCAAAAAAGCGTACCGGGAGCTGGCACGCAAGTACCATCCGGACAATTATCATGACAACCCCCTGGCGGATCTGGCTCAGGAGAAGATGAAGGAGATCAACGCCGCCTATGACGCCATCCAGAAGCAGCGCAGCGGCGCGTCCTCCGGCGGCTATTCCGGTGCCAGACAGGGCTATGGGACCTACCAGCAGGCCGCCTACAGCGGCGACCCTGCCTTTCAGCGGGTGCGCATGGCCATCAACCGCAGTGACCTCAACACGGCCGAGCAGCTGCTGGCCCAGATCACAGACCACAACGGCGAGTGGAACTACCTGAAGGGTACGCTGTGCTACCGCCGCGGCTGGGTGGACGAGGCGCGCCGCTATTTTCAGACGGCCTGCCAGATGGACCCCGGCAACGCGGAGTACCGCCAGGCGCTGAACCGGATGGAGAACAGCGCGGAGGGCTATCGCCCCTCCGGCTTCGATGTGTACTCCACCGACTGTACCGGCGGCCACATGTGTACACGCCTGGCGTGCGCCTACCTCTGCTGCACGGCGGGCAGCGGGATGCCGGTGCTGTTTTGCTGTTAAAAAACTGCCCGCCGCGGCGGGAGAGCTATAGGAGGAGAGAGAATTGGTCAAGAGTATGACTGGCTATGGAAGAGCCAGAGAGACGAGAAATGGCCGGGACATCACGGTGGAGCTGAGAAGCGTCAACAACCGCTATCTGGACTGCAATGTGAAGATGCCCCGGGCATATATTTTTGCGGAGGACGCCGTAAAGGCGGCGGTGCAGCGCTCCGTCAGCCGGGGCAAGGTGGACGTTCTCATCAGCGTGGACTCCCTCGGCGCGGAGGAGACGGTGGTGAAGGTCAACGAGCCGCTGGCCCGGCAGTACGTGCAGGCGCTGCGCCAGCTGGCGGAGCTGGGGGAGGGCCTGGTGCAGGCATCCGTCTCCGCCTCCGACATGGCCCGCCTGCCGGATGTGCTGGCGGTGACGAAGGGGGAGGAGGACCTGGAGACGGTGTCCGCCGACCTCTGCGCGGTGCTGGAGGAGGCTCTGGCCAACCACACCGCCATGCGCCGGACGGAGGGCGAGAAGCTGGCGACGGACATTCTGGGCCGGGTAGATACCATCGAGGCCATCACCGGCCGGGTGGAGGAGCGCTCCCCACAGACCGTGGCAGAGTACCGGGAGAAGCTGACGGCGCGGATGCAGGAGGTGCTCCAGAGCACCACCATCGATGAGAGCCGCATCCTCACCGAGGCGGCCATCTTCGCCGACAAGGTGGCGGTGGACGAGGAGACAGTGCGCCTGCGCAGTCACCTCAGCCAGCTGCGGGATATGCTCCGCGGCGACGGCCCTGTGGGCCGCAAGCTGGACTTTTTGATCCAGGAGGTCAACCGGGAGAGCAACACCATCGGCTCAAAGTGTACCGATATTCAGATCGCCCGGGATGTGGTGGAGCTGAAGGCGGAGATCGAGAAGATCCGCGAGCAGGTCCAGAACATCGAGTGATACACAGCAGTGTTACAAGTGTTACATAAAAGGAGGACAACGTGGAACTGGTCAACATCGGCTATGGCAATCTGATCTCCGCCAGGCGTCTGGTGGCTCTGGTGAGCCCCGACTCCGCGCCCATCAAGCGCATGGTCAGCGAGGCGCGGGACCGCAGCATGCTCATCGACGCCACCTTTGGCCGCAAAACGGCGGCGGTGCTCATTATGGACAGCGACCATGTGGTGCTCAGCGGTATCCCGCTGGAGAAGCTGGCACCCCGGTTTGGCCTGGATCCCACGGTCTTAGAGGAGGAAGCATGAGAAGAGGCAAGACATTTATCATCTGCGGCCCGTCCGGCGTGGGCAAGGGCACGGTGGTGGCCCGGCTGCTGGCGGAGGATCCCAGCCTGTATTTTTCCGTCTCCGCAACCACCCGGGCACCCCGTCCCGGCGAGGAGGACGGCAAGCACTACCATTTTCTCAGCCGCGAGCAGTTCCAGAAGTGGATCGACGAGGACGCGTTTCTGGAACACGCTGAGTTTGTCAGCAACCGCTACGGCACCCCAAAATTCTACGTGGATCAGGCCATGGAGCAGGGCCGCGACGTGATACTGGACATTGAGATCCAGGGTGCGGAGCAGGTCCACGCCAAGCGGCCTGAGGCGGTGCGCATCTACATCGCTCCCCCCAGCTGGGAGGAGTTGGAGCACCGCCTGATCGGCCGGGGAACTGAGGACGCGGACAAGGTCCGCTCCCGTCTGGCCCGCGGCCGGGAGGAGTTTGCCTCCGCCAAGGATTTTGATTATTTCGTCATCAATGACACCGTGGACCAGGCGGTGGCGGAGATCCGGGCCATTCTGTGCGCGGAGCACTGCCGCCCCGACGAGCGCCTGGCCATGATCCAGCCCTGAGCTGGCCCTGTTAACAATATAAATTTACGAAAAGGAATGATAGTATTATGATGCTCTATCCCGCTATGAACAAGCTCACCGCCAATGTCCCCAACCGTTACCTGCTGGTCAACGTGGTGGCCCGCCGTGCCCGTCAGATCGCCCAGGAGGCAGAGGACGCCGGACAGAAGCTGAACGTGAAGCCCGTCACCCTGGCGATCAACGAGGTGGCTGACGGCAAGATCTCCACCACCGCTGCTGATGTGGTCATCAGCGACGTGGAGGGCTGATATTTTTCGAAGAAGGGGGGACGGTCATGTCCGCTGCTGTCGCACGGGTCGCCGTGGCCGCCGCCACTTACGCCATTGACAAACCATATGATTACCTGGTCCCGGAAAGTCTGCTGGAGCGTGCTCAGGCAGGCGTCCGGGTCACGGTGCCTTTTGGACGGGGCAACCGCACCAGCGAGGGTGTGCTCCTGGCCGTCAGCCAGGAGAGCAGGCGGGAGGAGCTGAAGGCGATCTCCGCCGTGCTGGACGACGCGCCCGTGCTGTCCCCGGGCCAGATCAAGCTGGCCCTGTGGCTGCGGGAGCGGTATTTCTGCACCCTGTACGACGCGGTGAAGGTCCTGCTGCCCGCCGGGCTGTGGTACCGCATCCGCGAGGTGTACACCCTGTCCGTTGACCGGGAGACGGCGCTGGACAGCGCCGCCGGCACCCGGGAGAGCCGCGCGATGGAGACCATTCTGGCCCACGGCGGCAGCGCGGAGCTGGAGACACTGAAGCTGGCCTGCGGCGAGGACGTGACGGCCACGCTGAAAGAGCTGTGCCGCCGGGGCCTGCTGCGGGTTGAGACCAGCGCCAGGCGAAAGCTGACGGACAAGACCGTAAAGCGGGTGACGCTGGCCATTGCGCCGGAGGAGGCGCTGGCCGCCGTGGAGAGCAAGCGCCGCAGCGCGCCGCTGCGCTATGAGGTGGTGAAGCTGCTCTCCGCCATCGGCAGCGCTCTGCTAACCGACATCAGCTATTTCACCGGTGCCTCCGCCCAGACCATTAAAAGCCTGGAGCGCAGCGGCCTGGTGACTGTCACGGTGGAGGAGGCCCTTCGGGTCCCCGCGGCCCAGGAGGTCCAGGCGCTGCCTATCGTGCTCAGTCAGGAGCAGCAGGCGGCCTACGAGGCCATCCTGGCCCGGCTGGACGGAGGGGAGCCATCCTGCACGCTGCTCTACGGTGTCACCGGCAGCGGCAAGACGGCGGTGTATATCCGCCTGCTGCAGGAGGTGGTGGCCCGGGGAAAGCGTGGCATGATCCTGGTGCCTGAGATCGCGCTGACACCCCAGATGATGAGCCGGTTCAGCGCCTATTTTGGCCAGCGGGTGGCGATGCTCCACAGCGGCCTGCGCCTGACGGAGCGCTATGACCAGTGGAAGCGGATCCGTCGGGGCGAGGTGGATGTGGTCCTTGGCACCCGCAGCGCTGTTTTTGCCCCGCTGGAGGAGTTGGGCATGATCGTTCTGGACGAGGAGCAGGAGGACAGCTACCAGTCGGAGCAGTCGCCGCGCTACCATGCCCGGGACGTGGCCAAGTTCCTCTGCACCCAGCACAATGCCGCTCTGGTGCTGGGGTCCGCCACCCCCTCGGTGGAGACGACCTTTCAGGCCCAGCGGGGGGCATATCAGAAGCTGGTGCTGCGCACGCGGTATAACCAGCAGCCCCTGCCCCGGGTCATCATTGCCGACATGCGCGACGAGCTGCGGGCCGGGAACGGCGGGGCCATCAGCGGCAGGCTCCAGCGGGAGCTGGAGGAGAACATCCGCCGGGGGGAGCAGAGCATTCTGTTCCTCAACCGGCGGGGCAGCAGCCGGATGCTGCTGTGCGGGGAATGCGGCGCGGTGCCGGAATGTCCCCGGTGCAGCGTGCCGCTGACCTATCACAGCGCCAACGGCCGCCTGATGTGCCACTACTGCGGCTACTCCCAGCGCGCCTGGGACAGCTGCGACAGCTGCGGCGGCGTGATGAAGCAGGTGGGCGTTGGCACCCAGAAGGTGGAGGAGGAGCTGAAGACCCTCTTCCCCGGTAC
>CAYSDG010000058.1:0-12706 GCA_964429705.1 uncultured Oscillospiraceae bacterium | reverse complement strand
TGGAGAACGCCTTCGCCATCGCCTCTGCCTCCAGCCGCGTGCAGGCGCTGTTTTTGGGTGCGGAGGATCTGACGGCAGATCTGCAGTGCAAGCGCACCAAGGAGGGCCGCGAGATCGAGTATGCCCGTACCCGTCTGGTGGTGGCCGCCCGGGCCGCCGGTGTGGCAGTGTACGACACCCCCTTCACCGATGTCAACGACGACGAGGGCATCCAGGTGGATGCCGCCTATGCCAAGGCCCTGGGCTTTACCGGCAAGGCGTCCATCTCCCCCCGCCATGTGGAGGTCATTAACCGGGTATTCAGCCCCACCCAGAAGGAGATCGACTACGCCTATGAGGTCATGGAGGCGATCCGGCTGGCCAAGGAGCAGGGCAAGGGCGCTATCGCCCTGCACGGCAAGATGATCGACGCGCCTATCGTGGCGCGGGCGGAACAGACCATCGCGATGGCCCGTGAAATGGGCCTTGGAAGGGAGGAGCAGGCATGAACACAAAGCTGGTAAAAACGATCCGGGAGGCCATTGAGCTGGCCGGACTGAAGGACGGTATGACTATCTCCTTCCACCACCATCTGCGCAACGGCGACTATGTGCTGAACATGGTGCTGGAGCAGGTGGCGGCCATGGGCATCAAGGATCTGACGGTCAACGCAAGCTCCATCTTCGACGCCCACCTGCCCCTGGTGGACCACATTCAGAACCATGTGGTCACCGGCATCCAGACCAACTACATGGCCGCCGGCGTGGGCCGCGCCATCTCCCAGGGCGTGCTGGAGAAGCCTGTGCAGTTCCGTACCCACGGCGGCCGCCCCAGTGACATCGCGCTGGGCCGCACGCCCATCGATGTGGCCTTCATCGCCGCTCCCGCCGCAGACCCCATGGGCAACTGCTCCGGCAAGTACGGCAAGTCCGCCTGCGGCAGCCTGGGCTACGCCTATCCCGATGCCATGTACGCCAAGAAGGTGGTCGTGATCACCGATAACCTGGTGTCCTATCCTCTGCTGGACTGGTCCATTCCGGAGAGCTATGTGGACTACGTGGTGGAGGTGGATGCCATCGGCGATCCCAAGGGCATCGTCTCCGGCACTACCCAGATCACCCGCGATCCTGTTGGCCTGGTGATGGCGGCCCACGCAGCCAAGGTCATCGAGCATTCCGGCCTTCTGAAGGATGGCTTCTCCTTCCAGACCGGCGCGGGCGGCGCTTCTCTGGCGGCGGCCAAGTTCCTGAAGGATATTATGCTGGAGAAGAAGATCCAGGGCAGCTTTGGCCTGGGCGGCATCACCGGCTATATGGTGGATATGCTCCAGGCGGGCTGCTTCCAGTCCCTGCTGGATGTGCAGTGCTTTGACCTGAAGGCGGTGGAGTCCATCCGCACCGACCCCAGACATCAGGAGATCTCCTCCTTCCACTATGCCAGCCCCAGCCACCGCAGCGCGGTGGTGGACAGCCTGGACGTGGTCATTCTGGGTGCCACTGAGATCGACACGGATTTCAATGTTAACGTCCACACCGACTCCAACGGCTATATCATGGGCGGTTCCGGCGGCCACAGCGATACGGCGGCAGGCGCAAAGCTCTCCATGATCATTGCCCCCATGTTCCGGGCCCGCCTGCCCATCGTCACCGACCATGTGACCTGCGTCTCCACCCCCGGCCGGGACATCGATGTGCTGGTTACCCAGGGCGGCATCGCGGTCAATGAGAAGAACGCTGAGCTGAAGGAGCGGCTGCAGGCTGCCGGCCTGCCCATCATCGGCATCCACGAGCTGAAGGAGAAGGCCGAGCGCATCACCGGCAAGCCCAAGACGCTCCCCAAGGGCGACCGTGTGGTGGCCGAGGTCATCTACCGGGATGGCAGCAAGTTGGATTCCATCTACAACGTGCCCGAGCAGTTCTGAGCGGAAGGAGTATTTGAGACATGAGAGAGATCAACGCGCTGCAGATCACCCAGGTGGTCAAGCGCCTGTGCATTGAGGCGAACTGCCATTTGCCCAATGATATGAAAAACGGCATCGAGGCCAGACACGCCGAGGAGACCTGGGCGCCTGCCCGGGAGATCCTGGAGCGGATCATGGAGAACTACCAGATCGCCGACTGCAACGACCGGCCCATCTGCCAGGATACCGGTGTGGCCTGTGTGTTTCTGAAGATCGGCCAGGATGTCCACATCACCGGTGATGTGGCTGAGGCTGTCAACGAGGGTGTCCGCCAGGGCTATGCCGAGGGCTATCTGCGCAAGAGCGTGGTCCGTGACCCGCTGGACCGTGTGAATACCGGGGACAACACCCCTGCTATGATCTACTATGAGCTGGTCCCCGGCGACCAGCTGGAGATCACTGTGGCGCCCAAGGGCTTTGGCAGTGAAAACATGAGTCAGATCAAGATGCTCAAGCCCTCCGACGGTCTGCAGGGTGTGAAGGATTTCATCCTGAAGGTGGTGGAGGATGCAGGTCCCAATCCCTGTCCCCCCATCGTGGTGGGCGTGGGTGTGGGCGGCACCTTCGACAAGGCCGCCTATATGGCCAAGAAGGCGCTGATGCGCTCTGTGGATGAGCGCAATGCCGACCCCTTCTATGCGCAGCTGGAGCAGGAGATGCTGGAGCGCATCAACGCGCTGGGTATCGGGCCTCAGGGCTTCGGCGGCAAGACCACGGCTATCGCCGTGAATATCGAGCAGTGCCCCACCCATATCGCGGGCCTGCCTGTGGCAGTGAATATCAACTGCCACGTCACCAGACACAAGACGGAGGTGCTGTAAGATGGCCATTTCCATTACCACTCCCCTCAGCCGCGAGGCGGCCAGAGGGCTGAAGGCGGGGGACAGCTGCCTGCTCAGCGGCGTGATCTATACCGCCCGCGATGCTGCCCACAAGCGCCTGTGTGAGCTGGCGGCTCAGGGCAAGGAGCTGCCCCTGGATATTAAGGACACCACCATCTATTATGTGGGGCCCACCCCTGCCAAGCCCGGCGATGCCATCGGCTCCGCCGGTCCCACCACCTCCTACCGTATGGATGCCTACAGCCCCACGCTGATCGCCCTGGGCGAGACCGGCATGATCGGCAAGGGCAAGCGCGGACCTGAGGTGGTCGCCGCCATGCGGGAGCACGGTGCGGTGTATTTCGGCGCTATCGGCGGCTGCGGCGCTCTGCTGAGCAAGTGCATCAAGAAGGCAGAGGTCATTGCCTACGAGGATCTGGGCGCGGAGGCGATTCGCCGCCTGGAGGTGGAGGATCTTCCGGTCATCGTGGTCATCGACAGCGAGGGCAACAACCTCTATGAGAGCGGCCGGGCCGCCTATCTGGAGAGCCAGAAATAAGCATCGTTCCACTTTGGCGGCAGAAGGCGGCAGTGCCGCTGCGCCGCTGAAGGAAAACGGCAAGAAAATTTCCAAAACTTTCACTTTTCATCCTGAGCGAGAAAGCAGGCTGTACCCGGCGGTGCAGCCTGCTTATTTTTTGCTTGCTTTTGCCTGTAGGGGACAGCGAATATGGCCGGACATCAGCTGGACACGGTGATGCGAAAAAGTTGGCTGGCGGAAAAGGCGGATTTTCTTCTGAAATGATGGAAAACTGTGGATAAATTTGGCGGAACGCTGTGCCGGAGGAAAGTGACCTGAAACCGGAATGAGGGCGCTTTTTGGGCGAAAAACACGTTGTTGCCTTCAACCCTTTTGCAAGAAAATTTGAACTTCCTGCCAGAAAAAAGCCTGTGGACTGGGGCGAAATTTTGCCCTGCGGGCAGTTTTGCAAGAATTGCAATTTGACTTGCAAAACACGAAAAATATGGTGGAAAACTTTCTTTTTGGCTTGACAAACGAAAAAGTTGAGGCTACTATACATAATAGTTATTTTGCGTTATGCGAATATCAATGATATTGAGGTGCAATCATGGATCAGAAAAAGAAGAAAGTATTGGTCATGGGCGTTATCGGCGCCGATGTCCATGCCGTTGGAAACGCGATTCTGTATCACTCCTTTACCGATGCTGGCTTTGAGGTGGTCAACCTGGGCGTTATGGTCTCCCAGGAGGAGTACATCGCAGCCGCTATCGAGTCCGCTGCTGATGCGATCGTGATCTCTTCT
Source organism: uncultured Oscillospiraceae bacterium (assembly GCA_964429705.1). Classification (GTDB taxonomy): domain Bacteria; phylum Bacillota; class Clostridia; order Oscillospirales; family Oscillospiraceae; genus Pelethomonas. The sequence continues at coordinate 8,621 of CAYSDG010000058.1, read as the reverse complement.
CTGTATGGCCAGGGCGAGCTGGACTGCCGCGGTATGCGTGAGAAGTGCGACGAGGCCGGTCTGAAGGGCATCCCCCTGGTGGTTGGCGGCAACATCGTCATCGGCAAGCAGACCTTCGAGGATGTGGAGCAGCGCTTCAAGGCCATGGGCTTTGACCGCGCATTCCCTCCCGGAACCGCTCCCGAGACCACGATCGAGGCGCTGCGTGAGCTGCTGCATATGGACGGTGAGGAGCAGTGAAGCCCGTCCTGCTTATTGACTTTGGCAGTACATATACCAAGCTGACTGCCGTGGATGTGGAAGCCGAGGAGATCCTGGGTACAGCGGCCTCCTACACCACGGTGCAGACCGACATCAACGACGGTCTCAACGAGGGCCTTCGCCTGCTGGAGGCGAAGACCGGCAAGATCGAATACGCGGAGTGCTTCGCCTGCTCATCTGCAGCGGGCGGCCTGCGCATGGTCACCAGCGGCCTGGTGCCGGAGCTGACCAGCGAGGCGGCTAAGCTTGCCAGCCTTGGCGCGGGTGCCAAGGTGGTGGGGCTCTACTCCTTCCAGCTGACTGAGGACGACATCGACGAGATCCGTGCCAGTCAGCCGGACATCTTCCTGCTGGTGGGCGGGACAGACGGCGGCAATACCGACTGCATCCTTCACAACGCACGGATGCTGGCCGGAATGGAGCCGAAGTTCCCCATCGTCGTTGCCGGCAACCGCACGGCGGCCCGGGAGTGCCAGCGCATCCTGGAGGGGTGCGAGGTCTACATCTGCCCCAACGTGATGCCCAAGTTCGGCGTGCTGAACATTGAGCCTACCCAGAAGCAGATCCGCGATATTTTCCTGAACCGCATCGTCCTGGCCAAGGGCCTGTCCAAGGTCACCGGTCTGCTGGACGATATTCTGATGCCCACCCCCTCTGCCGTTCTGCAGGCCATGGAACTGTTGGCGGGCGGCTGCGAGGGCGAGAGCGGCATCGGCGATCTGATCGCCGTGGACGTGGGCGGCGCTACTACCGACGTCTACTCCATGGCCGACGGCATGCCCGAGCAGATGAACACTGTCTACAAGGGCCTGCCTGAGCCCTACTCCAAGCGCACGGTGGAGGGCGACATCGGTATGCGCTACAGCATCAAGGGCATCGTGGAGGCCGCGGGGTTGCGCCGGGTGGCGGAGCTGTCCGGCCTGAGCGAGGAGCGGGTGACGGAGCTGGTGGACTACCTGCGCGCCAATACCGACCGTCTGCCTGACGGCGACCCGGAGCTGGAAGCGCTGGACCACGCCCTGGCCTCCATGGCTATCGAGGTGGCAGTGTCCCGCCACGCCGGTACGCTGGAGGAGACCTATACCCTCATGGGTCTGACCTATGTGCAGACCGGCAAGAATCTTTCACGCGTGAAGAAGGTCATCGTGACCGGCGGCAGCCTGATCCACACCAAGGATACTGTCAATATCGCGCGGCACGCGCTGTACTCTCCCAACCAGCCCACCTCCCTGCGTCCCAGAGAGGCAGACGTGCTGGTGGATCGAACCTATATTTTGGCCGCAATGGGACTGTTGTCCTCCCACTATCCGCAGACGGCCCTGCGCATTATGAAGAAGGAGCTGGAAAATCATGGATATTCAGAATAAGAAGATCTCTAATGACGAATTTCAACGCCTGCGCCAGGAGGTCCTGGCTCAGTGGCCCACCGGTAAGGATGTGGATCTGGAGGAGGCTGTGGCCTACCACAAGTCCATGCCTGAGGAGCGCAAGTTTGCTCAGAAGCTGCTGAAGGCCAAGGCTGAGGGCCGCACTCTGGTGCAGCCCCGCGCTGGTGTTCCCGTTGTCGAGGAGCATATCAAGCTGATGCAATACCTGGAGAAGTACGGTGAGGCCGATCTGCTGCCTTCCACCATCGACTCCTACACCCGTCAGAACCGCTATCAGGAGGCCGAGGACGGCATTGCTGAGTCCATCCGTCTGGGCCGTGCCATGATGAACGGCTTCCCCGCTGTCAACCACGGTGTGGCCAAGTGCCGCCAGGTGGTGGAGAGCGTCCACCTGCCTCTGCAGGTCCGCCACGGCACCCCCGATGCCCGTCTGCTCACCGAGATCACCTATGCCGGCGGCTTCACCAGCTACGAGGGCGGCGGCATCTCCTATAACCTGCCTTACTGCAAGGACATCCCTATGGAGCGCACCATCCGCGACTGGCAGTATGTTGACCGTCTGACCGGTCTGTATGAGGAGATGGGCGTGTCCATCAACCGCGAGCCCTATGGCCCCCTGACCGGCACCCTGGTGCCCCCCTGCATCTCTCACGCTGCAGCCATCATCGAGGCGCTGCTGGCCGCGGAGCAGGGCGTGAAGAACATCACCGTTGGCTATGGCCAGTGCGGCAACCTGCGCCAGGACGTGGCTGCTATCCGCACCCTGGAGGAGCTGACGGACGAGTACCTGCATAAGTACGGCTATGACGACGTGGTGGTCACCACCGTTCTGCACCAGTGGATGGGCGGCTTCCCCGCCGACGAGGCCAAGGCTTTCGGCGTTATCTCCACCGGCAGCCTCATCGCTGCCCTGTCCAAGGCCACCAAGGTCATCGTCAAGACCCCCCACGAGGCTGTTGGTATCCCCACCATGGAGGCCAATGCCGAGGGTCTGCGCTGCACCAAGCAGGTCATCAACATGTATGCTGACCAGGCTCTGGATTCCGTCGGTGTGGAGCAGGAGAAGGAGATCATCCGCCAGGAGACCCGCTGTATCGTCGACAAGTGCTTCGAGCTGGGCAAGGGCGACATCGCTGTGGGTGTCTGCCGCGCTGTCGAGGCTGGTGTGCTGGATGTTCCCTTTGCTCCCTGCCGCGCCAATGCCGGCCTGATGCTGCCCTGCCGCGACAACAACGGCGCTATCCGCATCCTGAACATGGGCAACCTGCCCTTCACCCAGGATCTGAAGGACTTCCATGCCGCCAAGATTCAGGAGCGTGCTGACGCTGAGAAGCGTACCCCCTCCTTCCAGATGGTCGTTGACGATGTGTACGCCATCGGTAAGGGCCGACTGGTGGGCCGTCCCCGCTATTGATATCCGTATTGGTCATATTCACTGATATAAATTTTAAAGGAGCCAAAAAGCTATGAAAATCATTGATGTAGTTTGCAGCGCCGGCCGTACCGGCTTCTACTTCGACGATCAGCGTGCCATCAAGGGCGGCGCTGGTCACGACGGTGTCTTCTATGTGGGCCAGCCTGTGACCGAGGGCTTCACCTCCGTCCGTCAGGCCGGTGAGTCCATCTCCGTGATGCTGGTGCTGGAGGATGGTCAGGTTGCTTTCGGCGACTGCGCCGCTGTGCAGTACTCCGGTGCAGGCGGCCGTGACCCCCTGTTCCTGGCCAAGGATTTCATCCCCATGATCGACCAGTACATCAAGCCCCAGCTGGTGGGCAAGGAGGCCGACAACTTCCGCTCCCTGTGCGCTATGATGGAGTCCATCCAGATCGATGGCAAGCGTCTGCACACCGCCATCCGCTATGGTCTGTCCCAGGCTATCCTGGACGCCGTGGCAAAGGCTACCGGCCGCATGATGTGCGAGGTCGTGGCTGACGAGTATGGCTGCAGCGTGTCCGAGGAGCCCATCCCCGTGTTCACTCAGTCCGGCGATGACCGCTACAACAACGCCGACAAGATGATCATCAAGGGCGCTCAGGTCCTGCCCCACGCTCTGATCAACAACGTGGAGGACAAGCTGGGCAAGAACGGTGAGAAGCTGGCTGACTACGTGGCATGGCTGCGCGACCGTATCCTGAACTGCCGCCAGAGCGAGGACTATGCTCCCGTCCTGCACATCGATGTGTACGGCACCATCGGCGCCGCCTTCGGCAACAACAACTACAAGGCCATGGCTGACTATCTGGCCAAGCTGGAGGAGTTGGCTAAGCCCTTCCACCTGCGCATCGAGGGCCCCATGGACTGCGACTGCGACCGCGAGACGCAGATCGAGGCTCTGGCTGGTCTGACCAAGGAGCTGGACGAGCGCGGCATCAACGTGGAGCTGGTGGCTGACGAGTGGTGCAACACCCTGGAGGATATCAAGCTCTTTGCTGACGCCAAGGCTGGCCACATGGTCCAGATCAAGACTCCTGACCTGGGCGGCGTGAACAACACCATCGAGGCTGTCCTCTACTGCAAGGAGAAGGGCATCGGCGCTTACCAGGGCGGTACCTGCAACGAGACCGACCGCAGCGCTCAGGTCTGCGTCCACTGCGCTATGGCTACTCAGCCCGATCAGATCCTGGCCAAGCCCGGCATGGGCGTGGATGAGGGCTTCATGATCGTCTACAACGAGATGAACCGCATCATGGCTATGCGCAAGGCCAAGAAGAACGTCAAGTAATATTTTCCGCACGCTCACCGGAGCGGCGCCGCACAGGCGGCGTCGCTCCGGTTTTTTGTTTCCGATGTCCCGTTAGGGAAGGTTAAGAACATATTCGCCTGACAGAATGGGAAAAACAGCAGTTTTTTGGGCGTTTCTGCAGAAAACGAACTTGTCATGCAGTAGGGGTTCTGCTATAATATAAAAGTTAAAATGGCTGATTTTACGGCGAGATCACCGCCGTGTTGCGAGGAGAGCGGCATGTATTTAAAAAGCTTGGAGCTTCAGGGCTTCAAATCCTTTCCGGACAAGACTGTGCTGACCTTTGGCGAGGACATTACCGCCATCGTGGGTCCCAACGGCTCCGGCAAGTCCAATATCTCCGACGCGATCTGCTGGGTGCTGGGGGAGCAGTCCGTCAGGAGCCTGCGGGGCGCGAAGATGGAAGATGTCATCTTCGGCGGCACGGAGAAGCGCGGCGGTGTGGGTTTCGCCCAGGTCACGCTGGTGCTGGATAACAGCGAGGGGATCTTCCCGACGGTGGACGCCAGCGAGGTGATGGTGACCCGCCGGTACTACCGCAGCGGCGAAAGCGAATACTATATCAATAAGCAGTCGGTCCGCCTGCGGGACATCAATGAGATGTTCATGGACACTGGCCTGGGCCGGGAGGGATACTCCGTGATCGGCCAGGGCCGTATCGACGAGATACTGTCTGTGAAGAGCGCAGACCGGCGGGAGATATTCGAAGAGGCGGCCGGTATCAGCAAATACCGTCACCGCAAGGAGGAGACGGAGCGCAAGCTCCAGCGCACGGAGGAAAATCTGTTGCGCATCAACGATAAGATCGCGGAGCTGGAGCTTCAGGTGGAGCCGCTGCGCGGCCAGGCGGAGACGGCGAAGCGATACCTGATCCTGCGCGATGAGCTGCGTGTGCTGGAGATCTCCCTGTGGATGGAGAAGCTGGAGGAGCTGCGTGCCGCCGCCATCCAGCTGCAGGCTGATTTGGCCGCCGCACAGGGGCAGAAGGAGGACTTTTCCAGGCAGCTGGAGGCGCTTTACAGCGCAAACGACAGTTTCTCCCAGCGGGTGCAGGAAAATGACCGCGCCCAGGAGGAGGTCCGCGGTGAAGGGGACATGATGGAGGCCCAGGCGGCAGAGCAGGACAGCGCTGTCGCGGCCCTGCGCAGCAGCGCGCAGCACAACCGGGAGTCCATCGAGCTTCTGGAGCGGGAAATGGAGGAGCAGGCTCTGCGCAGCGGCTCCATTCAGGAGCAGCTGCAGCAGCAGAGAGACCGGCTCTGTGCGGTGGATCAGGGGATCGAGCAGCTGCAAAGGGAGCTGGAGGAACTCCTGGAGCAGGCGCGGCGGGCAGCGGAGAGCGCAGGCGGCGCGGAGACAGAGGTCCAGGCGCTGCAGGCCAGAGAGGCTCTGGCGGTAGCTGCCGCTGCGGACCAGCGGGCGGAGCTGTCGGCACTGTCCGCTGGCAGAGCGCAGATGGAGCAGCGTATGCAGGCGCTTGACAGCGAGCTGACCGCAGCCCGTTCCCGACAGGAGACCGCCCGGCGGGAGAAGCAGCAGACCCAGCAGGCGCTGCTGGACGCCAAGGATGAGGCGGAGGCAGTGGCGAATATCCTGCAGGGGCATCAGCTGCGTCTCTCTGGCCGCGTGCAGCGGGAGGAGAAGGCGGCCAGAGCCTGTATGGATTTGACCATGGAGCAGAATAACATGGATTCCCGCATCCGGCTGCTCGCGGAGATGGAGAAGGAATACGAGGGCTTCAACAAGGCAGTCCGGGTGGTGATGCAGGCGGCAGAGGGCGGCGCTCTGCGGGGCGTTCGAGGTCCGGTGGCCAATCTGATCCGTACAGATGGAAAATACGCGGTTGCCATTGAGATCGCTCTGGGCACGGGTATGCAGAACATCGTGGTGGAGCGGGAGGAGGACGCCAAGGCGGCCATCACCCTGCTGAAGCGCCGGGACAGCGGCCGCGCCACCTTCCTGCCGCTGACGGCTATCCGCGGCGATGAGCTGCGGGAGCGGGGCGTGGAGCAGGAGCCGGGCTATCTTGGGCTTGCCTCCCGGCTGGTCACCTTCGACCCGCAGTACGACAATATTTTTAAAAATCTTCTGGGTCGGACCGTGGTGGTAGAGGACATGGACTGCGGCATCGCCATGGCCCGGCGGTATCAGAACCGCTTCCGCATCGTCACACTGGATGGTCAGGTCATCAACCGGGGCGGCTCCATGACCGGCGGCAGCATCAGCCGCAGTGCGGGCATCCTGTCCCGGGCCAATGAGCTGGAGCAGCTGCGCCGCCATCGGCAGCAGCTGGCAGAGAAGCTGGGCGAGGCCCAGCGGGAGCGGGAGGAGACGGCCAGAGAGCTGGCGGCCGCCCGCTATGAGATGGAGACCGCGGAGGGGCAGCGCCGCACTGCGGAGGATGCTGTGCTGAAGCTGCAGGGGCAGCTGGACCATTTCCGCGTGCTGCTGGAGAGCCTGGACCAGAGTGTGTCGGCTTTGGAGCGGGAGCGCGGGGAACTGCTGGACCGACTGGCAGAGACCGATAGCCAGCGGGAGACCGTCCGGCTGGCGCTGGAACGGCATGAGGAGGAGAGCCGGACCCTGCGCGCCCAGGCGCAGGAGAAGCTATCCGGGCAGCAATCCCTGCGGGAGCTGTCCAGCCGACTGAGCGAGGATGTGAGCCAGCACAAGGAGAAGCTGGCGGGGCTGTCCGCAGAGCGGGAGACCACGGCCCGGGCGCTGAGCGACATGGAGCAGGTCACCGGCGATATGGAGCGGGACCGCACCGGTCGTCTGGTCCGCCTGGCGGAGTACCGCACAGCCATCGAGGAGACGGAGCGGGAGATCGAGCGCTGCACAGAGCGTGCCGCCTCCCTGCGCCTGGAGGCGGTGGAGCGCCGGAGCAGGCTGAATGCCCTGCGAGAGGAAAAGCTGCGCCTGGAGCGGGAGCGGGGCGAAATGAGCCAGCGCATCAAGACCTGCAACGACGATCTGCTGAATGCGGAGCGGGAGGTATCCCGTCTGGAGCAGCGGCTCGCCTCCGGCACGATGGAGGAGAATCAGATCCTGGATAAGCTCTGGGAGAACTACGAGCTGAGCCACTCCGCCGCCATGGAGCAGCGCCTTGTGCTGGAGAGCACGGCGAAGGCGAACCGGCGCATCGGTGAGCTGAAGCGGGAGATCAGCGGCCTGGGCAGCGTCAATGTGGGCGCTATCGAGGAATTTGAGCGGATCAACACCCGCTATACCTATCTGACCGGCCAGCGGGACGATGTGGAGCAGGCCAAGGGTGATCTGGCCGGGGTCATAGAGGAGCTGACGCGGGAGATGACAGCCATCTTCGCCCAGCAGTTCCAGCTGATCGGCCAGGCGTTCCAGGAGACCTTTGTGGATCTCTTCGGCGGCGGTCAGGCCACGCTGGAGCTGGAGGACCCGGACAATATCCTCAGCTGCGGCATCGAGATACAGGTCCAGCCGCCGGGCAAGACGCTGAAGACGATCACACTGCTCTCCGGCGGCGAGAAAGCCTTCGTGGCTATCGCACTGTATTTCGCTATTTTGAAGGTCCATCCTACACCCTTCTGCGTGCTGGATGAGATCGAGGCGGCGCTGGATGATGCCAATGTGGTCCGCTTTGCCCGCTATATGCGCGGCATGGCAGACAAGACACAGTTCATCGTCATCACCCACCGCCGGGGCACCATGGAGGAGGCTGACATTCTCTATGGCGTGACCATGCAGGAGAAGGGGGTCAGCAAGCTGCTGAGCATCCATCTCAGTGACCTGGCCAGGGAGCTGAAGATCGAATAATACCGCGCCATGAGGCGTTTGGAAAGGAATCATAGATACCATGGGCTTTTGGGAAAAACTGAAAAAAGTCAATATTGCGGGCATCTTCGGCTTTGGCATCTCCGCTGCCGACGAGGAGTTTTTTGAGGAGCTGGAGGAGATGCTGATCCTGGCGGACGTGGGTCTGGCCACTGCCACGGAGGCGGTGGAGGAGCTGCGCGAGCGCATGAACCGGGAGAAGGCTGCGGATCAGGAGGAGGTCAAGGCCTGGCTGCGGGAGATCCTGGTGAAGAAGCTGACCGTGGAGGGCCAGGAGCTGGATCTCTCCACCCAGCCCTCCGTGGTGCTGTTTATCGGTGTCAACGGCGTGGGCAAGACCACCTCGATCGGCAAGCTGGCCAAGAACCTGCGCCTGCAGGGAAAGAAGGTCCTGCTGTGTGCGGGCGACACCTTCCGC
>CAYSDG010000057.1:0-12817 GCA_964429705.1 uncultured Oscillospiraceae bacterium | reverse complement strand
GGCTCTGCGCCGCCGGTGCGCCTATCTCTATATCCAGTATCCCCCCATCGACAAGGAAGTCGCTATCATCAAGGCCAAGCTGCCCAATGTCAATGAGCATCTGGCCGTTCAAGTCGCCCAGGCTATCCACGACCTGCGTGAGAACGAGGCCATCCTGAAAAAGCCCTCCATCGCCGAGACGCTGGACTGGGTGGCCGCTCTGGAGGCTCTGGGCATCAGCGACCTGACGCCCGACGCCATGGACCGCACCAAGGGCTTTGTCCTGAAAAACAGCGAGGATCTGGAGATCCTCGCCCAGCAGAGCGGCTCCGGCCACAGCTGCGGTCACCACCACGAGCACGGCCACCAGCAGCCCTCTCAGCCCGCCCCCGAGGTGGACGAGGCCGACAAGATCCGCGCTGCCCAGGAGCGCAGCGGCAAGAGCCTGCATCTGCCGAGGTGAACGCCATGGGATACCACGAGAGCGCCTACATCGAAAAGCTGACGGAATTCTCCGATCTTCTGCGGCAGATGGGGCTGACTGTGGGCCTGCAGGAGACAATGGATGCCTGCGCGGTGCTGGAAACATTTGGGCTGGAGGACCGGGCTGTAACGCGGGATGCCCTGCGGGCGATCTACGCCAAATCCCACGATGAGCTGTCCTCCTTCGACCAGGCCTTCAACAGCTTCTTCGTCAGCGTCCAGCAGAAGGACGCCATCAGGAAGAAGCATCGGGCCGAGGCCGAGGAGCTGGCCCGCCGCCGGGCTGAGGCGGAGCAGGAGCTGCAGTTCAACGGAAAATCCATGGACCTGCGGGATGATCTTCAGGACGTCTACGCCCAGATGCCTGAAGAGCGGCGCGAGCATCTGCGGGCGCTGCTGGACCGCTCCAAGAGCAACCTGGAGCGCAGCCCCCAGCTGTACGAGAACTTCATCCGCTCCGTCTTCACCCGCTTTCTGCTGGAGCAGCAGATGCTCATGGAGGATGCCGCTGTTGGCGTGGAGGAGACGGACCCGGACCTGGCCCTGATGTACCGTGACATCTCCCAGTTCAAGGAATCCGACATTCCCCGGGCCACGGTCATGATCGCCAGGATCGCCCAACAGCTCAGCAGCGAGCTCACCTACAGGCGCAACCGCTCCGGCCACAGCGGCAAGCTGGACTTTAAAAAGACCATCCGCAAGGGGCTGGAGACCGGCGGCTCCTTCCACCAACTTTCCTTCCACCGCAAGCACAAACGCCGCCGCCGACTGGTGCTGCTGTGCGATGTGTCCGGCTCCATGCTGCAATTTTCTGAATTTGCCCTGCGGTTCATCAAATCCATGTCCGAGGTTGCAGACAGCTCCCGCACCTTCCTCTTTTCCGAGACTATGGTGGAGGTGGATCCCTTCGCCCTGCAGAATATGGATGCCTTCCGGGGCTATGTCCGCTCCTCAGGGCTGTACGGCAAGGGCACCGACCTGGGCGGCGCTCTGGAGGCGCTGTGCCAGCACAAGCCCAGCCCCCTGGGCCCTGCCGCCACACTGCTGATCCTGTCGGACACCAAAACCATCGACCTGAACCGGGCCGCCCGGGCATTGCAGGAAGTGAAGCGGCAGTCCGGCAAGGTCATCTGGCTCAATCCCATTCCGGAAAACAAGTGGAAATATCTGAAAAGCATCCAGACCATTGCGACCCTGTGCCACATGGTCCCCTGCAGCACCCTCGACGAGCTGGCCCGTGCCTGCCGCCGCCTTCTACAGGCATAATGAAAACCACACCGGAGCTCCGGTGTGGTTTTTTCCTGCGCTGGTACGTGCCTTTTCCTTCGGCACATCGCTCCCGTCAGCAGCGGTGCGGCAGAAATAAAAAAATCCTGAGATCATAAGATCTCAGGATTTTGGTCCGAGTGTTGAGATTCGAACTCAAGGCCTCTTGAACCCCATTCAAGCGCGATACCAAACTTCGCCACACCCGGATATTCATTTATCTGCTCATCAGCAGCTCATTTAATATAGCACATCAAAAACCAAAATGCAAGCCTTTTTTTCAATTTTTTTATTTTTTCTAGTCAAGCGACCGGAGCCACTCCCGCTCAGGGGGCTGGCTCCGCCGATTGACGCGCCTCGATCTGCTGATAAAGGCACTCCAAGGCTTCGCTGAGGGTACCAACATGGTCTATCAGCCCCAGCGCCACTGCCTCCTCCCCGCAGACCACGCTGCCCACATCTGCCGCCAGTTCCTTGGCGTTGAGCATCAGGGACAAAAATTTCTCCCGGCTGATATGGCTGCTGCGCACCACAAAGGAGACGATCCGCTCTTGGATGCGCTCAAAGTAGCTGTAGGTCTGGGGCGCGGCGATGACGGTACCGCTCATCCGAACCGGATGGATCGTCATGGAGGCGGAGGGCGCGATGAAGCTTACCTCCGGGGCCACCGCCAGCGGGATACCGATGGAATGGCCGCCCCCCAGCACCAGACTGACAGTGGGCTTGCTCATTCCGGCAATGAGTTCCGCCATGGCCAGTCCCGCCTCGATGTCGCCGCCCACCGTGTTCAACAGCAGCAGCACCCCGTCAATATCCTCGTTCTGCTCCAGCCCCGCCAGCAGGGGCATCATATGCTCATATTTCGTGGTTTTAGAAGTGTCTGGGGCCAGCTGGTGTCCCTCGATCTGTCCCACGATGGTCAGCGTGTAGATATTGCCCCGGCGGCTGCGGCTCACCGCCGCCCCCAGATCCACCAGCCGCTGGCTGACCGCATTCTCCGCCTGGTCATCGCCGCTACTCTCCGTCCGCTTTGTCTCCTCGCTCATAGCATCCCATCCCTTCCGCCGTAGTATCTGCGAAAAAGCAGGATCTATGCGCGGTCAGTTCGTCTCTGTCCAGGGCAGCTGAACGGGCCAGTCGCGCGTCTGGAATTTCCCTGGCTCAGTCGGCGCACCGCCGACAAAGACAAAGAACACGACACAGACCAGCACCAGCCCGGCTGCGACCGCCGCCGCAGCGGAGGTCCGCTGCCGCTCCACCAGCGCCGCCACCCGCTCCTTCACAGCGGAGGCCCCGCCGGTCATGGTGGTGGCACAGCGCAGCATATCATCGGGCCTGGTCCGCTGGGTCACCAGCGCCACCAGGGTCCGGCCGTAATCCGCCCGCTGCGCCTCGCCCAGGGCCGCCACGGCTCCCTCATCACAGGCCAGTTCGCCGTCCCGCCGACTCAGGGAGGCCACCGCCCACACCAGCGGATTGTACCAGTGCTTGATCAGGCACAGGCTCCGCAGCACCGCCCAGATGTGATCCCCGTGGCGAAAATGGGTGTACTCGTGGGCCAGGACATGGCGGCGGGCCGTCTCGTCCGCCAGTACTTCCGGTGTCAGGTAGATAGCCGGGCGAAACAGTCCCACCAGGCAGGGGGAGATCAGTCCCTCCGCCACATACACCGGGCGGCCCTGATAGTTCCCCACCGGCTGCCGCCTGCGCCGCAGACGGATGCGAAACGCCAGATTCACCGCCAGCAGGAAAACCGCCACGGTCCCCGCCCCCGCCAGATAGATGACCATCATCCCACGGCATAGCTGCGTCAGCCCCCGCAGCTGGCGGATACTGAGCCCCAGTCCCCGGTCGCTGAACAGCACCGACTCCTCTGTGGACTCTTGGACGTACTTCTCGGGGATCCGAGCAGCGTACCAGTTATTTTGGATCTCCACATCGCCGTTTTCCAACTCCTGGATATCCGCCGGGGCCATCTCCAGCGCCTGAAACGCGTCCCGGTGCTCCAGCAGCTCCCGGATGCCAAAAGCACTCTCTCCCACCGTGACCGACAGCAGAAGCCGCACCAACACCACTGCCCACAGGGCATAACGTGCCCGTGCGCTAAAGCGCTTCTTCACAATAGCCCGCAGCAGCAGGACCGCCAGGATCAGCACCGCCGCCGTCACAAATTCCCACACCACGCTCTCCGGCTGACAGGTCAGGCGAAAGGTCATATGGAACACAGGGTCAGTCCATGCCATCATGCTGCTTCTCCTCCAGTCTCCGCAATACAGCGTACAGCTGCTCGACCTCCTCCTCACTCAGCTCCTCCCGCTCCGCCATAGCGCTGACCATCAGCCCTACGCTGCCGCCGAAAACCTTCCGCAAAAAGCCCCGGGTCTCCCGGGCCGCAGCATCCTCCCGGGTCAAAACAGGGTAGTACAGCTTGGCCTTTGGCCCCTGCATCCAGTGCAGCAGCCCCTTCTCCGACATGCGGCGCACCAGGGTCTCCCCGGTGCTCTTGGTCCAGCCAGTCCGCTCCGTCAGACGGCGGGCGATCTGGGTCAGGGTCAGGGGGGATTCCTCCCAAAGGCACTCATATACCTCCCACTCCGTACTGGTGAGGCGCGGTTTGTCGCTCATATACATACATTCCTTTCACACGACTTTGTCATGCTTGTATGATATACTATCCACATGACATTGTCAAGCACAATGTGGAAAGCGAACGGCAGACTGCACAAAAAGCCGTCTGCCGTTCGCCGTTCTTTTTCCAAATTATAACACAAAGCTGAACTCCGCGCCATTTTTCGTGGCGTGCGCCTCACACCTTCCTCCATGCAGGTGGATAATGCTCCTGGCGATGGCCAATCCCAGCCCCGTGCCGCCGCGGTCGCGGGCCTGATCCCCCCGGTAAAAGCTGTCCCACACATGAGTCAGCGCCTCCTGAGACAGGGGCTCGCAGTCATTTTCCACAGAAAACCGCGTCGCGCGGGCGCTGGTCGAGAGCCGCACCCGGATCTGTCCCCCGGCCGGAGTGTACTTGACCGCGTTGACAGCGAAATTTTCTACCACTTGCTCGATGCGGGCCTGATCCGCCGTGATAACACAGTCCCCCGGTGCCTCCCAGGTCACCTGGAGCGCCTTGGCCTGGGCAGCCATTTCCAGTCGCTCAAAGACGCTCTGTGCCAGCTTCGTCAGGGAAAATGTGTCCCGGGCCAACTTCACCTTTCCCGCCTCCAGACGGCTCAGGTCCAGCATCTCCAGCACCAGTGCGTCCATCCGCTCCGTCTCCGCCAGGATCACCTCCAGATACCGGTCGCGCTTGTCCTCAGCAATGTGCTCCCGCAGGCCCTCGGCATAGCTGTGGAGCACCGCCAGAGGCGTTTTCAGTTCGTGGGCCACATGGCTGGTAAGCTGGCGGCGCTCCTCCTCCGCCTTTTTGGCATACTCCAGAGCGGTGTTCAGGCGGGTGATCTCATTGCGCTGCATCCAGAGCCTGTCTGTGCATTTTGATAGCCCCTCCTGGAGCTGCTGACTCTCATACCAGGCGTCTGATGGCTCCGGATACAGAGGCAGCTGCACCTCCCCGCTCATCAGCGCGCGCCCCACCGTCTGAACCGGTTGGATCAAGTGCCGCTTGATGGCAGAGCGCACAGCCAGTGTCAGCAGCAGCGCCAGCAGAAGGGCAGCGAGATACACAAAGCGCAGCTCCCCACATGCGGTGCGCCAGGGAGAGCAGTACACGACGCTGACCGTGTAGAAATGAAGCTCCGGCGCCTCCTCCGCATAAGCCTCTGCCCCATAGTAGTACGGATCGTAATACGTCTCTCCGCCGAAACTGTGGCAGTAGGATACACTTGGGATCAACAGGTCCAGCCCCTCCCGTGAGACCAGCGGCTGCGACCCTGCAGCCAGCTCCGGCCCAAGGGAAGCAGCAAGGGCCGCCGCATTCTCATACGCTGCACCTCTATATGAAAAAGCGGGAGACGGCTGATTGCAGCAGACATCAAAACAGTCCGAGTAGAAGGTGGCCTGCTCCCCTTGCGGTGCTGCGGCAGCGCCATCTTCGTACATCGTATTCCACGCAAGACCGTAGTCCTGCACAATGCCGGAGACGGTATACTGGCCGCTCCCCTGGGCATGCAGCGCGCTCTGGAACGCATCCCAGTCGATATATTCAATTTTACAGGGCGTGAACTCGGTACCGTCAAAAGTGCCGGTAAAGCGCATTGCGGCCACCTCAAAGGTCAGCCTGCTGTCGCTGACGATTTTGCTTCCTTCCTCTGTCAGCCACTCTCGGCCAAATGAGGCACGGGCGTTGTTTCCGGAGCGTTCTTCTCTGCCCTGCCACTGCTCCTCTGTCAAATATTCAAAGTAGAAGAAATCCTCCCAGCTGCACGCCAGCAAAGCCCCCTCCGCATCAAAGACCGCCGTGACAGAATAGGTCTTGCTGCTGTCAGGACGGCACAGAAATCCGCCGCCTTCGCCAACGACAGACGCAGCTCCATGAAACGAATCCGCCTCTCCGCCACTATCCACCGCCTCCCAGAGGAGGTTCGCGTCGTAGTTCTCATAAATAGCCCCAACCCCCTTCCCCAACCATGGTTCCAAGCTTCGGGCCGCTATCGTGGATGCAAAATCACAGTACCCATTAAGATACCGCTCCGCCGCATACTCAGCGGTGATGGAGGTCAGGTAGACCATCCCCGCCCCCCAGCTGATCAGCATTCCGAGCGCAAGCAGCGCGGTAACAGCTGTAAGGGCGGAGCATGGCATGTTTCTTCCCCGGATTCGCCCCACCAGAAAACTGGCCGCAGCCAGAAGAGACTTTGCGATCCCCTGAACCAGTGTATTCTGCACCAATTCCAGAACGCTGCTCTCAGAATAGTGGGTCGCCAGCTCCCTGCCGATCTCGGCATAGTGACAGAAATCGGCAATTGCCCATACCAGAAGAAACGCGGAAACAACATAGTACCCATTGACGCGTTTCATGTTCCCGCCATATTTCTTCTTCCAGATCTGGCAGCCTATTAGTGTAAAGGAGACCGCCAAAAGCAGCGTTACTCCAAAGCGAATATGGGCCGACACATTGCGCAGCATCCTCACCCCTCCAATCGGTACCCCGCCTTGATGACAGTTTTGATGCATCCGGCGCAGTCCCCCAGCTTCTCCCGCAGGCGCTTGATATGGGTGTCCACCGCCCGGGGATCTCCCTCATAGTCGTAGCCCCAGCACTTCACCAGCAGCTGCTCCCGGCTCATGACCATGTTCCGGTTCTGCATCAGGCAGCGCAGCAGAGCGTACTCCTTGGGTGTCAGCGCCACCTGACGCTTCTCCGCCCACACCCGCTGGGAGGACAGCTCCAGGGCGATCCCCCCGGCCTCTATCCGGTCACCGGTGCGCATGCTGCCCCGGCTGCGGCGAATGATCGCCATAGTCTTGGCGTAGAGCACGGACATGGTGAAGGGCTTGGTGACATAGTCATCTGCCCCCAGCTCATAGCCCAGCAGCTTGTCCTCCTCCGCCGAGAGGGCGGTGAGGAAGATGATGGGGACGTCGCTGCTTCGCCGGATCGCCCGGCACACGGCCAGCCCGTCCAGCTCCGGGATCATAATGTCCAGCAGCACCGCGTCAAAGGTGCGCTCCTCTGCCAGTTCCAGAGCCTGCAATCCGTCCGCAGCCTCAAAGGGCTGTTCACCCTTGCTGCGGAAATAGTCGCACAGTACCTCCCGCAGCCGCGGCTCATCCTCCACGATCAGGATCTGACTGCTCATCCTGCCGCCTCCCTTCCGTTATCCACATACTACCAGGCGTATGTGGATTTCCTGTGACAAATTTGCTTTTTATGGATTATATCACAGCCACCCGCTTTTGTCCCGCATTTGCCGGAAAGCGCAAAAAAGCGAAGGCTTTCGCCTTCGCTTTTCGCAGCAATCATGCAATTACTCAGCCACGCTGGACTCCACGACCTTGACCTGACGGCCATTGTAGGTACCGCACTCGGAGCACATTCTGTGGGGCAGGCGCATCGCACCGCACTTGGGGCATGCAACCAGACCGGGAGCCTTCAGCTTCCAGTGGGAGCTGCGGCGCTTGTCACGTCTTGCCTTAGAAACTTTACCCTTGGGGACTGCCATGATGACACCTCCTGTTATATCTTAATAAAATTTGTTATACCTATCAATCTTTGTCCTTCTCCAGAAGCTTGGCCAGTACCGCCAATCGGGGGTCCACTTCCTTTTTACAGGTGCAGCTCCCTTGGTTGAGATCGACGCCACAGCCAGGGCAAATTCCCTTACAATCCTCTGAACAAAGGGTCTTTGAATCCATCTCCAGGATGTACATGGTCCTGGCCAGATCGCCCAAATCCACACAGCCGTTTTCCAGCAGCAGGATCTCATCGTTCTCCTCGTCCTCCAGCTCATCCGCCAGCATACATTCGTAGTGGATGGTCTTGGTCTGAGAGAAGCGCTTCAGACAGCGGTCACAAATGGAATCGAGGACAGAGCTTGCCTCAAACTGCAGCAGGAGCATCCCCGCAACATTCCGCACATCGCCGGTAACCACAACCAGGTTCTGAACGGGATATCTGCCACCGAAGTCCACATCGGACAGATCCATCTCGAACTGGAACTCTATCCGCTCTCCAGGGGCGTTGATGATCTTCTGTACATTTAAAAGCATAACCCACCTCGCAAAGACACGAGTAGTATTATAGGGGATAGGTTCCAAATTGTCAAATACTTTTTTACTTTTTCTTGCAATTTTTTTTGCGCATGGTACAATGGTAATTGTCCAGCCCCGTGTGCATACCTCGCGGGGCCATGTATCGGGCGGCCCGGCCCGCCATATCATCTTCAGGAGGACCCTCCATGCGGGAATTGACCATCGGTAAAAACGACGTCGGCCAGCGGCTGGACCGCTTTGTTTCCAAAGCCGTTCCCCTGCTGCCTCCGGCCCTGCTGCAAAAATATATCCGGATCAAGCGCATCAAGTGCAACGGTGCCCGCTGCCAGCGGGATCAGCGGCTTGCTGAGGGCGATGTGCTGCAATTATATATCAACGACGAATTTTTCGACCAGCCCCGGGAGGACAATCTCTTCCTCACCCTCTTCCAGCCCAAGCTGGGCATCCTCTATGAGGACCAGAACATCATTCTGCTGGATAAGCGGCCCGGCCTGGTGGTCCACGCCGATGAGACGGAGAAGGTAAACACTCTCATCAACCACGTCCAGGCCTATCTCTACCAGAAGCGGGAGTGGAGCCCCCGGTGGGAAAACGCCTTCACCCCCGCCCTCTGCAACCGGATCGACCGCAACACCGGCGGCATCGTCATCGCCGCCAAGAATGCTGAAACGCTGCGTATCATCAATGACAAGATCCGGGACCGGGAGATCACCAAAAAGTACCTCTGCATTACCCTGGGGCAGGTAAAGCCCCCCGCGGGGAAGCTGGAGTGCTTCCTGCTGAAGGACGAGGGAAAAAAAGAGGTCAAGGTCTACCACCGGCCTGTTCCCGGCGGCAAGTCCGCCGTGACCCTGTACCGCACCCTGCAGAGCCGGGGCGAGTTAAGTCTGGTAGAGGCAGAGCTTCTCACCGGCCGCACCCACCAGATCCGTGCCTCCTTTGCCGACACAGGGCATCCCCTGCTGGGCGACGGGAAATACGGCCGGGGCGACGTGAACCGCCGCTACGGGGAGACCCGCCAGGCCCTGTACAGCTACTACATCAGCTTTGATTTCACCACCGATGCCGGTATCCTATCCTACCTGAAGGGCAAGTCCTTCCAGGTGGAGAGCATCCCCTTCGTGGAGAAATATTTTCCGGAAAAATAAATTAAAACGGAGCGCACAGGCGCTCCGTTTTTCTTTTGCTGCAAAGGCAGCTTATTTCAGCAGCTGGATCTGCCCCAGCAGAGGCACAGGCTTCTCCGTCCCGCGAAGCGCGCCGATCATGCCGATGAACCAGCACACCGCGCAGAACAGCTCCACCAGCACCATAGCCAGCATCACC
Organism: uncultured Oscillospiraceae bacterium; assembly: GCA_964429705.1. Lineage (GTDB taxonomy): Bacteria > Bacillota > Clostridia > Oscillospirales > Oscillospiraceae > Pelethomonas. Next base: position 3,091 of record CAYSDG010000057.1, on the reverse strand, counting down.
AGCCAACCCAGCAGAGGAATCCACCCCACGACGCGGATGACAACACCCGCCAGCGTACCGGCCAACCAGATCACCAGTGACTGGTTCAGGTGGAAGCGCGCTCCCTCTCTGTCACCCATGACATAGGCCACAAGCAGACCGAACCATGTCAGATAGCAGACCACCTCTGTCGCTCTCTTATCCATCGCTTTCTCCTCATCTTTCGTACGTATCTCTGTCCATCATACTGGATTTTACAGACCAACGCAAGAGCAGTTTTTTATGATATTCTGTATGTTTACTTGGCATATCGCGCAAAAAAGCGGAATGTCAGGGGCCACACCGCCCCCGCCGTAAGGACGACCAGAAAATATCGCAGCAGATGGCTTACCTCATGTCCGCCGCACAGGGCCAGCATCGGCGCCTTCAGCAGACTCTTTACCGCCACCACCAGCACCAGCCCCACCACCAACTTGATCATCTGTCCCCACCAGGGTGCCCGGGTAGGAAACTGGATAAAGCGGCTGTCCAGAAAGTACACCACCAGCACACCCAGCACCGCACCGGCCATGGTGTAGGCATTTTTTACAGCAGAGGCCAGATTTGCCGCATCCACATCCGCCGGGAAGGTATATAGCTCCACAAAGGCAAGAAACGCCCCGCTCAGCGCCAGCATCCCGCCAAGAATGGCGTACATCCGCCCTGGAAACCAAAGTGTACTCTCGATCAGAGGATAGAGGATGAACACCAGCACCGCCGCGATCACCAGAGACACCCCCACGTCCATAGGTGTATGCACCCCCAGATACATCCGGCTCACCGCTGTCAGCAGCGCCAATACGATGCAGAGGATCCGCAGCCAGGGCCGATCCGTCAGCCGGGCGATCCCGCCCATATAGCCCGCCGCAGCCTGGGTGTGGCCGCTGGGAAAGCTGTAGCCTGTGGCCTCCGCCCTGGCGGACTCCACGATCGTAAAATCAGGATCCTTCACCCAAGGCCGCGGAATACGGCAGACAATCTTCAGCCACTGGTTGATCAGCGTCCCTACGAAACCGACACTCAGCAGATAATAACCCCGGCGCTTATCCACGCACCAAAATACAAACAGGGCCGCCAGCATAAAGAAGGTCTCCTCCCCCAAATGGGTCACCAGACTCATCAGGATGTTCAGCACCGGTGTGCGGATCGATTCAAACCAGTAAAGCAGCTCCATTGAGAAAACCTCCCCGTGTATTCTGTCCATATTATACTCCACGCCGGAAAAGGAAACAAGCCCCATCCGAGGATGGAGCTTGTCGATCCCTATTCTTTCCTGTCGCTGCGGTCAGCATTCTGCTCACTTTCTTCCTCCCGCAGCAGCCGCAGTGTCTCCTGGGAGTAGATACCGTCACCGCCCGCTGTCTCCTGGAACGCCCGGCTCCCCGGTCGCTGGAACCAGAAGGGCTTGCCCAGCAGCAGCCGCACGCCGCCGATCAGACAAACCAGCAGCACGCAGAACAGCAGCATGCGCACTCCACTGGCGGTAATATATGCCAGCAGCCCTGTCCCCTGAAAGAACGAGTCGGAGTAATAATTTCTTCCGGTGATCTCCACCACCGCCCACATACCGAAAATGGTCAAAGCGCTGACTGCTACCAGCACCGCCCCCAGCCATTTCTTATCCCGCTGCGCAGCAGCACCGGTGGTCCCCTCTTCTTTCCCGGTTTCCTCGGCCGCCCCGGCCTTCAGCAGATAGTCCGTTGTCACGCCGAACAGCTCGCTCATCGCTACCACCCGTGCCACATCCGGTACTGCCTCGTTCAGTTCCCATTTGCTCACCGCCTGGCGGCTGACCTCCAGCGCCTGCGCCAGCTGCTCCTGGCTCAGGTTTCTCGCCTTCCGCAGCTTTAGGATTTTTTCACCCAATGTCATCCAGACTCACCTCCATTTGTTGATGGGGCAAGCATAGCAAAAATGCATCCGCTTTTCCACCATGTAACCTTGTCAAATGCCGCAACCGATAGTTGCATCGCTTATTTTTCAAGGCTTTTGCTGCCCAAAGCGGCCAACAGCTCCCGGCGAAGGTCCAGGATCCTGTCCACATGGAAATTGGTCACCACATCCTGCTCCATAACGGAGTCCAGCGGCCGCTCATCCCGGATCACCGCGCCGCAGGCACACAGCCTCCGGCGGTTTTCATCCGACAATCGACCCGGCCGTTCCATGCGGCTCAATACCGCCAGATGGGCCGCCAGCTCCTTCGCCTTTTTGTCACAGACACGGAACATATCCATCTCCCGCAGCTGCCTGCGCCGATGGATCAGCAGGAACTGGCTCTCAAAGAGCTTCAGCTGCTGCTCCACAGCAAGTATCTTCTTCGCCGCCAGATCTGCTTTCGGCAGCTGATCGTCACCGTCAAACATATCCTCCAGGAAGGCGATCAGATCCCGGTCAAGGCTTTTGATCATCCCCCGGATCTTCTGACTGTTGTCATAGGGAAATACCAGCACGTTGATCAGGGTACCCACAGCCAGACCGATAGCTGTATCCCAGATGCGGCCGACGGCATAGGCCATCGGCTCAACATTCGGCGTCACACAGATCATGACAAAAATAAAACAAGGCAGCGACGGAGAAAAACGAATATGCAGCGCATTATACAGGACAATGATCGCTACGATCCCGATCCCAACCGCGGCCAGATCTCCTAGCGGCAGACTTTGCAGCAAAATACCCATAGCCGCACCAAATAGAACTCCCACGACCTGTGTCAGGCAGGCCAGCAGCGATTCCTTAAATGTCGGCTCCACAACGGCCATTGCGCCCAGCATTGCAAAAATCAGCTTGTCAGCCGTCGTACCAAAATAATCGGCAACGCTCATCGCCACGATCACGGCAATGGCTGTTTTGATCGTCCGCAGCCCAATCGGGAATTGTCTTTTCTTCATCATTTTCTTCTCCAGCGCTTGTTTTTTGATTTATTCTACCATATACATGCGCCGGAACGCTACCAGAAAATTGTAAACAAACAGAGGCCGCAGCCTGTCGTCAGCTTTATAGGAAATATTATTCTCTCCAAAACGCAAAAAAACACCCCTGAAGAGTTTTCTTCAGGGGTGTGTTGGCATTACCT
>CAYSDG010000056.1:0-12940 GCA_964429705.1 uncultured Oscillospiraceae bacterium | reverse complement strand
CGCCCAGGTCGTAGCGCTGCCAGTTGCGGGCGCGGTTGGAGCCCTCGCCCCAGTACTCCTTCATGTACTGGCCGTTGACCAGGACCTTGTTGGTGGGGCTCTCGTCGAAGCGGGCAAAGTAGCGGCCCAGCATAATGAAGTCAGCGCCCATGGCCAGAGCCAGGGTCATGTGGTAGTCGTGAACGATGCCGCCGTCGGAGCAGATGGGCACATAAATGCCAGTCTCGCGGAAATACTCGTCCCGGGCTGCCGCCACCTCGATCAGAGCGGTGGCCTGGCCGCGGCCAATGCCCTTGGTCTCGCGGGTGATGCAGATGGAGCCGCCGCCGATACCGACCTTCACGAAGTCAGCACCCGCCTGGGCCAGGAAGCGGAAGCCGTCGCGGTCCACCACGTTGCCCGCGCCCACCTTTACGGTGTCGCCGTACTTCTCGCGGATGAACTGCAGGGTCTGGGCCTGCCAGCAGGAGTAGCCTTCGGAGGAGTCGATGCACAGCACATCCGCACCGGCCTCCACCAGAGCGGGAACGCGCTGGGCGTAGTCCTTGGTGTTGATGCCGGCGCCGACGATATAGCGCTTCTGGCTGTCCAGGATCTCATTGGGATTGGACTTGTGCTGCTCGTAGTCCTTGCGGAAGACGAAATACTTCAGGCATCCGTCTGCGCTGAGGATGGGCAGGGAGTTGAGCTTATGGTCCCAGATAATGTCGTTGGCCTCCTTCAGGGTAGTCCCCTCGGGGGCGGTGATCAGCTTCTCCAGGGGGGTCATGAAGGTGGAGACACAGGTGGAGGGATCCATGCGGCTGACACGGTAGTCACGGCCGGTGACGATACCCATCAGCTTGCCCTCGCTGGTGCCGTCGCTGGTGATGGCCACAGTGGAGTGACCTTTCACAGCCTTCAGATCCAGAACGTCCTGCAGGGTAGCGTCCGGCCCCAGATTGGAGTCACTGCAGACGAAGCCGGCCTTGTAGCTCTTCACGCGGGCCACCATGGTAGCCTCGCTCTCAATGGACTGAGAGCCATAAATAAAGGAGATACCGCCCTCCTTCGCCAGGGCGACAGCCAGCGTGTCGTTGGACACGGACTGCATGATGGCAGACACCAGGGGAATGCCCAGGGTGATGGGGCAGTCCTCCTGTCCCTTGCGGTACTTCACCAGAGGGGTCTTCAGAGAGACATTGGCAGGAATGCACTCGGGAGAGGTATACCCGGGCACCAGCAGATATTCACTAAAGGTATGAGAAGGCTCGCTGTAGTAAAAAGCCATGGTACGATACGCTCCTTTTTTATTGTATGATTGTCCACATGGTAACACGCCGCCGCATTTTTGTAAAGGCAGAAAGTCCTCAAATCCCGAAAAAATCCCCTGTACCCGTCGGCGTTTCCGGTTGCCAGCGCCCATAAAACGTGGTAAACTAGAATAATACCATACGAAAGGAACGCCCGCCATGCATATCCCCAGCCGCCCCACCAGCCAGGTGGAGCTTCTGCCTTTTTCTGCCGCTCTGACTGCGGCGCAGGAGCCCACTGGGACATATGACGCCGCCCGCTGGCTCTATGTCCCCAACACCTACCAGGAATACCGATACATTCTGGGTACCCGCGGGGAGAAGCCTTTGATCTGCGTGGGCGTGAACCCCTCCACTGCCGCTCCCGGCGCACTGGACAACACGCTGAAAAGCGTGGAGCGGGTGGCACTCTTCAACGGCTTTGACAGCTTTATCATGTTCAATGTCTATGCCCAGCGGGCCACCCGGCCCCAGGATATGGAACTGACGCGCAACGAGGCCCTCCACCGGGAGAACATGGCCGCCTTCGACTATGTCCTGTCCCTGAGCCGGGAGCCTGCCATCTGGGCCGCCTGGGGTACCGTCATCGAGCAACGCCCCTATTTGCCCGACTGCGTGCGGGATATGATCGACATCGGCCGCACCCACAACGCTCGGTGGTTCACCGCCGGACAGCGCAGTAAAAAGGGCCATCCCCACCACCCGCTGTACCTCAGGAAGACCAGCGTGCTGGAGGTATTCGACGCGGAGGGGTATTGCAGGGAACTGTAATGGTGTGTTCTTTGCCAGATGTCATCTATGCGATACTCTGGTTTGTCTCCGACGGGGTTGTTCCGCGCCGCCGAGGGCAAAGCACCTCGGTCCGGAGGCCGAACCCCTCCTCCCTCCGCCGGAAGCAAAAACCCTCCCCCATATAATTCCCCGATTTGATATATAATAGGAAAGAAAAAGGAGCGTGACAACATTGGAACAGATCTACGTGACCGGTCACCGCAACCCGGACACCGATTCTATCGTATCCGCCATGGCCTATGCCGCCCTGCGCAACGCGGTGGGCGACAGAGAATATGTGGCCGCCCGCCTGGGCCAGTGCAGCGATGAGACCAAGCTGGTTCTGAACCGTTTTGGCTTTGAGCCCCCCCTGTTTATCCAGAACATGCAAACGCAGGTTCAGGATCTGGACTACGATACGCCCCCGGTCCTCCACGAGGCCGTCACCGTCAACCGGGCCTGGACCGCCCTGGAGGAGGACGAACACATCTCCGCCATCCCCGTGGCGGACGACGAGGGCCAGCTGCGGGGCATGCTGACAGCGGGTGATGTGGCCGCTTTCGATATGCGCACCATTGCCGACCCCACCCTGCGCAGCGTCCCGCTGTTCAATGTCCTCAGCGTGCTGGAGGGACAGCTGCTCAACGAGTCAGAGCAAATCGTGAACAGCATCTCCGGCGAGGTGATCCTGGCTCTGCCCCAGGGGACGGAGCTGCCCCCCTTCCGCAGCAGGGACACCATCCTCATCTGCGGCCACCAACCTGACATGCTGCGCCAGGCCCTGGAATTCGGCGTACGCTGCATCATTCTCTGTCAGGCGGAGCTGCCCACAGAGATCCGGGACCTGATTCCCCAGGACACCTGCGTGATCTCCACCCCCTTTGACAGCTACCGCACCGTCCGCCGCATTTTCCAGGCTATTCCCATCGACCGCATCACCCAGCCTCTTGAGGAGATCCAATATTTCCATCTGACGGACTATATCGACGACGTCCGGGAGGTGGTGCTCCAGAGCCGCTATCGCAGCTACCCCATTCTGGACGAAAACGAACAGGTGGTGGGCACCCTGTCCCGATACCATCTGCTGCGTCCCCGGCGGAAAAAGGTGGTGCTGGTTGACCACAACGAGATCTCCCAGTCCGTCCCCGGTCTGGAGCAGGCGGATATTATGGCCATCATCGACCACCACCGCCTGGCGGACATCCAGACCAAAAATCCCATCTACTTCCGCAACGAGCCTGTGGGCAGCACCTGCACCATTGTGGCGGGCATGTACCAGGAGCGCGGCCTCATGCCCTCCGCCAAGCTGGCGGGCCTGATGGCAGCAGCCATCGTGTCCGACACGGTCATGTTCAAGTCCCCCACCTGCACTCCCCGGGACAAGCAGATGGCCGAGCGCATGGCCCACCTGGCCGGTATCAGTCTGGACGAGCTGGGGCGAGAGATCTTCTCCGCCTCCTCCCCCGAGGACAAGCCGGTGGAGCAGCTGCTGTTTGCCGACTTCAAGGAGTTCCACATCGCGGGACACGACTTCGGCATCGCCCAGATCACCTGCGTAGACTCCGACCGCCAGCTGAAGCGGAAGGACGCGTTCCTGGCCCTGATGGAAAAGACCAAGACCAAGCACGGCTACACTATGATGATCCTGATGCTGACGGACGTGCTGCTGGAGGGCTCTCAGATCCTGTGCATCGGTGGAGAGGACACCTTCCAGCAGGCCTTCAACGTGGAGCTGAAGGATCACCAGGTCTTTCTCCCCCGGCTGATGAGCCGCAAAAAGCAGATGGTACCCAGCCTGTCCGCCCTGTGGGGTTGATTTTACAATACAATTTGCAATATTTTACCAAAAAATAACGAAGAGGAGCGGTTTTACCGCTCCTCTTTTGCTTTGATCCTGGCCTGATGCTTCACCTGACGGAAGGGATTCCCGCCTCGGTTATTGCGCTCCAGCAGCTCCCGGATGCTGCCCTCCACGGCCTCTACCTCCTCCTTCAGCTCGCTGGCCGGAAGGCGCACCGCGCCGTGGCCCAGGATAATGAGCTGCTCCAGGTTGTCAGAGGTGGCCACCCGGACCCGGTGCTCCCGGGCGATCTCATAGGTGGCCCGCTCGATGTAGGTATCGGCGGTCTCCGCCTCCTTGGTATAGACCACGTGGATGTTGTTGTACTTCTCCACGCTGCCGGGGTTGCCCTTCACCTTATAGGCGTCGAACACCAGGATAACGATGCACTTTTTGAAGCCCTGGTAGTTGCACAGCAGATCCATCAGCATCCGCCGGGCGGACTCCAGATTGGTTCGGGCCATCTCCTTCAGCTCGTCCCAGGCGAAAATGATGTTGTAGCCATCCACCAGCAGATAGCTGGGTCCGGTGCTTTTGGGCGGCACCGTGCGCTTCTCCGTGCTGCTGGGAGGCCGCTTCGGGGCTGGCTGCATCTCCCGGCGCTTCACCTGGCCATAGGTCCGCTCAAAAATGGCCTGCAGCTCCTCGTCCTCCTCCCGGGAACGGGCATAGGGCGCGGCGGTCCGGCGAACAGGGGCAGCAGTCTCCTCCTCCCGTGCCGGGGGACGCAGATAGCTGGCGGTGTGGGCCATAGCCGGGACCTGATCCCACTTGACATTGTACCCTGCGCCGTGGCCGCAGAACACGGAGTCTGCCGGGTTCTCCACATCCCGCTCCGGCTCGTAGCCGATGGCGGCGATGACCTCCTCGGCATTGTGGCAGCGCTCATAGCCCCGGAGGGTACAGCTCAGGTGCCCCCGGCCCCGGGTGTAAGAGGCCACCTCCTGCCAGTAATTCTCCATCTCACTGACGGGTGTGCTGCCGGTGAGGAGCGTCAGCTCCCCCAGAGGCTCCGGCGGGTCAAAGCGGCCTGCCATCTGCTGCAGATCCCCGATGGCGCGGCCCAGATTCTCACTGGGGACCTCCAGCCGGAAGTCATACCAGGGCTCAAGCAGCACGCTCTCCGCGCTCATCAGCCCCTGGCGCACCGCCCGGTAGGTGGCCTGGCGGAAGTCACCGCCCTCCGTGTGCTTCAGATGGGCCCGCCCGGCAGTCAGAGTAGCCCGCAGGTCCGTGACGGCAGAGCCTGTCAGCACCCCCAGATGGGGCTTTTCCAGCAGATGGGTCAGGATCAGCCGCTGCCAGTTGCGGTCCAGCTGATCCTCGCTGCACACCGTAGCCGCCTGAAAGCCGCTGCCGGGAGGCAGCGGCTCCAGCAGCAGCCGTGTCTCCGCGTAGTGGCGCAGCGGCTCATAGTGCCCCACGCCCTCCACCGGGGCAGCGATCGTCTCCTTATAAACGATACTGCCGGAGCCGAAGGATACCTCCAGTCCGAAGCGCTGGCGGATGACCCGCTGGAGCACCTCCTGCTGGATCTGCCCCATGAGCCGGACATGAATCTCCTGATGGCGGCTGTCCCACAGAATGCGCAGCATGGGGTCCTCCTCCTCCAGCTCCCGGAGCTTACCAAGGGTGGTGTGGACATCGGTCCCCTCCGGCAGCAGGATGCGGTAGTTCAAGACCGGCTCCAGTGCCGGGCTCTGGGCCGCCTGTGCGGTCCCCAGTGCCTGCCCGGGGTAGGTGTGGGTCAGACCTGTAACAGCCACCACCATTCCGGCAGAGGCTTCCTCAATGGCCTGGAATTTAGCCCCGGAGTACAGGCGGAGCTGGTCCGCCTTCTCCTCCCAGGCGCCCTCGCCGGTCCCGCCGACGAGCGGCGTCTTTACCCGCAGACGACCGCCGGTGAGCTTCATATGGGTCAGGCGGGCACCCTGGCTGTCCCGGGTGATTTTAAAGACCTGGGCACCGAACTCCGGCCCCCACTGGGGCCGCGGCGCGTAGTCCGCCAGACAGCCCAGCAGCTCCTCCACGCCCTCCAGCTTCAGCGCCGAGCCGAAGCAGCAGGGGAAGAGCTTCCGCTGGACGATGAGCGCGCGCAGGGTATCCCCGGAGAGAGTCCCCTCCTCCAGAAATTCCGCCAGGGCCTCCTCGCTGCCCATGGCGGCCTCCTCGCAAATGCTCTCAGCGCTGCCGCCAAAGTCTACAAAGCCGTCGCCCAGGCCCCGCAGCTCCGCCAGCAACTTCTCCCGGTCCGTCCCGGCCTGGTCCATCTTATTGATAAAGAGAAAGGTGGGTACACTGTAGCGCTCCAGCAGCCGCCACAGGGTGCGGGTATGGCTCTGCACGCCATCTGCGCCGCTGATGACCAGGATGGCACAGTCCAGCACCGCCAGGGTCCGCTCCATTTCCGAGGAGAAATCAGCGTGTCCCGGGGTGTCCAGCAGCGTCACGCTGCGCCCCGCCAGATCCATCACCGCCTGCTTGGCAAAGATGGTGATGCCCCGCTCCTTCTCCAGCTCGTCGGTGTCCAGATAGGCGTCCTGATGGTCCACGCGGCCCAGCCGCCGGAGCTTCCCGGCCAGATACAGCATGGCCTCGGACAGAGTTGTTTTGCCTGCGTCCACGTGGGCCAGCAGGCCGAAACAGCATGGTTGCTTCTCCAAAGAAACGCTCCCCCTACAGATGATTTTTTCCTATCATACCACAGATGGGCGCGTCAGTCGAGAGGCGGTTTCCCGCCGAACGCCTCAGATCGGCCTCACAGCGCCATCTCCTCGATATAGGAGATGTAGTCCAGCGACCGCAGCGCCTCGATGATCTCGCTGTGCTTCTTGTATTTTTTCAGTTCCTGACTGCTGATCGTGAAGGACACGGTGTACACACTCAGCCCGGAGTTGAGATAGGCGGGGTTCAGTTCGATGTCGTCGATGCGCATCCCCAGCCGCCGGATGGTAGTGGTGAAATTCTGCAGGTCGCCCTTGCTCTTCAGCTCCAGATGGACCTCGAAGTGGTTGGACTTGTCCTTGAGATACCCCTCCAGCAGCGGGAAGAAGGACAAGCTGCACAGCAGTGCCGCGCAGGCCAGCAGGCTCACGGTATACAGCCCCATACCGGTGGCCAGTCCAATGATACCGCAGGTCCAAAGCCCCGCCGAGGTGGTCAGGCCCTTGATCTGCCCCTTGGAGCTGAAAAACACCGAGCAGCCGGAGATCATGGCGATGGCGATGAGGACGGCAGCGGAGAGCCAGGGTGCGGTGCTACCCAGGGAAACATAGTGCATCTCCAGGATAGCGGCGGTGGTGGCCGCCAGGGAAACAATGATAAACGTTCGCAGACCGGCGGAGTGGCGCTTGCTGGAGCGCTCATAGCCCACAATGGCGGACAGCGCCAGAGACAGCGTCAGCCGCAGTAAAATGGAACCGGTGTTCAGCTGGGCGGCCCATGGCCCCAGTAAAGTCGCGATATAGTCCTGCATAGCAGTTACCCCCTTCTGTAGTGGGCCGCGCCCACACGATGCTGATAGTTGTAGTAGTCGTCGGCAGCCTCCTGAAAGGCCTGTTCCTCCTCGGAGAGCATGTTCTGGTTCAGCTCCGACTGGATGACCTGTATGCGCTTGATGAGCAGCTCCACGGCGTTGGGCGGTGTCTCCTCCGCCATCACCCGCTCCTCGGGCACCAGCTCCTCCAGCTTGGAGGAATAGGAGCCGGACAAGTACAGGGACAGCTTTGCACAGGCGGGGCCGACCAGCTCATAGAGTACGCTGGAGGCCAGGATCACCGTCTCCAGCGCAACGCCCTGCTCGCCGCCCAGCGTGCGGGCGCCCAGCGCCGCCAGGCCAATAGCAACGCCCGCCTGGGGGATCAGCGCCAGCCCCAGGTAGTTGCGGACCTCCCTGGGCTTGTGGACCAGCCGACAGCCCAGGAACGCACCGGCATACTTGCCCACGATGCGCACGAAGAAATACACCACACCCACCACCAGCAGCGGAGTCTTCCCCACGGCGGCAGAGGTGTTCACCAGCGCGTCCAGCCGGAAGGTCAGACCCGAGCGAACGAAGAACAGCAGCAGAATGGGCGGCGTGAAGTAGTTGAGCTGCTTGAACAGCTTGCCGTCATCTGTGATGTTGATGTACACCGTACCCATGGACATGCAGCCCAGCAGCGGGGACACATCCAGCATGGCACACACGCCGCAGAAAGCAAAGAGCAGGGACACGGAGATGATGAGACGATTGTCCGTAGAGCGGCCCTTGGGCATCAGCAGCTTCAAAAACACACCGAACACTCCGCCCAGCAGCAACACCCCCAGGTTCATGGCGATGGGCTTCAGGATGCTGCTCATCTGCACCGCCGCGCTCCCCAGACTAAGGGCCAGGGCCAGGGAAATCGCCACGCTGTACTCGATGAGACCCACCACATCATCCAGCGCCACCACCTGCAGCAGGGTGTCCACGAAATCGCCGTGGGCACCGGTCTGGCGAATGGTCATCACCGTGGAGGCCGGGGCCGTGGCGGAAGCCAGCGCCGCCAGCACAACGGAGAACGCCAGGTCCACTCCCAACACGAAGTAGGTCACCAAAAACACCACGACGGTGGCCATCATGGCCTCCAGCACGGTGATGATGACCACCCGCCAGCCGTTTTTCCGCAGGGTGGACAGCTTGAAGAACTCACCCGTACCGAAAGCGATGAACGCCAGCGCAATATCCGAGAGGAAATCCATGCCGCCAGCCACCTCCGCGGGGATCAGATCCAGGCAGTAGGGACCAATGAGAATGCCGGTGACGATATAGGCCGTGACATTCGGCAGCCGCAGCCGCTTGGTCAGCCGCGTCATGGCAAAGCCCAGAAACAGCATCAGCGCGATGGATATGATGACGGACGCCACGTGGTTTGCCCCCACGGCGTTCTGAATGAAATCGCTTACCATAATTTTCTCCCTCCCTGCACGGCCCAGGCCGCGACATTTGTGTATAGGACCAGCGTAATAAACGCCACGCTCCAGTGAAAGCCCATCAGCAGCCAGTAGATCAGGAAAACCACCAGCAGGCAGTTGGTATACCCCAGCAGACGGGTCACCCGGAACTTGACCAGGTGATAGGCAGCGCTGCACAGGTTCAGCGCGCAGCTCTGCCACACAGCGCCCCACCGCCGCAGCAGCAGATCCACGCCTACCATCAGCAGTCCACCTGCCAGAAACAGGACCAGGTCCCCTAACATGAGGCCGCCCACACCCATCTCCTCCAGCCACAGCTCCAATACATCCATGCAACCCGGATCCACCGGAGCGTCGCCCATCGTCTCCTCCAGCAGCTCCACCAGCGGCTGTCGTCGGTGCGGGAACAGCTGCCACAAAAAGGACTGGGCCGACACAGCGAACAACGAAATCCTGTTGATCATTTGTATCTCTCCCCCTCTTGAAAAATGATATTCGTTATGATATGCTCAATTTTGCATAATGTAAAATTATATTTATTTTGACATACATCATATTATTTTATAGAGGTGTCCTATGATAAGTACCAAGCTGCGCACACTGCTGACCGTTGTGGACTGCCAGAATTTTACAAAAGCGGCCCAGATCCTCTCCCTGACCCAGCCCGCTGTGAGCCATCACATCAGCCAGCTGGAGGAGGAGCTGGGCGTTTCCCTCTTTATCCGGGGAAAGAGCGGTCTAAAGCTTACGCCAGAAGGGGAAATCGTGGCAAAATATGCCCGCCGGATCGCGGCTCTGTATGAGAAGCTGCGGGCCGATCTGGCAGACCAGGAAAAGAAGATCGCCACGCTGCGGGTGGGCATCACCCACACGGCGGAGAGCAATATCACCACCGAGGTCCTGGCAAAATGCAGCGGCGAGCTGCCCGGTCTCAGCATAACTTTAATTACTGATACCATTAACAATCTTTATACTATGCTGGGGAATTACGAGCTGGATCTGGCTGTTGTAGAGGGAAATACCGGCGCAAGCTCCTTCAGCTCCCTGGTGCTGGACACCGACTATCTGGTGTGCGTGATCGCGCCTGAGCATCCTTTCGCCAAAAATGCTATGATCACGCTAGACCAGCTGCGCCGCCAGCGAATGATCCTGCGCCTGCCCACCTCCGCCACCCGCATCCTCTTTGACTCCACCCTGCGCAGCCTCAACGACTCGCCGGACAACTACAATATCGTCATGGAGGTGGACAATATCGCCACCATCAAGGACCTGGTGCGCAAGAATCTGGGTGTGTCTGTGCTGGCCAAAAGTGCCTGCGCCCGGGAGCTGCGCAAGGGACAGCTGGTCGCCCTGCCCATCGAAAATCTGAGCATGGTGCGCGAGACCCGCATCGTCTACAACCGGGACTTTACCCAGCAGGAGGTGCTTCAGGAGATCCTGCGAGTCTACCAGGAGACCCTGCGCTCCAGCCGTTGACGGTCTGCCGCATATTATAAATATTCTGTAAATTTACCGTTTTTTCCTGTACTCACAACTGTAAATATGTTACAATATTAACAACCAAACCATCCCACCGATGAGAAAGGAGCCCTATTTTGCGCATCAATCCCCTGTTGTTAGAAAAGATCCGTGAATCCCTGGCATCCGTCCTGCCCATCACAGCCATTGTGCTGCTGCTGAGCGTCACCATTGCCCCGCTGTCGCCGGGCGCACTGGTGCTGTTCTTCTTCGGCGCGCTGCTGCTGATCGTGGGCATCGGCATTTTCACCCTGGGCGCCGACCTGGCAATGACCCCTCTCGGCAGCGGCATTGGCGTTTATCTGAGCAAAATGCGCCACCGCTGGCTGCCCCTGATCATCGCCTTCGCTCTGGGCGTTATCATCACCCTGGCGGAGCCGGACCTGCAGGTCCTGGCCCAGCAGGTCCCCGCTATCCCCAATCAGCTGTTGATCTGGGCGGTGGCACTGGGCGTCGGCCTCTTCCTGGTGCTGGCCATTGGCCGTATCCTGCTGTGCATTCCCCTGTCGCGCATGCTGATCGTGCTGTACGCGATCGTTTTCCTGTTGGCCATCACTGTGGTGCCCAAGGACTTCATCCCCGTCTCCTTTGACTCCGGCGGCGTGACCACCGGCCCCATCACAGTTCCCTTTATCATGGCCCTTGGTGTCGGTGTGGCATCCATGCGCCGGGATAAGAACTCCTCCAGCGACAGCTTCGGTCTGGTGTCTCTGTGCAGCATCGGCCCCATTCTGGCCGTGCTGATCCTGGGTGCGTTTTTCCGGCCCGACTCTGCGGCCTACAGCGCCACTCCCCTCCCAGAGATCCAGTCCACCGCAGATGCCGCCCGCGTCTTTGCGGAGGCCATCCCCCACTACGCCCACGAGGTCTGGTCCGCTCTGGGGCCAATCTGCGGCATGTTTGTCATCTTCCAGCTGGTGAGCCGCCGATTCCAGAAGATGCAGATCCTGAAGATCGTCAGCGGTCTGATCTATACATATGTGGGACTGGTCATGTTCCTCACCGGTGTAAACGTGGGTTTCATGCCCGCCGGTCAGCTGATCGGCGCCACCGTCGCCAGCGGCAGCCACCCCTGGCTGCTAATCCCCATCGGCATGCTTATGGGCTACTACATCGTAGCCGCGGAGCCCGCCGTTCACGTGCTGGTCAAGCAGGTGGAGGAGGTATCCATGGGCTCTGTCAGCCAGCGTGCTATGAAGGCCGGTCTCTCCATCGGCGTGGCCGTCTCCATCGGCATCGCCATGCTGCGCGTGCTGACGGGCGTGAATATCATGTGGTTCCTGATCCCCGGCTATGTCTTCGCCCTGGTCCTGACCCTTTTTACACCCCAGATGTTCACCGGTATCGCCTTCGACGCCGGCGGTGTTGCCTCCGGGCCCATGACGGCTACCTTCCTGCTGCCCTTCGCTATGGGTGCCTGCGAGGCCGTTGGCGGCGACCTGATGACAGACGCATTCGGTCTGGTGGCCATGGTGGCCCTCTCCCCTCTGGTGACGATCCAGCTGCTGGGTATGGCGGGCCGTGTCCGCAAGAAGCTGGCAGCCGACGCCCTGCGCAGTGAGATCGCCAAGGCCGAGGACTGCATCCTGTATTACGATTAAGGAGGGCCGAGAATATGACAAATTTGAAGCAGATGGCCCTGATCCTGAGCATTGTGGAGCGGGGCGGCGGCACGAAGCTGACCAAATTCTACACAGAGCACCAGGTCTTTACCCATATCCGCTGCGAGGGCACCGGCACTGCCACCTCGGAGATCATGGATATTCTGGGCCTGGGCAGTTCGGAAAAAGACGTTGTTCTCAGCCTGACTCCTCTGGGAACGGCCCGGGAACTGATGGATAAGCTCCACGACGATCTGGGCGGCGCTGCCCCTGGCCGGGGGATCGCCTTTACGATCCCTCTGGCTGCAGTGAGCAATCTGGCCGCAGCCGTTATCAATACCCGTACGAAACTGGAAAAGGAGTTGGAGGTTGAGGATATGCAGCAGAAGAGCAGTCTGATCCTGGTGACCGTGAACCAGGGCTTTACCGATGTTGTCATGGACACCGCCAAGAAGGCCGGTGCCCGCGGCGGCACTATCATCCGCGGCCGCTGGGTCGCCGACGAGAGCTTTGAGCCCCTCTCCGGCCTGTCTGAGCAGGAGGAGAAGGAGATCATCACCATCGTGGTACCTAATGAGATCCGCAATGCCGTGATGGAGGCCATCAACGAAAAGCACGGCCTGCAGACTAAGGCAGGCGCTATGGTCTGCGCTGCAAATGTGGACCAGATGGTTCGCTTAGGATGACCTGAATTGAATATGACAAAAGCCCTTTCGGTGCAAATGCACCGAAAGGGCTTTCTCAATTCCGGTCTGCGGGCGGTTTTAACGAGATTTTCATCCGTCGCCTAAAAACACACCCGCTCGCCCGCCGCGCCGTTTACAGCGCGGCGGGCGGCGATCAAGCGACTTTCCGCACCGCCAATGGATAAGCTTATACAGAGGGTATCTTTCCCCAGCCGCTTCGCCATCGAAAACTTCCTCAAACGCAAAAAAACACCCCTGAAGGAAATCCTTCAGGGGTGTGTTGGCATTACCTATCTT
>CAYSDG010000055.1:0-13030 GCA_964429705.1 uncultured Oscillospiraceae bacterium | reverse complement strand
CCCGTTCTACGTCTTCTTTCGTAGCATCTTTCACAAAAAAAGACCGGGGTGTACCAGCGAAGGATCGCAGGTACGCCCCGGCAGCAGGCTGTGATATTTTACGCCAGCATGGCATCAAGTCTGGCCCGGCGCAGGGCCTTCATCAGGGCAACGCCCAGAATAGGTGCCACCACGATAGCGATACCGCCGTTGAAAATGGTGGCGGGCAGCTTGCTGGCAACCAGGACGAGGCACTGCTCTGCCTGCGTGAAGCCCTGCACGAACATGCCGTTGTAGAAATAGACCTTGATCAGATATACGACCATATAGCTCACGGCGGCGCAGATGGTGGCCACCAGCTGGGAGCTATACTTCTCCCGGCGGTTTTTGAAGATGGTGTACAGCACCAGACCGGCGATCAGGCCGTACATCCCCTTGGTGCACAGGGTGATGGGTGCCTCAGACACATAGGCGGGGTCCATCAGGTCATAGATAGCAGAGCCGAGGCCCGCCGCCAGAAAGCCGTGGATCGGCCCCAGCAGGATGCCGCTGAGCGCGCAGAGGATATTGGCCAGCGTAAAGCTGGTGACGCCGCCCAGAGGAACCGGGATTTTTACCCGCAGATAATTGCCCACAAAAACGATAGCGATCATCATCGCAGTGGCGCACAGCTTCAGCAGCGCACTGTGTTCTTTGTTTCTTTCCATGGATACTGCCTCCTGTGCCGCCCTTGACGGCGGCGGTTGATGATGCTATTATAGCGCTATCTGATACTATTTAAACGGCCAGAATATAAATTTTTTATGGTATCAGTTGAAAGGGGTGCACCTATGCTGGATATTGCCCTGCTGCTGCGACCGGAGGAGGAGCAGCCCCTCTATCAGCAGATCTATGAGAGCATCTCCGCCCAGATCCGGGAGGGAAAGCTGCCACCTGGGGAGCGCATGCCCGGCAAGCGCAGTCTGGCCGGGCAGCTGGCTGTGGCGGTGAACACGGTGGATACAGCCTACCAGATGCTGGTGGCAGAGGGGTATCTGGAGGCCCGACCCAGAAGCGGCTTTTTCGTGCTGGAGTACACCAGCCAGCTGCCCCAGGGGGAGGCGACCCGCCCGACGGAGCGGATGGAGCCTCCGGCGGCGGAGCCGCCCGCCCGGTTCGACCTGTCCACCGGCGCGGTGGACACAGCCCTCTTTCCCTTCCGAACCTGGGGCCGCATCCAGAAGGAGCTGCTCTACGCCCGCCCGGAGCTGCTCAACCATGGCCACCGCCAGGGGGACGCGGACCTGCGCCAGGCGCTGGCGGAGTATCTGGGGGCCTACCGGGGCGTGGTATGCCGGGCAGAGCAGATCGTGGTGGGAGCCGGCGTGGAATATTTGCTGGGGTTGGTGGCCCAGCTGCTGCGGGGCCGCACCGCCGCTGTGGAAAACCCTGGCTACCGTCGCAGCCGCACCATTCTGGAAAATAACGGCGTTGCCTGTCGATGTGTGGAGATCGATGAAGGCGGGCTGTCCATGGCATCTCTGGAGGCCAGCGGCGCGGATGTCTGCTATGTCACCCCCAGCCACCACTTCCCCACCGCTGTCACCATGCCGGCAGGCCGACGGGCCCAGCTGCTGCGCTGGGCGGCAAAAAAGCCGGGGCGGTATATCCTGGAGGATGACTATGATGCGGAGTTCCGCTTCGATATGCGGCCCATCCCCAGCCTGCAGGGCATGGCAGGGCCCGGCGGCCCGGTGGTATACCTGTGTACTTTCTCCAAGAGCCTGGCCCCAAGCATCCGCATTGCCTGTATGGTGTTGCCGCCGGAGCTTCTGGAGGACTACCGGGCAACCTTCGGCTCTTACGCCAGCACGGTCAGCCGCTTCGAGCAGCAGACCCTCTGCCGCTTCCTGACAGAGGGGTACTTTGCCCGCCACCTGGCCCGGCTGCGTCTGGCATATAAAAAGCGGATGGAGACCCTGGTCCAGGCGCTGGAGGGGACCTTCGGCCGTTCCCGGCTGCGTCTGACAGGCCGCCACACGGGGCTGCATCTGCTCCTGACACTGACAGACGGCCCCGGCGAGGCGGCGATGGTCCGGGCCGCTGCGGACCAGGGCGTGCGCATGGAGGGACTCAGCGCCTACTACATGGAGGGGATCGAAAGTTGTCCGGCGAACACCGTGGTGCTGGGCTACGCGTCCCTGCGGGACGAGGACATCCCCGCTCTGGCAGAGGCACTGGGGCGGGCCTGGGGCTGAGTTTCCCCCCAAAAAACAAAAAATGTGGAAAAACTGCGCAGAGAGCCGGGGTGCGTCCGCACCCCGGCTCTCTGCATGAATCAGTTGATGAACCCGTCAGTATCGGTCACACGGGCGTTGTTCAGCATCCGCTGAAAGGTACTGGTACTGCCGCGAGTCCGGGCGGTGTCTCTGCTGCCCAGGGCGTCGCCCACTGCGTTGCCCACATCCTGGGCCGCGTCGCCGATGGCATTGCCCACGTCGCCTACCGCATCGCCCAGGGCGGAACCGGCCCCGTCCGCTGCGTCATTCTTGTCGTTTTTGCCGCCGTGCTCGTCCTTGCCTGCCTGGTAACCTGCCTGATAGCCCTTGTCATAGGCCTCCTGATAGCTGTTGTTCTGGGTGTCGCTCCGGCCGCCGCAGGCCGCCAGCGCCACCGACAGGACAGCCGCTGCCAGCATGATCGCCAGTTTTCTCATCGGTTCTTCCTCCCTCCTGAATTTGCGCCTGTCTGCGCTGATGGTAGTATGCGCGGAGAAAGACATTTTACCGCTGGCGAATTTTTGAAAAAGCTACGGCGCGATGCGGAAATCTCCCCTGGCGGCGGCTTCGGCCCGCCGCTGCTTCTCTGCACTGAGGGCCTCCAGCACCTCCAGAATGATGGCGTTGGACACCAGAAAGCCCTCCGCTGTCAGATGCCAGCGGCCATCATCACAGCGGGCGTGACCGGTTTTGACGAACCGCTCCAGTGCTGCCTGAATGGGGGCAAAGGGGAGGCGGAAGCGGTTTTCAAACTCCCGGCGCTCCACGCCCCGGCTGGTGCGCAGGCCCAGCATCAGGTACTCCACATCACGGTCCCGGGGCGGGATGTCCTCCCGCTGGGCGATGATGTCCCCGCCCTGCTCCACCCCGCTGCAGTAGGCGGCCAGATCCCGGACGCAGGCGTAGCGCACATCTCCGAAGTCGGAATGGGCGCCGGGGCCAAATCCGGCGTAGGGCTGCAGCAGCCAGTAGCGCAGGTTGTGGCGGGACTCCCGGCCGGGACGGGCGAAGTTGCTGATCTCGTAGTGGTCGTAGCCCAGTTCCCTCAGGCGCTGGGCGGTCCAGAGGTACATGTCTGCCTGAGCGTCGTCATCCGGCAGGGCAAGAGTGTCCTGCCGGTCCCAGAGGGGGGTCCCCTCCTCCACTTTCAGTCCATAGCAGCTCAGATGCTCCGGCGAGAGGGCCGCGGTCTTTTCCAGTGTGTCCTGCCAGCTGGCCATGGTCTGACCCGGGAGACCATAGATCAGGTCCAGGGACAGATTTTCGATGCCGCCCCGGCGGGCTGCCGCCACCGCCTCCTGCACCTGGGCGAAGGTGTGGACCCGGCCAATGGCGCGCAGCTGCTCGTCATCGGCGGACTGCACGCCCAGGGAGATGCGGTTCACCCCCGCCCGGCGCAGGGCCTGAACATCCCGCCAGTCCCCCAGACTGTCCGGGTTGGCCTCCAGCGTGACCTCAGCATCCTTTTCCACATGGTAGTGCTGAAAAATGGTCTTCAACAGGAGCTTCAGCCGCTTCACTCCCAGATAGGAGGGGGTGCCGCCGCCAAAATAAACCGTATCCACCGGGTTTTCCACACAGCGGGGGGCCAGCTCCGTCAGCTGGCGGCGCAGGGCTGCCACATAGCGGTCCATCTCCTCCTCCGCGTGGGGCAGAGAGTAGAAATCGCAGTAGATGCACTTACTTTTGCAGAAGGGAATATGGATATACAGGCCCAGTGCCTGGGCGGTCGTCGTCTGTTTCATAGGATCACCTGGTCGTAGTTTTTGATTCTATCATAGCGTATAGGCGGGAGTTTTTCAATCGCAGACGGAGTTTTGTTGGCCGGGGCATTCGGGGAACATCCTCGCCGGAAGCGATACACAGAAAAAAGCCCGCCCCCTGTGGGACGGGCTTTCTTATCGTAATGACAGCCGGGATCAGGGCAGATAATTCTGCGGATTCTTGCGCTCGCCGTTGTAGCGGACCTCGAAGTGGAGGTGGTTGCCGGTGGAGCGGCCCGTGGAGCCCATCTCAGCGATGTGCTCGCCCTTGTAGACCTTATCCCCGGCGCTGACCAGCAGCTGAGAGCAGTGGGCGTAATAGGTCTCGTAGCCGTTGGTGTGGTTGATGATGACCACATAGCCGTAGCCGCTCTTCCAGCCGGCGTAGGAGACGATGCCGCCGTCCGCAGCCACAATATCGGTGCCCTTCCTGTTGGCGATGTCGATGCCGCCGTGGAAGGAGGTGCTGCCGAAGATATAGCGGTAGCCGAAGGGGGAGGTGATGGTGCCGCTGGTGGGCCAGCGGAAGGTGCCGGTGGGTGCCCAGCTGGGACGCTCCTTGGTGCCGCGGGCCTGGACCTCGGTGGTGGGCTGGGTGGTGACGGTCTCGGTGACGATAACGCGTTCCACTTCCTCCGCACCCTGATAGGTGACTCTGGCCTCCACATCGGCGGAGCCGTAGGCACCCTTGGTGATGACCTTGGTGTCGCCCTTCCACATGGTGCTGTCGTCCACGTACTCGATCTCATAGGGGACCTGGGTGGTGTAGTACTCCATCTGGGTGGCCACCACGGTCAGATAGGGGACGGAGCGGCTGATGAGCAGCACATCGCCGATCTGCAGCTTGTCGATGTCATAGCCGGGATTCAGGGTCTCCAGCTCCTTGCTGGTCAGACCGTGGTCCTGGGCGATCATGGACCAGCAGTCGCCGGCCTGTACGGTGTAGTTGACCTCACCGGTCTTGGTGCTGTTGAGCAGCAGGGCGGTGTCAGCCAGGTTGGTGAAGCTGTCCACGCTGAAGTCGCCCTCTTTGATGGAGATATTCTCCACAAAGGAGAGGCTGACGGTATTCTCGTTGCGGTAGGCGGTGCTGACCTGCTCCAGCAGCTCCTCGTAGGCCCCCTCGGTCTGGGTGGCGCCGATGAACGCGCCGTCCACATACAGGGCATAGCCGTGCTCCACCATGTTCAGAGAATCGCTCAGCGCGCTCTCCAGGGTCTCCATGTCGGTGACGGAGCTGCGGGCGGTGAGGTGGGTGGAGTAGGACACCACGCTGTCGCTGACGGTGTACTGATAGCCAACCACATCGGAAATAGAGCGCTCCACCGCCAGGCGGGCGGCCTGGGCCTCCTCCTCGCTGGCCACGGTGGCCAACTCCACGCCGTTGAGCAACACGGTGGTGCCGCTGGTGTACAGAGTCTGGAACCCGGCGAAGACGGCGATGAGCACGCTGGCGGTGAGGAACACGCCGATCTGAGCCCGGCTGGGGGTGGTGGCCCGACGGACGTGGTGCAGCAGGGTCTCCATGGCGGAGAGCACCGCGTTGACCTGGGCGCGGGCCTTCTGCCGCAGCATGGGTGTCAGCCCGGCCAGCAGGTAGCGCAGCTGCTTGAGCCGACTGCCGGACTCGGGGAACTGCTGCCGGTCGCGAAAGTTGGGAACTTTTTTGGTATGCTTCATATTATTATCCTTTGCAGGCATAAAACAGGACCTCCGGAAAAATGACAAACCAGGGAAAATGGTTACAAAAAGTTACAGTCTGCATTTTAACCCATTTTTTATTTATCGTCAACCCCCAACATCTTGTGGAATCCGGTTGAAAATTCGCTTATTTTGTGAAATTCAGAACAATTGTGAACGGTTTGTAAATAAACTGTAACAAAAGCACGGGCAAACGGCCTCGAATCTGCGGGTGTTCCTCTGCCGGGAAAATTTTCTGAAAAATTGGATTTTACCGTTGAGGATAAAGAAAAGGTGTTGTATAATAAAGTAGTGAGAGCATGGCGGCAGTTGAAGGCCGCCCATTATTTCAAAAAACGGAGGAAAACGACAATGTTTACCGCACTGTTGAACAATCTGAAGGCTAACCGCCGCACCATCGTGTTCACCGAGGGCCACGATGCCCGCATCCTGGAGGCTGCTGCCCGTCTGAAGAAGGACGACCTGATGGACGTCATTCTGGTGGGCAACGTGGACGAGGTCAAGGGCAACGCCGCAAAGGGCGGCTTCGACATCGAGGGCATGGAGATCCTGGATCCCGCCACCTATGCCGGTATGGATGAGATGGTGGAGACCATGGTGGCTCTGCGCAAGGGCAAGATGAGCGCCGAGGACTGCCGCGCCGCTCTGGCCAAGGGCAACTATTTTGGCACCATGCTGGTGAAGATGGGCAAGGCTGACGCTCTGCTGGGCGGCGCTACCTACTCCACCGCTGACACCGTCCGCCCCGCTCTGCAGCTGATCAAGACCAAGCCCGGCGCAAACCTGGTGTCCTCCTGCTTCATCATGACCCGCGAGGGCGGCGACCCCGCTCTGCAGAAGATCTGCATGGGCGACTGCGCCATCAACCTGTCCTATGAGGACAGCACTGACAAGGAGGGCAATGTCACCGTTTCTGCTGCTCAGAAGCTGGCTGAGGTGGCCGTTGAGTCTGCCCGCACCGCTTCCTTCTTCGGCATCGAGCCCAAGGTCGCTATGCTGAGCTTCTCCACCAAGGGCTCCGGCAAGGGCGGCACCGTGGCTCTCAGCGCCGCTGCCACCAAGATCGCTCAGGAGATGGCTCCCGAGTTCGCTATCGACGGTGAGATGCAGTTCGACGCAGCTGTTTCCCCCACTGTCGGCCAGCTGAAGTTCCCCGGCTCCAAGGTGGCAGGCTATGCCAACACCTTCATCTTCCCCCTGATCGAGGCCGGCAACATCGGCTACAAGATCGCACAGCGTCTGGGCGGCTACGACGCCTACGGCCCCATCCTGCAGGGTCTGAACGCTCCCATCAACGATCTGAGCCGCGGCTGCAACGCTGATGAGGTCTATACCATGGCTATCATCACCGCCGGTATGAAGTGAGAGAAGTATTCTACATAGCGCAACAAGGGCGCGGCGTATGCCGCGCCCTCTTTTGTATTTTGGAAGGTATAGACCGAATCAGTCCGCCGCGCAGCGGCGTACAAGCGTTTTCGCAGGGGCGAAAACCTTGGCGGAGGGGGAATTCACTTTCCACGAGCAATCAAAAATAAAGGGCTCCCGCGGAATGAGACATTCCGTGGGAAGGTCTATATCATGGCTATCATCACCGCTGGTATGAAGTAATTTCTACATATATAGTGTAAAAAGAAGGGTACATCCTGGGATGTACCCTTCTTTTTTGTCCGTAGGGATCATGCTTCCTCACCAGCCTCCAGATACATCTCCTCCGCCGTGGTCAGCGCGGCCTGTAATTTGTTCACCACGGCCACCATTTCGTCATACCCCCATCTCTGGTGGGTGATCTGTGCGCCGATCATTTCAAGGGTGTCGTCCACCTGGCCGACCAGATAGGCGTAGAGTTTTTCATAACAGATCATATCCAGTGCTCCTTTTTTATTTAGTAATACCAAATATATTTCCATTATATTTGGTAATGCCAAATATAGCAAGCACAAATTCGCATATACTTTTTGTATTCTGCGGAGGTGATCGCTTGAAGAGAAGGACGTTGCCGCTGGGGGACCGCAATATCGTCGGCACCCGTGTAACACAGGCTCGCTTGGAACAGGATATGAAATTGAAGGATCTGATGGCCAGACTGCAAACTGCTGGCGTAGATATAAGCTATCCCGCGCTGTCCCTGTTGGAGGGGCAGAAGCGCCCGGTCAGTGATATAGAGTTGAGTGCGCTGGCAGATGTCCTCCATGTCTCTGTGGATTGGCTTTTGGGAAGAGAGAAATAAACACGGAAGGTACGAAGGTACTTTCCGTGTTGTTTTTTCTGTTTTTTGTTCTTTGTTGGTATCTGGTCGATACGCTGTTTGCCTCCGGCGGGCCACTTTTTACCGCTAAAAAGTGGCGAAAAAGCGCCGGGGAGCACCCCGGACCCACGATTTTTTAAAGCGAATGCTCGTGCGGTGCTCCAGCAAAGAAACAGACCTTTAGCTGGGCGAGTCCCGGTGTCAGATCCATCTCCCATTACTTCGCCTGTCGGCCCAAGCAAAGCAATAAACAACGGGGGCAGTCTGTGCGTCTATCCGATATGCAGACAATGGTGCGGCTGAAATCTTAGCGGCTTTCCATTTCGAGGGGCATCAGCCAAAGTATGGCGAGCAGTATCTAAATGGGAGAAATAGCTCCCGACAACTTATCTTCCGGCGGAAACCAACAGAGTAAAGACCAGAAACAGCTAACAACAAAAAGAAAAAGCAGCATCCAAAATGGATGCTGCTTTTAATCCGTGGAGCGGGCGACGGGGCTCGAACCCGCTACCTCCACCTTGGCAAGGTGGCGCTCTACCAGATGAGCTACGCCCGCGGAACAATGATAAGTATATCAGCAGTTCCCCGTTTTGTCAACAGTTTTTTTGAAAAATCCAAATTTTTTTTCGGACCGGTCAGCTCTCCTCCAGCAGGACCTCCACGATCTCCGCGGCGTCCGCGCGGGGATAGAACCGGATGTGCCAGGGACAGAGCGGCGCGTCCTCCTCCGCCAGAGGCAACGGGCTGGACGAGGGGTCGCTCCCCTCCCCTGCCGGCTGGGCGGGCGGGTCGTCTGTCTGGGGTGCCGCGCCCGTGTCCACAGGGGGCAGGTCCGCCTCCTGCTGCAGCTCCCGCCACAGGTTTTCCACCACGGCGGTCACATCCGCCTGGGAGGTCTTCTCCAGAAAGCGGGCGGCCAGCGCCGTGTGGCCCTCACGCAGGGAGATGCGCAGCAGATCTGCCAGGGACTGGGCGTCCGACAGGACCATCAGCTTCTCCGGGTCCTCCGCCGCCTCCCGGTAGGTCAGGGTGAAGGCGAAGCGGTTGTGGTCCTCGCCGCTGGCGTAGGTCACGGCGATGTCCTGGAGCAGATAAGAGCCCAGCAGCGACTCCTGCATGACCTCCCGGCGGGCGGTCATGACCAGGTGGTAGGCCCGCAGGCCGGAGGAGCCCTCGTAGCGGACGACGCCCTCCTGGGCGCGCTGGTCCACCAGCAGCAGCAGGGAGTTTACCAGATCCTGGTAGCTCTCCACCCGCAGGGTGTCCTCCTGGGCGGAGTCCCAGTAACGGTCGGTGTATGGCTCCACCACAGTGTAGCTGCGCTCCAGCAGGGAGGCGCAGCCCGTCAGCGGCAGCGCCAGGACCAGCGCCAGAGCCAATATCCGCTTTTTCATGGGCTGCACCTCCCTCCGGTGTGGGTCAGTAGCCGACCTCCTCGTCGATGAGCACGACCTCCATATCCATGGAACGCACCTTCTGATAAAAGACCACCAGGGCCTTGCAGATGCGGTCAGGGCTGGAGCAGTTGTAGCACCTGTCGCCCTTCGCGGCGCAGGGGGTATTGCGCTGCAGGCGCTGGGCGTTCTTGGGGGCCACCACGTTGCGCATACGGAACATGGCGCTTTCAAAGTCGGGGGAGACCTTGTTCTTTCCAGCCAGGAAGTAGACCTTCCGGTGGCCAAAGAGGGACGAGGACACCCGGTTGCCGGTGCCGTCGATATTCAGGATCTCGCCGGTGTTCTCGGCGATGGCGTTGGCGGAAAGCAGATACACGTCCGCCTCAGCGGCCAGCTTCTGGGTCTGGGCGGGGTCGCAGTGGGTGTAGCCGTGGCTGTAAACCACGTTGTGGGTGCTGAGACTGTCCTTCAGCCCCAGCTGGGCAATGGTCATGGAGCCGCCCATGCCCACGGTGGTGTTGTCGATCTCCCGGTTGAGGTAAGCGGCGGCCTCCTCCTTGGTGGCGAACACGGAAACGGTGAAGCCGTTCCGCTCCAGGTTCGCCCGCAGTGCTTCAAATGCCATGATGTGTTCCTCCTGTTGTTCTCATATCGCGTCCGCGGACGCGGTTTATCAAAATCCGTATCAGATACTCTCGGGGTCGTATACGCCGAAGCCCTCACCCAGGACCTCGTGGGCCTCGGTGATAATGACGAAGGCGTTGGGGTCGATCTGGGCCACCAGGGCCTTGATGGGATTGATCTGGTTGCGGCGCACCACGCACATCAGCACCTGCTTGTCACGCTTGGAGTAGGCGCCCTGGCCGTGGAGGATGGTAAGGCCCAGCTCCATGTCCAGCAGCCGCTGGGCCACGGTCTGGCTCTCGTCGCTGATGATGTAGGCCAGCTTGTCGCTGGAGGTGCCGTAGATGACCATGTCCATGACCAGGCTGGAGATGTACATGGCGATGATGCCGTACAGAGCGTTGTGGACGTTACCGAAGACGATGGCGTACAGGCTGACCACCGCCGCGTCGATAAACAGGCACAGCTTGCCGATGCTGACGGAGCGCAGCTTATAGCGCAGCAGCCGGGCAGCCAGGTCGCTGCCGCCGGTGGTGGCGCCTACGGCCAGCATCAGGCCGCTGGAGAGGCCCACGAACACGCCGCCGTAGATGGCGGCCAGCAGAGGCTCCATGGGGTCAAAGGTCACCAGCATGGCCAGACCGTCGATCATCAATGAGCCGGCACTCATGGCGATGAGGGAGTTGATGAGCAGCTTCAGGCCCTGCTTCTTCACGCCAATGATGAAAAGGGGGATGTTGATGACGATGGTGATCATACCGACAGGCAGAATGGGCAGCAGCCGGTTGATGATCTGGGCGATGCCCGTGAAGCCGCCCATGGCGATGCTGTTGGGCTGGAAAAACAGGTTAAAGCCCACAGCATAGACAGCGGAGCCAAGAAGGATCATCACCAGGGTATGCAGGGTCTGCTTGCTGAAGAGCTTTTCGTGGTTTGTAGTACTCATGATATGATCTCCTTTTCATTTTTTCTCTCTCTTTGTTTTGGGGGCCATTCCGCGCCCCGGCGCGGCGGAGTGTTCGCCGCTTTTTCGCGGTAGAAGTGGTCCGTCGGAGACAAACAGCGTAACGAGCAAATAATAGCAATCGATAAAAAGCACCTCAGCCCGGAAGCGAAACTCCCCCGTCGGAGACAAACAGAATATCGAATAGATACCAGCGGCAAATCGTTGGTAAAATTGATAAAACGGGTATTACAGCAGCTTCATCTGCTGGTCGTCCCCATCCTCCTCCTTCAGTATCGCACCGGCGGCGGGGATGGCGCGGCAGCGGTAGCGACTGAGGTTGGTAATATTGCTGTCGGCCAGGGTGCGGACCTCGGCCAGATGGTACTTGGGCTTCAGGGTCATCACCTGCACGCCCTGAGTGGAGCGGGTGGCCTTGGGGGAGAGCAGGGCGGTGCTGATGATCTGAGCGCGGACCTCCGTGGAGTACAGCACCAGCTCCAGATCCTCCCGCAGGTGCATCAGCTGCACCAGGGGGCTCTTGTCGCTGTAGGCGCCGGTGAGGCGGCGGCGGTTGCTGGTGGTGGCATAGGCACCGAGATCCACGCGGGCTACCTTGCCGTTTTCGAAGAAGAACAGGAGGCTGCCAGTATAGTCCCCAGGCAGGACCATGTCCACCACATGCTCCTCCGGATCCATGCCCAGCTTGCTGGGCAGATAGTCGCCCAGGACGCTGGCCTTGCTGTCCTCGAAGTCTGTCAGGCGGCACTTGTATACCTGCCGCTTGTCGGTGAAGAACATGACCTCGGCCTTGCTGGTGGTCTCCAGACTGGCCCGCAGGCTGTCCTCCTCCTTAAATTTCTGGGTGTCCGCCATGCGCAGGGACTGGGGGGTGATCTTTTTGAAGTACCCGCCCCTGGACAGGAAGATGGTCACAGGGTAGTCCGGCGTCTCCTCCGCCTCGTCATAGGTCTCGATCTCGTGCTCGTAGATCAGGGCGGTGCGGCGGGGCTGGGCGTATTTCTTCTTCACGGCGTTCAGCTCGTCGATGATGACCTTTTTGATGCGCTTGGGGCTGGCCACCAGGTCCTCCAGATCCTCGATTTCGGCGCGCAGGGCGTCGGTTTCCTGGACCCGTTTGAGGATATACTCCTTGTTGATGTTGCGCAGTTTGATCTCCGCCACATATTCCGCCTGGATCTGGTCGATGCCGAAGCCGATCATCAGGTTGGGGATGACCTCGCTCTCCTCCTCCGTCTCCCGGATGATGGCGATGGCCTTGTCAATGTCCAGCAGGATGCGCTTCAGGCCCAGCAGCAGATGGAGCTTGTCCTTCTTCTTGTTCAGGGTGAAGTATACCCGGCGGCGCACAGATTCAGTGCGCCAGGCGCACCACTCCTCCAGCAGCTCCCGCACGCCCATCACCCGGGGCATACCGCTCACCAGAACATTGAAGTTGCAGCTGATGGAGTCCTGCAGGGTGGTGGTCTTGAAGAGCTTGGCCATGAGCTTGTCCGGGTCGGTGCCCCGCTTCAGGTCGATGGCCAGCTTCAGACCGCTCAGGTCCGTCTCATCGCGCATGTCGCTGACCTCCCGGAGCTTACCGGCCTTGATCAGCTCCGCCACCTTGTCCAGAATGGCCTCCGTGGTGGTGGTGTAGGGGATCTCATAGATCTCGATAAGGTTCTCGCTCTTGAGGTAGCGGTATTTGCCCCGCAGTTTCAGACTGCCCCGGCCGGTGCGGTATACCTCCTCCAGGGCGGCCTGGTCGCAGATCAGCTCGCCGCCGGTGGAGAAGTCGGGCCCCAGCAGGGTGGCGCTCAGATCACAGTCGGGATTTTTCAGGTAGGCCACCGTGGTGTCGCAGACCTCGCCCAAGTTGAAGCCGCACAGCTGGGAGGCCATGCCCACGGCGATGCCCTGGTTGGCGCTGACGAGGATGTTGGGGAAGGTGGTGGGCAGCAGAGCGGGCTCCTTCATGGTGTTGTCGTAGTTGTCGATGAAGTCCACCGCGTCCTGGTCCAGGTCGCGGAAGAGTTCCGCACAGATGGGGGCCAGCTTCGCCTCGGTGTAGCGGCTGGCGGCCCAGGCCATGTCCCGGGAGTAGACCTTACCGAAGT
>CAYSDG010000054.1:0-13073 GCA_964429705.1 uncultured Oscillospiraceae bacterium | reverse complement strand
CCCATGCCCAGGTTGTAGAACTCGTAGTAATCCGGGTCCACCTTGCCCACGCTGTCCATCTTGTTGACCGCCAGCACGATGGGCTTGCCGCTGCGCAGCAGCATACTGGCCACCTCCTGATCCGAGGCGGTGAGACCGGTCTTGATGTCCGTCAGGAAGATGATGACATCGGCGTGGCCGATGGCGATCTCCGCCTGCTCCCGCATGAAGGTGAGGATCTGGCTGTCCGTGCGGGGCTCAATGCCGCCGGTGTCGATGAGGGTGAATTTCCGGCCGTTCCAGTCCGTCTCCCCGTAGATGCGGTCGCGGGTGACGCCGGGGGTGTCCTCCACGATGGAGACACGCTTGCCGATGAGCTTGTTGAAGAGCATGGACTTGCCCACGTTGGGGCGGCCCACGATGGCTACAATAGGTTTGGCCATAGTTTGACCTCCGTTTCTAATATTGCAGGGGCCAGCGGCCCCCTGGGTCCGTAATTTGATGTTACTTGCGTCCGAGGATAGCGTCCAGCAGGTCGAAGCCGTCCTGCTCCACCACTGTCACCCGAACGCCCAGAGCCTTCTCCACGTCGCTCACATGGAGATCGTCCAGAAATACGTCGCCGCCGTGGCGCAGCATGTTCACCGGGATCAGCAGCCGCTCCCCCAGCTCCCGGCCCTTCAGCTGGGCGATGAGGTCCTGACTGGTGATGAGGCCCGCCACGTCGATGGTGTGGCCGAAGAAATCGTTCTCAATGGCCAACACCTGGCCCCGGACCCCCAGCTTCTCCGCCGCCTGGTCCGCCAGATCCTGTAAAAAGGGCCGGGCGCTGACGCCGGTGGCAATGGTGTAGGCGGGAACCGCCTCCTCGGGTCTGTCCTCCAGCTTCAGGCCGCTCTCGAACTCGGTGATGAGGCTTCGCAGCATCCCCACGCCGTTCTCGATCTGGACATAGCCCTCGTAGAAGTCCTCCTCCGGCAAGGGGCGATGGGCGCGGATATACAGCTCGTCGGAGCAGAAGAACATCCGGGAGCCCCGCTCCCGCAGGCATTTCTCCGCAAAGGCCTCCACCCGGTCGATGACGGCGCAGGCCTCCTCCTGATTGACAGGGCGCAGCTTGCTGAGACCCTGGCGGAACTTTGTCAGCCCCACAGGAACGATGGAGCAGCTGGCAAAGCCCCACGCCGCCATGTCCTCCATGGTGCGCTGCAGCTGCTCGCCGTCGTTCCACCCGGGACAGAGGACGATCTGCCCGTTCATGACGATGCCCGCCTCGCCGAAGGCCTGCATCAGCTCCAGGCTCCGCTTTGCGTTCTTGTTGCCCAGGAGCGTGCAGTGCAGCTGGGGGTCCGTGGCGTGGACGGAGACATTGATGGGGCTGATGCGCAGGTCGATGATGCGCTGGGCCTCCCGCTCGGTGAGATTGGTCAGGGTGATGTAGTTGCCCATCAGGAAGCTGAGGCGGGCATCATCATCCTTGAAATACAGGGTATCCCGGCAGCCGGGGGCCATCTGGTCCACAAAGCAGAACAGGCAGTGGTTGCTGCAGGGCTTCGGCTCGTCCATCAGATAGGTGTCAAAATTCAACCCGATGTCCACGCCCTCCTGCTTCTTCACCCGCAGGGTACGGCGCTGCCCGCCGGGGGCCTCCAGCACCAGCTCCGGGTCCTTATCATACCCGAAAAAACGGTAATCCAGAACATCCACGACCTCATGGCCGCCGATGGAGATCAGCTTCTCTCCCACCTGGATCTTCGCCCGCTCCGCCGGGGAGCGGTGATCGATGGATGTGATGACAGTGCTCATAGCGCCTCCCAAAGTACCTAAAAGGACATAATAATCTAGTTTTATAGTATACTGTAATTTGTGCCGGTTTTCAAGGCAAATATTTTCTTCTGTCTCTTTACCTGTTTTCCGCTCTCCCCGCCGCAGTGATTTGGGATTGCTCTTTTGTTCGGACTGTGGTATACTGACTGCAAACTGTTTCACCAAGGAGGACAAATTATGAGCGATCCTTTCAAGGATATCGAGCTGCAGGACTGCCCCGTCTGCCGCGGCCCCGGCCTCATTCAGGAGGAGGGCGGCTGGTGTGTGTACGTGGAGTGTCTGGACTGCGGCGCTCACACCGGCGAGATCGCCTTCAACAGCGATGAGGAGAAGCTGGACGCCGCCCGCCGCGTGGCCAGCACCTGGAACATCGGCAAGGTCATCTCTCCCAACCCCGGCGAATAAAAAAGAAAGCAGATCTCCCCCGCTGCCGCAGGCAGCGGGGGAGATCTTTTTCTATGGGATCAGTTCTCGTAGACGGTCTTCATGGCCTTGTAGGTCATGTAGCAGTCCAGCTTGGAGACGATCTCGATGGGAGCATGCATGCACAGGACGGGCACGCCGGCATCCAGGGTGTTGATGTTGCGGTTGGCCATGTCGGCAGCCACGGTGCCGCCGCCGCCGGCGTCCACCTTGCCCAGCTCGGACATCTGCCAGATGACGCCGTTGTCGTCGAAGATGCGGCGGGTGTAGGCCACCAGCTCAGCGGCAGCGTCGCTGGCACCGCTCTTACCGCGGGAGCCGGTGTACTTGCACAGGCCCACGCCGTAGTTCAGGCGGGCGGCGTTGCGCTTCTCGAACACCTCGGGGAAGCTGGGATCGAAGGCAGCGGACACGTCAGCGCTCAGGCAGAAGGAGTTCTCCAGGCACTCGCGGACCTTCACGCCCTGGCCCTCGCACAGGTCCTCCATGAAGGTGTTGAAGGCCCAGGTCTTCATGCCGCTGACACCCACGGAGCCGATCTCCTCCTTGTCTGCCAGGATGCAGACGGAGGTCTTGGTGGGAGCCTTCTCCAGGTCGAACATGGCCTTCAGCGCAGCGTAG
The DNA here is from genome assembly GCA_964429705.1 of uncultured Oscillospiraceae bacterium. Lineage (GTDB taxonomy): Bacteria > Bacillota > Clostridia > Oscillospirales > Oscillospiraceae > Pelethomonas. Next base: position 10,223 of record CAYSDG010000054.1, on the reverse strand, counting down.
CCGCAGACGCGGTCATCGTGACCATAGGCACCGATCAGGCTGCTGTCCAGACCAATATCGAAGGCCTTCTGTGCGGGGACAGCCTCCAGCTCAGCGGAGATGAAGTCCTCCTCCACGAAGCCATACTTCTCATACAGGCGCTTCATGACCTGCAGCTTCACGCGGTCACCCTCCTCACCGGCCAGAGGCTCGCTGCCCACCAGCAGGTTCAGCTGCTCACCGGTGATGCCCTCAGCCAGGGGCTTCTTGCTCTGCTCGCCGCCCAGGTGGGGCAGCAGGTCGGTGATGATAGTCTTGGGCTCGTTGCCCTCGCCCAGAACGACGTTGACAACAGTGCCGTCCTTCAGAGCCACCACGCCGTGGATCTCCAGGGGGATGGTCACCCACTGATACTTGCGGATGCCGCCGTAGTAGTGGGTCTTCAGGTAGGCCTGCTCGTTCTCCTCATACAGGGGGTTGGGCTTCAGGTCCAGACGGGGGCTGTCGATATGGGCAGCGGTGAGCTGAACGCCCTTGCTCATGCTCTCCTGGCCGATGACAGCCAGCATCAGCATCTTGCCGCGGTTGTTGAAGTAGACCTTGTCGCCGGTCTTCAGCTCCATGCCCCGCTTATACTCCACAAAGCCGTGCTCCTTGGCCTGGCGGATGCCCTCCACCACGCACTCACGCTCGGTCTTGCCTGCGTCCAGGAATGCCTTGTAGCTCTCACAATACGCGGTCATCGCGGCCTTCTCAGCCTCGGGCATACGGTCGTAGCCGTTCTTGGTCTCGCGCATGACTTTCTCTTTCCACTGCTTGTTGTCCATTGCTTTCAGTCCTCCATTATCATATCGTCTAAAAACTCGCCAATCAGCGATTGGAACTCCGCTTTGCTCCCCGCCCGGTTTTCCAGCAGGAAGGTGCAGTGCTTCCGGTAAAATTTATCCGGCTTCTGGGCGTTGACGCGGGCCAGGGCCTGCGCCTCACTGAGTCCATCCCGCTGCATGATCCGCTTCACGCGAACAGCGGGGTCGGCTGTGATGGCGATGGTCAGCTCGCACAGCTCGCCCAATCTTGATTCTATCAGATTGATAGCGTCTATGACAAGCCCTTTTCGCCTACAATTTGCAATTTTTTGTTCCACGGCAGCGTACACCGCAGGGAAAACGATGCGGTCCAGCTTCTCCAGCTCCTTTTTGTCCCCAAAGACCCGGGCGGCCAGAGCGCGCCGGTCCAGCTGTCCATCCGCGCCGAAAACATTTCCGAAGGCATCTGTCAGTCTCTGGCGCAGCTGCGCGTCGGTGCGCAGCATCTGGTGGTAGAGCCTGTCGCAGTCCACCACCTCGAAGCCCCGCTTCTCCAGCTCCAGCAGCGCCGTTGTCTTTCCGGCCCCGGTAGGGCCGGTGATCCCGATGACCTGCATCTTACGCCTCCTCCCCCAGGTCCACTGTATGGAAGCCCGCCGCCTTCTTCAGGCGGTTGGCGATGGCGAGACCCAGCCCGTCGTCCCCGGGGCACTGGGCGAAGATCGCCGCGACATCCGTGCTGTCAAAGGCCCGCAGGGCATCGAAGACCCGCCGGGCCTGCTCCCCCTTGTCCGATGCAGCACCGATGGTCTCCACCACACAGCCGGGAAACAGCTCCCGGTATTCATCGAAGCAGATGACGCCCGTCCGCTCCCCCAGGTGTTCCCGGATGTACCGGGCCGTGCGCCCGGCCTCGCCGGTAACGACGGTGACCGGCGCTTTGGGGGCATAGTGGCGGTACTTCATGCCGGGGGCCTTTGGTTTCTCCCCGGCGGCCAGGGGCGAGAGCACCGCCCGGTCCACCTGGACCTCCCCCAGCACCTCCCGCAGGCTCTCCAGCGGCAGCCCGCCGGGCCGCAGCAGCCGGGGGACCGGACCCGTCAGGTCGATGATGGTGGACTCCACCCCTACGCCGCAGGCCCCGCCGTCCACGATACCGTCGATGCGGCCGTCCATGTCCTCCGCCATGTGCCGGGCGCAGGTGGGGCTGGGGCGGCCGGAGAGATTCCCACTGGGGGCCGCCACCGGCACTTGGGCAGCCTCGATGATCGCCAGCGTCACCGGATGGTCCGGACAGCGGACGCCAACGGTGTCCAGTCCGCCGGTGGTGACATCCGGCACATTGTCCCGCCGGGGCAGGATCATGGTCAGCGGCCCCGGCCAGAACCGTTCCGCCAGCGCGTATGCTGCCGCCGGGATGTCCCGGCAGTACCGCTCCAGCCACGCCGCGCCGGGGATATGGAGGATCAACGGGTTGTCCTGGGGGCGGCCCTTGGCCGCAAAGATGCGGCCCACCGCGTCCTCGTTCAGGCCATTGGCTCCCAGTCCATACACCGTCTCCGTGGGGATACCCAGCAGCCCGCCCTTCCGCAAAATGGCGGCGGCGGCGGCGATGTCCTCCCGCTGGGCAATGGGATCTGTAATATGAAAATACTGTGTCTTCATGCTTCCCGCTCCTGCTCCGCCGCCAGCCTTGCGGCCTGGTCCGCGGTGGTGAGGGCATCAATGATAGGGTCCAGACCGCCGCTGATGACGGCGTCAATATTAAAATTCTTCACATCCCCGTTCAGCCGGTGATCGGTCACACGGCCCTGGGGAAAATTATAGGTACGGACCCGCTCGCTGCGGTCGCCGCTGCCCACCTGGCTGCGGCGCTGGGCGGCGATGGCGGCATTCTGCTTCTCCAGCTCCGCCTCATAGAGCTTGGAGCGCAGGATCTTCATGGCGCGGTCCTTATTTTTATACTGGCTGCGCTCATCCTGGCACTCCACCACCACGCCGGTGGGCAGATGGGTGATGCGGATGGCGGATTCCGTCTTGTTAACGTGCTGTCCGCCTGCGCCGGAGGAGCGGAAGGTGTCGATCTGCAGCTCCGAGGGGTTGATGGTCAGGTCAACCTCCTCCGCCTCCGGCAGCACCGCCACCGTGGCCGCCGAGGTCTGGATGCGGCCGGAGGACTCCGTCACCGGTACCCGCTGGACCCTGTGGCCGCCGCTCTCATACTTCAGGCGGGACCAGGCCCCCTCCCCCTCAATGAGGAGGCTGGCCTCCTTCACACCGCCCAGTTCCGTCTCCTGCAGGCTGACGATCTCCAGCCGCCAGCCCTTGCTCTCCACGTACATGGTGTACATCCGCAGCAGGTCAGCCGCGAAGAGCATCGCCTCCTCGCCGCCTACGCCGCCCCGTATCTCCATGACCACGCCGCGGCTGTCGTTGGGGTCCTTCGGCAGCAGGAGGATCTTCAGCTCCTCCTCCAGCCGCGCGGCCTCCGCCTTGGCGGTCTGCAGCTCCTCCTGCCCCAGCTGGCGCAGCTCCGGGTCGGAGAGCATCTCCTGAGCGGCGGCCATATCCTCCTGCGCCCGGCGGTAGGCTCCGTAGGTCTCTACCAGCGGCATCAGCTCCTTCTGCTCCTTCGTCAGCTTCGCCAGACGGGCGCTGTCGGCGTAGATCGCCGGGTCCTCCAGCTGACTGACGATAGCCTCATAGCGGGCAGCCACTGTTTTCAGTTTATCCAGCATGGTCGCCCTCCCCTGCATCCTCCGCCGCGCGGACTGCCTTCAGAAATTCCGTCTTCCAGAACTCCGCGCCCACCATGCCGGGGCGGATGGTCAGCGCCGCCCGGTGGGGCGTCTTCACATAGAGGTCCATCTGGCCGAAGACCTCCTCATAGCGCACATCGCTTCCGCGGGTAATGACCCAGGCGGCGGCACGCAGCTCCTCGCCAAACTGCAGCAGGAAGCTGCGCGCAGGTGCGGAGCAGCGCCCGGCCCACACCGGCGTGCCAACGATGACCAGATCATACTCCCCCAGGGGCAGTTTGGTCTCCGGCCGTTCCACCGGCGGAACGTGGCGGGCCATTGCGTCCAGCCCGCTGCGCACCCAGCCGATGATTCCGGCGCGCTCCACACCGTCTGTCAGCTTCACCAGCTCACAGCCGCCCAGGCTTGCGGCCAGCTCCTGCATCAGGGCCTCGGTCTTTCCTGTGCGACTGTAGCAGACACATAAAATATTGGACACAATGCATCCTCCTTGCTTGGTTTTTTCATATGCTTAATAGAACAGAGCGTTTCGGCCCTCGGGCCAAAGGGGTATTCCGCGCCCCGGCGCGGGTGGCGTTTGGAGTATTTCGTCCCCCCGGGCCGAGGGAAATTTTGCTTCCGCGCGAGTGACTTTTTGTTCGAGCAAAAAGTCACCAAAAACTCGCCGAAACCTCGTTGATTTCGGACTTCCAGTTTAGCTGATCCTCGTGCGACGGGTCAGAATAGGAAATGGTCTCGAAAGTCACTTCTCCCATTTAGATACTGCTCGCCATACTTCGGCTGTCGCCCCTCGAAAAGATACATTCCTAAAATTTCAGCCTAAGCCGCTGACCAAGCAGGGCGCATAGTTGCGGCAGAATGCTGTCAGTCCCGAATATGAAACTCGCAGAGCATCACCGCACCATGGGCTGCATCTGACACCGGGACTCGCCTGGCCAAAGGTCTGTTTCCTAGCTGGATCACTGCACAAGCATTCGCCCCAAAATTCGGGGGTATCCCCCCTATGCGGAGGGCAACACCACCAGTCTCGCCATGGCAAAGGCCTCCCGGATATAGTAGTTGACCGTGATGGGCCAGTACCGCCGGGGCATATGGGCCGCCACGGGGACCACGTTCTCCCCGCCCCGCAGCCAGATCGCCCGGCACAGGTGGTAGTCCGCGGTGACGAATGCAATGCGCCCCGCCGGGTCCACGCCCTGTTCCGCCAGAAGCGCCAGGGAGAAGTCCACATTCTGCCGGGTGTTCACCGCCTGCTCCTCCAGAAGGAGCCGGTCCGGCTCCACGCCATGGGCGGTCAGCCAGTCGGCCATACACTGGGCCTCGGTCACATCCTCCCCCGCACCCCGGGCGCCGGAAACCACGATAGGGATACCCGGGTGGGTCTGGGCGTACTCCAGCGCCGCCTCCAGCCGCACCCGCAGGCTCAGGCTGGGGACTGTCCCATTGGCTCCCGCACCAAAGACAACGATCGCGTTGGCAGACGTCGTCTCATCGGTCACGGACCACCGCAGCACCCACGCCTCCATGGCGAAAAAGAGGCAGAATCCCGCCGCCAGCAGGGCCCACAGCCCCCGGCGGCACCAGACGGCCCACGTTCTCTCCCGCCACCGGTCCAGCGCCGCAAAGAGCAGCAGGACCGCCCCGGCGCAGCACAGCAGCAGCCCCGTGAACCGGACCGCCGTAAACACGGTGAGCATGCTTCCTCCCAGCACAAAACACACCACAGCCAACACACACAGCAGGGTTTGTTTTCTGGTCCTCATTATTTTCCTCCCAATGCCCGCGGCATTTCAACAGAAACGGCACAGCCACTTTTGAGGTTAGCCCTCTGCCTCCTCGGCCAGGGCCTCCCACTTCTCCATCAGCTCCATCAGCTGCCCATCCAGTGTCTCCTTCTGGGCATAGACAGCGCTGTATTTCTCATAGTCACAGGCGCTGGCCTCCATCTCGGCCTCCAGCGCCTTGATCTCCTCCTCCAGCTTCGCCATATCCCGCTCGCAGATGGTCAGGAGCTTGCGGGCCTGCTGCTGGCTACGGCCGCCCTTGGGCGCAGCCTTCTGCCTGGGGGCGCTCTCCGCCTTTTTCTCCGGCCTGGACTGGGCCTGCTGCAGCTGCTTTTCCCGCTCCTTGATCTCCTTGTACCGCTGGAAGGGCACAGGATAGTCGGTAATGACACCGTTTTCCAGCTCCCAGATGCGGGTGGCAAAGCGGTTGATAAAGTAGCGGTCGTGGCTGACGAAGAGCAGCGTGCCCTCGTAGGCCTCCACCGCCTCCTCGATCCATTCGCGGCTGGCGATGTCCAGATGGTTGGTGGGCTCGTCCAGCACCAGGAAATTGATCTCATCGTCCATCAGCATACACAGCCGCAGACGGCTCTGCTCGCCGCCGGACAGGACGGACACCGGCTTGAACACATCCTCGCCCCGGAAATTGAAGGCCGCCAGCCGGTCCCGGGCGGACTGGGTGGTGACGCCCCGCTTGGACCAGAGCATGGTGTCCACCAGGCTGCGGTTGGGGTCGTCAAAGCGGATGATCTGGGGCAGATAGGCTGTGCGGACGGTGGGACCGTACTTGATGCGGCCCTCGTCTGGCTGCTCCTCCTCCATGAGGATCTTCAGCAGCGTGGATTTTCCCGTGCCGTTGTCGCCGACCAGAGCGATGCGCTCGCCCCCCTCCACCCGCAGCTCCACACCGTGGAACAGCGTGCGCTCGCCGAAGCTCTTCTCCAGATTCCGGATGTACAGTACCTCGTCGCCGTTGAACTCCTTCTCCCCGAAGCGGTTGGTCAGGATCTTGGCTTTGGTGGGACGGGGGTTCTGCTGCTGGCGGATGCGCTCGATGCGCCGCTCGATGGACACCGCCCGCTTAAAGGTCTTGTCCATGCCGGAGTAGGCCCACACCCGCAGCTGCTCAGCGCTCTTCTCCAGCTGGGCGATCTTCGCCTGCTCCTTCTCATACTGGCGCATCCGCTCCTCATAGCGCCGCTCTTTTTCGATGGCGTAGAAGGTGTAGTTGCCAGAGTAGAACTCCGCCTTGCCGTCAGCGATCTCGATGACGCGGTTGATGGTGCGGTCCAGGAAGTAGCGGTCGTGGCTGATGGCCACCACCGTGCCCTTAAAGCGGCTGACATACTCCTCCAGCCACTCCACTGCGTGGAGGTCCAGATGGTTGGTAGGCTCGTCCAGCAGCAGAATATCCGTGTCCTCCAGCAGCAGGCGGGCCAGGTTCACCCGGGTCTTTTCCCCGCCGGAGAGACTGTCGAACAGCTGCGAACGCATCTCCGCCGGAATGGACAGGCCGTTGGCGACCTTGCCCACGGCGGTATCCGTGTCATAGCCCCCCAGGCCCTCAAACTTGGCGGACAGCTCACCATAGCGCTTGAGCGTCAGCTCGCTGCTGTCCCCCGCCGCCATGGCGGCAGCCAGGCTCTCCATCTCCTCCGCCAGCTTCCGGTGGCGGGCAAAGGCGGTGTTCAGCACATCGTTCACCGTGTACCCCGCCGGATACACAGGGATCTGGGAGATCAGGCCCACCCGTCGGTTTTTTGCGATGACCACCTCTCCCTCGTCGCTCTCCAGCTCCCCGGTGAGGATCTTGAAGAGGGTGGACTTTCCCGCGCCGTTGCGGCCCAGCAGGCCCACCCGCTCGCCGGTCTCGATCTGAAAGGTCAGGCCATCCAGTATATTTTTTCCGATCTCAAAGGACTTGACCAGTCCGTTTACGCTTATCTCGATCATAGCTTCTGTCTCTTACCCCGCATATGGGGTTCTCTTCTCAAAATTCAAATTCCCGCAAATAATCGGCCACCAGGTCGAACCGCCCGGAGAAATGGGACGCCTTCAGCAGCACCGCCGCATTCTCCGTATAGGCGGCCGTCAGGTCGCCATAGGCCTGGGTCTTGTCCTCATACCAGCGCACATCCGGGCATCCGGCGGCCTTCGCCGCAGGGACCATGTACTCCAGGCAGCTGGGACCAACGGCGATGAGCATATCGATGCCCAACTCCCCCACCAGCCTGCCCATGGTGGCATGGCCCGGCCCTGTGGCGGGGCCAAGCTCCTTCATATCCCCCAGCATGGCGATGCGCTTTTGGCAGTCGGTGCTGGCCAGGATGCGCAGCGCCGCCCCCATGGACTGGGGATTGGCGTTGTAGCTGTCGTTGAGGAGGATACGTCCCCCCTTCAGCCGCTCCACCCGCATCCGCTCGCCGGTGGGCTGATAAGCGCTGACACCCCGGATGATCTCCTCCTTCGTCAGCCCCAGCCGCTCACCGATCGCCGCGGCCATGGAGACGGAGTAGATCATGTGGACGCCGGGAGCGGGGATCTCCATCTCATAGATCTCTTTTTCCGTGCGGACTGTACAGGAAATTCCCTTCACACCATTGTCGACAATATCCGTCACCCGGACATTGCAGCTTTCTCCCACGCCGCAGCGCAGCGTCTCAAAGGGCAGGTCCAGGGTGCTGAGCATATCGTCGTCCCCATTGAGGACGGCCAGACCATTGGGGGCAAGATTTTCAAAGATCTCGCTCTTGGCCTTCAGGATGCCCTCCCGGCTGCCCAGATACTCCATATGAGCCTCACCGATGTTTCCGATGACCGCAATATCAGGCCGCAGCATCTCCCCCAGATAGCGGATCTGGCCGAAGCTGTCCATGCCCGTCTCGATGACCGCCGCCTGGTGTTCGTCATCCAACTCCAGGGTGATCATGGGGGCGCCGATGTCACCGTTGAGGTTGCCCTTGGTCTTCAGCACCCGCAGCCGCTGGCTCAGCACCGAGGCGATCATCTCCTTGATGGTGGTCTTGCCGGTGGAGCCGGTGATCTGGATCACCGGCAGGCTGAAGCAGCCCCGGTACCAGGAAGCCAGGTCCTTCAGCGCCACTTTGGTATCCGCCACCTGGATGTAGACCTTATCGGGGCGCAGCTGCTCCGGCAGTCTGGCGCAGAAGCAGCCAGCGGCCCCCTGCTCCAGCGCCCGGTCAATGAAATCGTGTCCGTCGAACCGCTCCCCCACCAGGGGAACGAACCAGACGCCGGTGGTGATGGCACGGCTGTCGCTGGAGAGTTCCGTGATGGTCACGCTCCCATCGCCGTACAGCACACCGTGAACGGCCTCAGCGATCTGGGCCGTGGTAGTCCTTTTCATGGTTATCTCCTTTCCCCGACTGGGGCGGTCATTGTGTTATCGGCCGGTGCGGCGGGCCTCCAGAGAGAGCTTCAAAATGGTCTCGCACAGGTCGGGGTACTCCATGCCGACGGCGGCTGCCTCCTTGGGCAGCAGGCTGGCGGGGGTCATGCCGGGGAGGGTGTTGATCTCCAGGCACCATGCCTTACCCTCCTCGTCCAGGATAAAGTCCGCCCGGGAGTATACACTGAGGCCCAGGGCGCGGTAGAGCCGCTGGGTGGCCTCTCCCATCTCCCGCCACTGCTCATCAGTGATGGGGGCGGGACACACCTCCAGGCTGCCGCCGGCCTGATACTTGGCGGCGTAGTCAAAATAGGCGCCGGACTGGGGAATGATCTCCACCGCAGGCAGATACTGGTCCCCCAAGATGCCAACGGTGAGGTCCCGGCCCCGGATCTTCTCCTCCACGATGATGTGGCCGCCGTAGCCCAGCATCTCATGGAGAGCCGCCTCCAGTTCCTCCCGGCTGTCCGTCAGAGCAAGGCCCAGAGAGGAACCGCCGTTGATGGCCTTCACCGCGCAGCTGACAGGCAGCTTCTCCAGCATACCGGGGATGTCCTTCTCCTCATAGATGAACTCCTGCCACTCGGGCGTGCGGACACCCACCCGGGCCATGACCTGCTTGGTCAGCGCCTTGTTCATAGCCATACCGGAGGACAGGTAGCCCGCGCCGGTATAGGGGATGCCCATCAGGTCAAAGGCAGCCTGGATGCGGCCATCCTCTCCGCACTCGCCGTGGAGCCCCAGAAACACGATGTCCGCCATTGCGCAGACCTGCAGCACACCGGGACCAAACTTGCTGGGGCCCTGGTCGCCGCGGCTGCGGCGGACGGCCTCCAGATCCGGGGCGTCAGCCAGGATCTCCACATCGCCGCACAGCCCGTCGGGCGCGTCGAAAATGTCCTCCAGCGCCCCATGGTAGTTCTCCAGGCCCATAAACATATCCACCAGCACAGCCTTGTGGCCCTTCTGACGCAGCGCGCGGCAGATGCTGGTACCGGAAACCAGAGATACCTGCCGCTCCGGGGACAGGCCTCCGGCCAAAACAATAATATTCAACTTGATATACTCTCCTTCTGGGATTTCAGTTCATTTACATACTGATTCATGGTAAGTATAGCATTCATTTCTCCAAATTACAACCGCTAAACAAAAAAGAGGGCCTCCGAGCCGTTCGCCGTTTTAGCACTCTTTTCATTCGAGTGCTAATAGTTTACAGTTCGTTCATACTGCGTTCACAATTGCATTGCATCATAGCCTCAGTAAAAATAAACGGGCGGCCGATATGCCGCCCTGTCAGGAGGACATGAACGAATTATGGCAAAGAAAGAATTTCAGGCGGAGAGCAGGCGCCTGCTGGACCTGATGATCAACTCCATCTACACCCACAAGGAGATTTTCCTGCGCGAGATCATCTCCAACGCCAGCGACGCCATCGACAAGCTCTGCTACCTCTCGCTCACCGACGATCAGGTCGGTCTCTCGCGCG
>CAYSDG010000053.1:0-13156 GCA_964429705.1 uncultured Oscillospiraceae bacterium | reverse complement strand
AGCTGGACGATGATGTGCTAAACATCCCACTGTTTATGGCCGACCAAGCAGATCGGTTGATTGGACTGGCGTTGGATCTCAAATCCGAATAAACAAAGGAGAACAGTTATGAATAGATTTGATATAATAAATAGAATCGGCGACAAGTATCGCATTGGCAACACCGAAACAGGCGAGTTTAGCTACGCTCAAGCGCTGAAAGCTGTCGGTAAAGACATTAAGGATTAATCTGTGATGGACCGATTCTCTTGCACGCAATCGGTGTATTTCTCAAACAGGCCTTTATGCTCATTCGTCATGTTTGCTCGGAATTTTTCTTCGTTCCTGCAAATCAGCTCCAACTGTTTTCTTATATTTCTTGCAGTCATACTCGGTTGGCTCAGTATTGCCGGACCAAAATTCTTCGAGGATTCTCATACTGCATCCTCCACGTAGATCATCTCACGTAGAACAATTTCTTTAGCCCGGTTACGGATGCCGTCCATAGCTCCCACTCACGCCATCTGTCTGTCACTCCCTCGGCGGCTTTCATTTGCTCAATGATAAGTTCAAGACGGCTCTGTACTTGTTCATTCAAATTAGCCAGATACGTTCACAGCTCACTGCTAAGGCACAGATTATTGAAACGAATAGGGTTATGCTCCTTGATATAATCCCCGTGCATACGCCCCAACGACCAATAGGTCTGTTTTCCTCTGACAAGCGAATATCGGGAATATAGTAATCACCGCAACAAATATAGTTAAGTTCCTGCATCATATGTACCTCCAATAAGATTTAAACATTCTGTTAAAGATAGAAAAAGGCGATACCTGGTTGTAAAAACCAGGTATCGCCAATTTTCTTGTCGCACTCCTGTATGGCAGCTAGCCTATGCCAGTGATGTTCTCATACTGTCTTATTGAAAATTACTTTGGGGGCCGACCCCCCGAAAAATGTGGCAAAGCCCCTCGGCCCGAGGGCCGAAATCCCCAAAACTCCTCCACAGGAGAAAAAGCAAAAAATCTCCCCCAGCCTCTGGAAACAGCGGAAAAAACAGTGTATACTATACGAGTTATTTTAAAAATAAAAGGAGGACACGCACATGACACGACAGATGCTCATGGACAACGTGTATCTCACCTATATCCCGTCTGAAAAATTCAAGACCAGCTTCCTCAGCGCGCAGATGGTCATGCCTCTGCGGAAGGAGACTGCGGGGCTCAATGCTCTGCTGGTGAATGTCCTCAGCCGCGGCACTATCCGCTGCCCGGATATGGCGGCGTTGAGCCGACAGCTGGATCTGCTCTATGGAGCCCGGCTGGAGCCGGTGGTCCGCAAGAAGGGGGAGAACCAGGTCTTTGGCTTTATCGCCAGCTGCGTGGATGACCGGCTGCTGCCCGGCGGCGAGCGGCTGCTGGAGCCGCTGGCGGACCTGATGGGTGAGATCCTGCTCAGCCCTGCCACCCGCAACGGGCGGCTGCGGGCCGACTATGTGGAGAGCGAGCGGGCCAATCTGGCCGATCTGATCCGCAGCGATGTCAACGACAAGCGGCAGTATGCCGCCCGCCGACTGATGGAGGAGATGTGCGCCGGAGAGGCCTATGGTCTGGGCCGCCTGGGCAGCGCCCGGGAGGTGGAGCGCATCTCCCAGCAGAAGCTCAACAGCCATTACCAGACCATCCTGCCCACGGCCCGGCTGGAGTTGTTCTACTGCGGCGCCGCGCCGGAGAAGCGGGTGGTAGGCACATTCAACCGCGCCTTCGCGGGTCTGCCCCGCCAGGGCAGACAGATCGAGCCGGGTCCCACCCTGCGCCGCGCCGCGCCGGACACGCCCCGCCTGGTGGAGGAGACCATGGATGTCACCCAGGGCAAGCTGGTCATGGGATTCCGGGTGGACAGCACCGACACCGCCGCTATGATGCTGGTCAACGCCATGTTTGGCGGCACCAGCAGCTCCAAGCTTTTTATGAATGTGCGGGAGAAGCTGTCCCTGTGCTACTACGCGAGCAGCTCCTATCACCGCCGGAAGGGACTCTTCACGGTGGACTCCGGCGTGGAGTTCGCCAACTATCAGCGGGCAGTGGACGAGATCCAGGCCCAGCTGACGGATATTGCCAACGGTGTGTGGACGGACAGTGAGCTGCACATCACCCGCAGCGCCCTGCGCAACTCCCTGCGGGCGCTGGAGGACTCCGCCGGCGCGCTGGAGGACTTTACCATGGGGCAGATGGCTACCGGCAGCGATGAGACGCTCCCTGGCCTCATGGCCGCGCTGGAGGCAGTGACGCCGGAGCGCATCCGCGAGGCTGCTGCCAGTGTGAAGCTGGACACCATCTATTTCCTGAAGGGGAAGGAGGCTGAGACCCATGACATTTGAGTATCCCAAGCTGGCGGAGACTGTGGAGCGCCGCCGTCTGGAAAACGGTCTGGAGATCATCGTGGTGTCCAAGCCCTATCACGCCAAGAGCTATGCCGTCTTTGCCACCCGTTACGGCGGGATGGACCTGCGGTTCCAGGTGGATGGGCAGTGGCAGGACACCCCCGCCGGGATCGCCCACTATCTGGAGCATAAGATGTTTGACATGCCCGGCGGCTCCGCCTCGCAGCTGCTGGCGAAAAACGGCGCGGTGGACAACGCGTTCACCGCCAACAACATGACCGCCTACTATTTCCAGTCTACGGAGAAGTTTTACGACAATCTCCGCATTCTGCTGGAATTTGTCACCACCCCCTATTTCACCCAGGAAAGCGTGGATAAGGAGCAGGGTATCATCGCCCAGGAGATCCGCATGGTGGAGGACGACCCGGAGTGGCGGGCCTATTCCAACCTGCTGAGCTGTCTCTATGAGAAAAATCCCATCCGCGTCCCTGTGGCCGGGACGGTGGAGAGCATCCGGCGCATCACGCCCCAGACGCTGCGCGACTGCCACCGGGCCTTCTACACCCCCGGCAACATGGTGCTGGTGTGTGTGGGCAGCATGGAGATGGAGAAGGTGGCCGCCATTGCGGAGGAGCTTCTGCCCCGGGAGAGCGGCCCGGCGATCCAGCGGGACTACGGCGATGAGACCGGGACCACCCCCGTCCGGCGGGAGATGGAGATGACGATGGAAGTCTCCATGCCCCTCTTCCTGGCTGGCTACAAGTGTGTCGGCGGAGAGACGGGGGAGGATATCCTCCGCCGCAGCATCATCGGCGACATGGCCTGCGATGTTCTCTTCGGTGACAGCAGCCCTCTCTTTACCCGCCTGTACGAGGAGGGTGTCATCAACGGCAGCCTTGGGGGCAATTTCGACATTCTTGCGGGTGCGGCCTACCTCTATGTGGGCGGCGACGCCAAGGAGCCCCGCCGGGTTTTCGACGAAATCAACCGGGAGGCCCAGCGGCTGGCCCAGGAGGGGATCGACGAGGATTTCTATCAGCAGATCCGCCGGGCGACCTACGGTCAGATGCTGCGCAGCCTGAATTCCTTTGAAAACATTGCCGTTTCCATGGCGGAGGGGCACTTCCGGGGCTTTGATTACTACCGCTTCCCGGAGATCTTTGAGACCGTCACCAAGGCGGATGTGGAGGAGTTCCTGCGCACCAATGTCCGGCTGGAAAACGCCGCCATTTCCATCATTCATCCCCCGCAGGAGCCGGAAGCGACTGCCTGACTCGTTCAAAGGAGAACAACAATCTATGTACGCAAGAAGCGATATGCCCATCAGCTTCCCGGGCCTCTTTGGGGACTGGGAGTTTAATCCCTCGCCGGTGGCCATCGACATTGGCAACGGCATCTACTGGTATGGGATCATCATCTGCGCCGGTCTGCTGCTGGCTGTCTGGTTCTGCAGCAAGCAGGCCAGGCACTACGGGCTGACAGAGGACAATGTCTACGACATGATCATCTGGGAGATCCCGCTGTGTGTCCTTGGCGCGCGGACCTACTATGTTCTGTTCTATCTGGATCTGTACCGCCGGGATGACGGCAGTCTGGACTGGTCAAAAATGATTGCCATATGGGACGGCGGCCTGGCCATATACGGCGCGGTGATCGTGGCCTTTACGGTGCTTTGGTTTTTCTGCCGGGCCAAGAAGCTCTCCTTCGGTGCCTTTGCCGATCTGGGGGTCATCGGTCTGTTCATCGGACAGTCCGTGGGCCGCTGGGGCAACTTTATGAACCGCGAGGCCTTCGGCGGCGAGACCACGCTGCCCTGGCGGATGCGCCTGTGGACCAGCGCGGAGAGCTATATCGAGGTCCATCCCACCTTCCTGTATGAGAGCCTGTGGAATCTGGTGGGACTGCTGCTTTTGCTGCTGGTCATCTCCAAGCGCCGCAGCTTCGACGGGGAGAACGCCTGCTTCTACCTGATGTGGTACGGTGCGGGCCGGTTTTTCATCGAGGGTCTGCGGGCTGACAGCCTCTATCTCTTCAACTGGCAGCTGTTTGGGCAGCCTGTCCGGGTATCCCAGGCTCTGAGCCTGGTGCTGGCTCTGAGCGGGTTGGTGCTGCTGGTGGTGAATAAGCGCCGCCACCCGAAGGGACAGGAGGACCTGTTCGTTACCCGCCAGGCGGCCCTGCGGGCTGCGGCGGAGGCGGCTGCGGTATCCCCAGCAGAGGAGACTTCCTCTCAGGAGCCGGAGGAAAACGGCAAAGAGAATTAACAGAAAAATGCCCCGGAGCTGCGTTGTCGGCTCCGGGGCGCTTTTTGTCAGCGCAGGCTACTTCCATAGCCGGATCACACCGGCGTCCTGCAGCTGCTTGATCAGCAGCAGAAGGATCGGAAAGAACACCATGCCGCCTACCCCCATGAGGTGGAAGCCCAGATACATGGCCAGCAGGGCTGTGATCGGGGGCAGACCGGCCTGTCCGGCCAGCAGGCGCGGCTCCAGCAGGGAGTGGGTCAGCAGCACCACGCTGTAGAGCGCGATGAGAGCAACGGCCCGCTCTGGCTGCCCCAGAAGCAGGCTCACGCCTGCCCAGGGGAAGAGGATCGCCCCGGTGCCCAGCACGGGAAGCGCGTCCACCAGGGCAATGATGGTGGCGAGCAGCAGCGCATAGTCCAGCCGCATCCACAGAAAGCCTGCCAGCAGGATCGAGAAGGTGGCTAAAATCAGCAGCAGCTCAGCCCGCAGCCATTTCAGCAGAGTGCTGCGGCAGCATTGGGCCAGTCTGTGGCAGCGCTGCTGCCAGACAGGTGGGAGCTGGCGCTTGAGAAAAGCCAGAATGGCGGGGTAGCTGAGACTGGTAAAGCAGACCGCCAGAACGGTGGTGATGAGAAACAGCCCGATGTCCGGCAGCCGGGCCGCCAGAGAGGAGAGAAGGCCCATCAGCCGCTCGCCGGCGCTGCCGATCAGCTGGGGAGCGGCATCGGAAAGGCGCTGGGCCAGGGCGTCCAGGGTGCCGCGCAGCAGGGGAGGAGCGGCATTGTACCAGCCGTCCATGTGGTCCAGCGCACGGTTCCACAGACGGGGCAGACGTGCCGCCGTCTCCGGCAGCTGTCCGCTCCACGCAAGCAGCTCCGCTGTGAGCTGTACAATCAGGCAGCCGAGACTGCCGCCCAGAAGCGCCAGCAGGGCGGTGGTCACAGCGCAGGCGGCAAAACCGCGGGTGACGCCGATCCGGCGGCACAGCCGCTGTACCAGCGGCTCCGTCAGGGCAGAAAAAGCCAGAGCGATCAAAAATGGAAGCAGGGGGAGAAACAGGCAGCGCAGACAGAGCAGCGCGCCCAGGGCGAGCGCGGCGGTGCGCAGCGCCGCGGTGAACGATGCGTGCGGCTGTTGCATGTGGACAATATGCACCTCGATTCGTTGTATATGGCGGTCAAGATTGTGCAAATTTTCTTGTGGATATGAGTTGTATCTGACCATTTAGTGTGCTAAAATGGTGTTGCAAAAAAGACAAGTGACCATGGAAGGAGTACAAAATGGGAGCAAAAACGAAGTTTTATATTGTTGCAGCGGAGGCCCTGCCGGAGATCTTTATCAAGGTGGCAGAGGCAAAGCGTATGCTGCAGAGCGGCGAGGTGGACACCGTCGGCGCCGCAACGCGGATGGTGGGTATCAGCCGCAGCGCCTTTTACAAGTATAAGGACGCGGTGCAGCCCTTCAACAACATGAAGGTGGGCCGCATCATCACCTTCTACACCATGCTGAAGGACAACCCCGGCGTGCTGAGCAATGTGCTGTCGAT
This sequence comes from uncultured Oscillospiraceae bacterium, assembly GCA_964429705.1. Classification (GTDB taxonomy): domain Bacteria; phylum Bacillota; class Clostridia; order Oscillospirales; family Oscillospiraceae; genus Pelethomonas. The sequence goes on along the minus strand of CAYSDG010000053.1, from coordinate 7,002 downwards.
TTTTGCCGACAGCGGCGCAAATATCCTGACCATCAACCAGTCGATCCCCACCAACGGCTGCGCCGCGGTGACCATCTCCGCGGAGACCAGCGACATGGCGGAGACGCTGGAGGAGCTGATCGGCCAGGTGTCCAGCGCGGACGGCGTGATCAAGTTCGAGATCCTGGCGGGCTGACGGAGGTGCTATGGCAAATTTTGCGATTATGGGCTTCGGTACGGTGGGCCGGGGCGTGGCAGAGGTGCTGCGCCTGAACCGCGCCGCTATCGAGCAGAAGCTGGGTGAGCCTCTTCAGCTTAAGTATATTCTGCATCGGCGGGAATTATCCGATTCCCCCTATGCGGACCGGATCGTGCTGGATTTTTCCGTGTTGGAGAATGACCCGGAGCTGGATCTGGTGGTGGAGTGCATCGGCGGGACCAAGGCCGCGCTGGAGTTCACACGCCGGGCCCTGCTGGCGGGGAAGCATGTGGTGACCTCCAACAAGGAGGTGGTGGCAGCGCACGGCCGTGAGCTGCTGGAGCTGGCCCGGGAGCAGGGGGTCAACTACCTCTTCGAGGCCAGTGTGGGCGGCGGCATCCCGGTGCTGCGGCCTCTGTTTCAGTGCCTGTCCGGCAATCAGATCGAGGAGATCACCGGCATTCTCAACGGTACGACCAACTATATCCTGACCCGCATGGTGACAGGCGGCGTCAGCTTTCAGGAGGCTCTGCGGGAGGCCCAGGAAAAGGGCTACGCTGAAGCGGACCCCACTGCGGATGTAGAGGGGCTGGATGCCTGCCGCAAGATCTGCATTCTCTCCGACCTGGCCTGGGGCCGCGAGGTGTCCCCGGAGCGGGTCAGCGCCCAGGGCATCAGCGCGATCGACCTGCGGGATGTGGCCATTGCCAGCGCCGCGGGCTACCGCATCAAGCTGCTGGGCCGGGCGATGAAGCTGGCGGATGGCCGTCAGGCTGCGTGGGTGGCCCCTCATCTGGTGCCGGTCAGCAGCCCTCTTGCCACGGTGGACGATGTGTTCAACGCCATTATGATCCGTGGCAACGCTGTGGGTGACGTGATGTTCTATGGCCGCGGTGCCGGCTCTCTGCCCACTGCCTCGGCGGTGATGGGCGATGTGATCGATGCGCTGGACCATCGGGAAAAGCGCCGGAATATCAGCTGGAGCGAATGCGCGCAGTTGGCGGAGCTGGACGGCGAAGTGGCGCTGTACTGGTATCTGCGAGGCGCGCTGGAGGCTCCGGCGGACAGCGAGAGCCTGGGGAAGGGCGCGTGCATCGTCGGCCCTCTCTGCCGCGGAGAGGCGAAGGCTCTGGCGCAGCGGCTGGGAGCGGAGACGCTGCTGCCTGTCCTGCGGTAACACGGCCGCGCGCGGACACTATAATGGAGTATTCCGGCCATTTATCCATAGAAGGGAAGAACCCACATGAATTTGATCGTACAGAAATTCGGCGGCAGTTCCGTTCGGGATGCCGACAGGATCCGCAATGTGGCAGGTATCATTGCCGATACCTACCGCGCGGGCAATCAGGTCATCGTTGTCCTCTCCGCTCAGGGGGACACGACGGATGAGCTGATTGAAAAGGCCAGAGAGATCAATCCCCGGGCCTCCAAGCGGGAGATGGATATGCTCCTGAGCACGGGAGAGCAGATCTCAATCTCCCTGTGCGCAATGGCTCTGGAGGGAATGGGGCTGCCTGTGGTCAGCCTGGTGGGCTGGCAGGTGGGCGTGCGCACCAACAGCACCCACAGCGATGCCCGCATCAAGGGCATCGACCATGAGCGCATCCAGCAGGAACTGGACAAAAACAAGATCGTTCTGGTGGCGGGCTTTCAGGGGGTCAACCGCTTCGGTGATGTGACCACACTGGGCCGCGGCGGTTCTGACACCAGCGCTGTGGCGCTGGCGGCGGCCTTCCACGCGGACCTGTGCCAGATCTATACCGATGTGGATGGCGTGTATACCACCGATCCCCGAATCTGTCCCAATGCGAAGAAGCTCGCTGAGATCACCTATGATGAGATGCTGGAGCTGGCCAGTCAGGGGGCACAGGTGCTCCACAACCGCAGCGTGGAGCTGGCAAAGAAGTATCGTGTCAATATGGAGGTCCTCTCCAGCCTGGAGCGCAAGCCTGGCACAAAAATCAAGGAGGTCGTCAAGATGGAAAAGACCAGTATCGCCGGTGTGGCGAAGGATACCAGCATCGCGCGGATCGCGCTGATGGGCCTGGCCGACAATCCCGGCGTTGCGTTCCGGGTGTTTGCGCTGATGGGCAAGGCGCGGATCAATGTGGACGGCATCATTCAGTCCATTGGCCGTCAGGACAGCAAGGACATCAGCTTCACCCTGCCCCGGGTCGATGTGGAGGAGGCTGTCCGGGTCCTGGAGGAGCATCAGGAGAGCCTGGGCTTTGACCATATCACCGTTAACGACAAGATCGCCAAGGTGTCCATTGTAGGTGCGGGGATCATGACGACGCCCGGCCTGGCCGGTAAGATGTTCGAGGCACTCTATGATGCCAACATCAATATCAATATGATCAGCACCAGTGAGATCCGTATTTCCGTCCTGATCGACGAGGAGTATGTGGATGCCGCGGTCCGCGCGGTCCACGATAAGTTCTTCGGAGACGAGAAGTAAGGCATCAGACGGTAGATGAGCGGGCCGCAGACAGGGCCGCACATCAAAGAAAACAAAGAGAAAACGCCATACCGCTTTGCGCGGTATGGCGTTTTTGGTCGTTCAGACGTTGCAGGCTCAGGCATTGTCCTTCTGGAGGTAGGCCTTCAGCAGCTCCAGCGTGTTCATCATGCCGTCCAGATGGGTGCGCTCATAGCCGTGGGAGGCGTACACACCGGGGCCAATGAGGCCGTGGCGGATGTCATAGCCGGAACGCAGGGCACAGGCGGCATCGGAGGAGTAGCGGGGATAGATGTCCACAGCGTAGTCCAGACCAGCCTTCTTGGCGCACAGGATCAGGTCGTTGGTGACCTGGCGGTTGAAGGGGCCGCTGCCGTCCTTGGCACAGATGGAGACCTGGCGCTCGGTGCAGTCCAGATGGTCGCCCACGCAGCCCATGTCAACGACAATCATCTCCTCGGTGTCGGGAGCGATGCCGGTGGCAGCGCCGTGACCCAGCTCCTCAAAGACGGTGAAGATCAGGTCCACGCGGCGGTCCAGCTGGATGTTGTTGTCCTTGACCCACTTGGCCAGGGCCAGCAGAATGACCACGGAGGCCTTGTCATCCAGATAGCGGCTCTTGACATAGCCGGTGTCGGTGATGAGGAAGTGGGGGTCCACGGCGATGGTGTCGCCGTTGCAGATGCCCAGAGCCTTCACATCGGCGGCGTTCTTGACGTTGACGTCCAGGACCACCTCCATGTTGTTGTTCAGGTCGCGGGCGGCGTTGATGTCGGGGTTGACGTGGATGGAGGCGTTGCACAGCTGGATGGTACCCTCGTAGACACCGTCGAAGCGGGTGATGACGCGGACGTTCTCGGTCTCCACGTTGTTGGGGTTCAGGGTCATGTTGCTGATGGCCAGGCGGCCGTTGCCCTTGATATAGTGGACCACAGCGCCCAGGGTGTCAGCGTGAGCCGCCAGGATCACGGGATGGCCCTCGCCACCCAGGGTGACGACAACGCCGCCCTTGCGCAGACGGCGGGGGGCGTAGCCCATGGCGGTGAGCTGCTCACACAGGTACTGCTGCACGTTGTCGGTGTAGCCGGTGGGGCTGTCGATGCCCATAACAGCAGCCAGCTGGCTGCGGATGAAAGAAATAGTTTCGCTCATGATGCTTCTCCTTATGGAAAAATTTCTGCCGGAGCAGATACATACTAAACAAAGAATACATGATTTTTCGCCTTAAAGCAATGGGTTTCCGGAAATTTTCCTATGGCTGCGCCGAGACGGACGGAAATGCCGCGGGGCGGGCTGTTTTGACAGGCGGGAAAAAGAATGCTATAATAGCGGCAAATGCTGGAGTGAGGTGACGCCCTGTGTATGATGAACTGACAGAGGTGGATATTCAAAAGATGAAGGAGGAGCTGGCACACCGCATCCAGGTGCTGCGGCCCCAGCTGATCGAGGAGGTACAGACGGCCCGGGCCTTTGGCGACCTCAGCGAGAACTATGAGTATAAGTGTGCCAAGCAGGCGAAAAACCGCAACGAGAGCCGCATTCGGTATCTGGACAAGATGATCCGCACTGCCAGGGTCATCGAGGTGCAGTCCAGAGCGGACGCGGTGGGCCTGTTTGACACGGTGGTGGTCCACAACGAGAAACTGGGCAGGGAGATGACGCTGCGCATCGTCACCACCCTGCGGCAGGACGCCCTGAAGGGACTCATCAGCAAGGAGTCTCCCGTGGGAAAGGCGCTGATGGGCCGCCGTGTGGGGGAGCGTGTGCTGGTGAAGGTCAGCGATGAGCTGCAGTACTATCTGGTGATACAGTCCATTGAGAAGGGCGAGGACGACGCAAGCCTGGCCATCAGCTCCTATTAAACAGCGAAGCTGTCCGACAGGGCAGGGGAGGAATAATACTATGAGCCTGAACGACACGGTATCCGCTGAGCGGGTGCATATCAGCTTTTTTGGGCGGCGCAACGCCGGTAAATCCAGTCTGGTGAATGCCGTCACCGGGCAGTCCCTGGCCGTGGTGTCCGATGTGCGGGGCACCACCACCGATCCGGTGCGGAAGGCCATGGAACTGCTGCCCATTGGCCCTGTGATGATGATCGATACCCCCGGCTTTGATGACGAGGGGGAGTTGGGGCTGCTGCGGGTACAGAAGACCCGGGAGATCCTGGCCAAGACCGATGTAGCTGTGCTGGTGGTGGATGCCCAGGAGGGCCTGGGGCAGCCGGAGCAGGCGTTTTTGTCCGCTCTGGAGGAAAAAAAGCTGCCCTGTGTCATTGTATACAACAAGGCGGATCTCCTGGCGGAGGTGCCGGAGACCACGGAGCGTGAGATCTGGGTCAGCGCTGTCACCGGCTTTCACATCCATGAGCTGAAGGAGCTGCTGGGCCAGCTGTCCACGGGCCGCCAGAATCAGCGCCGGGTGGTGGCAGACCTGCTGGAGCGGGGGGATGTGGTGGTCCTGGTGACGCCCATCGACGAATCCGCGCCCAAGGGGCGGCTGATCCTGCCCCAGCAGCAGACCATTCGGGATGTTCTGGACGCGGGCTGTATGGCATTTGTCTGTCAGGTGGAGGAGCTGCCCGGAACGCTGGCGGCGCTGCAAAAGCCGCCCAAAATGGTCATCACCGACGCTCAGGCCTTCGGCAAGGTGTCGAAGCTGGTGCCGGAAACGGTTCCTCTCACCTCTTTTTCCATTTTGTTTGCCCGCTACAAGGGGGAACTGGCGGCTCAGGTCCAGGGGGCGGCGATGCTCTCGCAGCTGCGGGATGGGGACAGGATCCTTATCGCCGAGGGCTGCACCCATCACCGCCAGTGCGGGGACATCGGTACTGTGAAGATGCCCGCCTGGATCAGCAAATTTTCCGGTGCGCAGATCCAGTTTGATTTTACCTCCGGCGGCCAGTTTCCGGAGGAGCTGGCGCAGTACAAGCTGGTGGTCCACTGCGGTGGCTGTATGCTCAACGAGGCGGAGATGAAGCACCGGGTGGCCCAGGCGGCCAGAGCCGGGGTGCCGGTGGTGAACTATGGCATTGCCATTGCCCATATGAACGGCATCCTGCGGCGCAGTCTGGAGTTGTTCCCGGCGGTGCAGGTGCTGCTGTAATTTGATATTGCTCTATAGAGAAAGAGAGAGCTGCCTGCGGGCAGCTCTCTTTTGATTTTCCACAGAAAGAAAACCGCTTTTGACAGAATAAGGCCCCACCTGCATGAGCAGGTGGGGCCGATGTATTGCCGGGATCAGAACGCTGCCGCTCAGTGTCTGTGGTTATGCAGCAGGTCGTGGATCTTATCCTTCATGGGGCTGTTGTAGAAGGCCTCCATCAGGGGGTTCTCGTTGGACTTGCGGATCGCCATGTCGCAGTCGGCGCTGTACAGACCGCTGGTACGGGCGGCCTTCTTGATGGGGCCATAGTACGCGGGCTGACCGCCGCCCATGACGCAGCCGCCGCGGCAGGCCATGACCTCGATCAGGTGGTATTCCTTCTCGCCGGACTTCACCTGCTCCAGCACCTTGCGGGCGTTGGCCAGGCCGGACAGAACGCAGATCTTAACGTCGATGCCGTTGTAGGGGACAACGAACTCCTTGATACCATCGCCGCGGACGCCGGTATTGGCCAGCGCGGTGAGGGTGGCGGGGTCGCTGCCGTCCACCAGGCGGCGCAGGACGGCCTCGGTAACACCGCCGGAGACGCCGAAGATGACACCGCCGCCGGAGCCGATGCCGAAGGGTACGTCGCAGACCTCAGGCTCGATATTGGCAAAGTCGATGCCGATGCTCTTGATCATCTTGATCAGCTCGGTGGTGGTGATGACAACGTCGGTATCCTTCTCGCCGAAGGTGTAGTGCTCGGGACGCTCGGCCTCCATCTTCTTGGCGGTACAGGGCATGATGGACGCAACGAAGGTCTTCTTGCCCTGGGCGTTCTCGGGATCGCGATAGTACTCCTTCAGAACGGCGGAGAACATCTGCTGGGGAGAACGGCAGGTGGAGACATTGGGCTGGAACTCGGGGAACTCGTTGTCCACGAACTTCACCCAGGCGGGGCAGCAGGAGGTCAGCAGAGGCAGCTTGCCGCCGTTGGCCACGCGGTCCAGGAACTCAGCGGACTCTTCCATGATGGTCAGGTCGGCAGTGTAGGTGGTGTCGTAAACGGCGTCGAAGCCCATGGCGTGCAGAGCAGCCACGATCTTGCCCATGACGTTCTCACCGTTGGGCAGGCCAAAGGCATCGCCCACGGCGACACGGACAGCGGGTGCGATCTGGGCGACCACGCGGGTGTCCTTGTTATCCAAAGCGGACCAGACCTCAGCAATGCTGGAGTTGATGGTCAGCGCACCGGTGGGACAGTAGACGCGGCACTGGCCGC
>CAYSDG010000052.1:0-13345 GCA_964429705.1 uncultured Oscillospiraceae bacterium | reverse complement strand
ACAATGTGTCCTTCTCCGTCTCCTGCGAGAATCAGAAGCGGCTGGAGCAGCGCATCCCGTATCTGCTGGATCTGCCTGCCAAGCACCGCTGGGTCAGTCTGAAGCCGTTTATTGGTGAAATTGACATCGCTGATTATCTCGCCACGGGAAAAATTGAGACGGTCCTCGCCGGGGGAGAGAATTACCTTGGCTCCCGCCCTCTGCACTATGACTGGGTGAAAAAGGTATACGATGCCTGCGTGGAAAACGATGTGCAGCTCATTTTTGGGCAGACCGGCAACATCTTTATCAAGGACGGCAAGGAGTATAAGATCCGCAACCGCACTGAGCAGATGGTGCAGGCGCTCCGCAGCGGCCTGAACTATCCTGCCAAGGACATCGAAGCCGAGGTCGCCGCGATCTACGACCGCAAAGCTGCCATGAAGGAAGCGATGGCGGCCAGGCGCAAGCCCAGGGAAGAAGATAAGTTTCACTGCTGAGGGAGCTGATGGTATGACCAGAGAAGGTATCTATGCGTTTATTGCCAGGCAGAAGACCTCGCTGATCTCTTCTGTGGATGAAAACGGCTATCCCGCGACCCGGGCGCTGATCCAGCCGGTGTTGGTGGAGGGCAATGACATCTATTTTGCTACCTACGCCTCCTCCAGAAAGGTGCGGCACTACCGCGCCAATTCCAAGGCGTGCGTCTATTTCTATGAAAAGGGGCGGAACTTCCAGGGCGTTGAGATCAAGGGGCATATGACCGTGCTGACGGATCAGCCCACAAAGGAGAGGTTTTGGAAGCCGTTTTTCACACGCTTTTACCGAAAGGGCGTGACGGACCCCGACTACTGCATTCTGAAGTTTACCGGCTTTGAAGCGCAGTGGTTTTCCAGTCAGAGGACGGAGACGGTCATGTTGTAAGGGTGCAGAACTTTTGCTCCATAGCGGTTTGGCGAAGTGACAAAATATGAGCAGAGGATCAAGTTGAAAAACTTGATCCTCTGCTTTTTTCTGCGTTCTCAGGATGCTGTCCGGCTCAGCGCTTCTTTTGCTGCCGCTTCCGCCTTTCTGCCGCGTATCGCCACTCCAGCCACTCCCTCTGCTCACGCGCGTTCCTGCGCCGGCGCTGCGCGCGCCTGGCAGGTGTCTGGGAGGCGCAGGCGTCAGCAATACAGAGCGATACGATCACGGCAATGAAACTCCACGCGGCAAATGCCAGGCCGACGCAGTCGGCCATCGATCCTGCCGCCAGAAACAGGACCAGCAGGATCAGATCAACTATGATGATACCAGACATAGGATCCCTCCTTGTATACCACCAGCTTATCACAAAGCACGGCCCGGGTAAAGGCTTTGTGCTGCAGGCGGCCCCAAATGCGATTTCGTGTGATTTTCAGGTCACTTTAACAAAACGCAAACATTTCCCAAAAGATCCGCAAACATTCGCGGGCTATGATAACGGCACAAATTCAAAATAAAGGAGATCAACATATGGCAAGGATCGCAGATTGGATCGAACAGATGGGAGAGAGCGTGACCCGGCGCTATCGGAAGCTGGAGTCCGGCGTGGCAGGCGGCTATCGGCGGATCGAGAACGGCGCTGTAGAGGGTTTTACCAGGCTGAGTAATAAATGTATTGAGGTGCTGTTCGCCAAAGAGGGGGAGAGCGCGGCGGAGGCCAGGACCCGGCTCTCCAGCAGGGAGTAACATAATGAAAAAGGAGAATACCATGGAGCGCAGTGAGCAGGAATATCTGGTGCAGAAGATCCGCACCCAGTATACGGAAAAGCAGCATAGTGAGCTGGATGAGCTGAAAGCGCTGGACAAACGGGTCAGACGGCCTGCGGCCGTGTTTGCCTACAGCTTCGGCACGGTGGCTGCCCTCGTGATGGGCAGCGGCATGAGCCTCATCATGACAGACATCGGTGGGACCATCGGCCTGGCCGACCCCAGACTTCCCGGACTGGTGCTGGGCGTCGCGGGGCTGGCGATGGCTGTCGCCAATTACCCCGTGTATCAGAGACTTCTGGGGCGCCGCCGCCAAAAATACGCACAGCAGATCATCGCCCTCAGCGACAGAATTGTGGGAAAGTGATCGGTCCCGGTGCCGCCTGCAGGCGGCACTTTTTTGAGCGGAGGGCAAAACGAAAACAAAACCTTAACATTTCTGTGGTATGATACCATTATCAAATCGTGTGCTGGGAGGCGGAGGTATGTTTCGGATATTGGTCGTAGAGGATGACAGAGACTTGAACCGCACGGTCTGCTCCTTTTTGAACGGCAGCGGCTATGTGGCTACCGGCTGTCTTGATGCGAATGCGGCCTATGATGCGCTCTATGAGCAGGTATTCGATCTGATCGTATCGGACATCATGATGCCGGGGACAGACGGCTTTTCCTTTGCCCAGACGGTGCGGGAGACCAACAGCGAGATCCCAATCCTGTTCATGACAGCCCGGGACGATATTGCCTCCAAGCAGCGGGGCTTTCGTATCGGTGTGGACGACTATATGGTAAAGCCCATCGACCTGGACGAACTGCTCCTGCGCATCGGAGCACTGCTGCGCCGGGCCAGGATCGCCGCCTCCCGCAAGCTGACAGTGGGCAGCTTTACCATGGACGCGGATGAACAGACTGCCTGTCTGGGGGAGGAGGAGATCCCGCTGACCCGGCGGGAGTTTGCCATCCTTTACAAGCTCCTCAGCTATCCCAGAAAGACATTCACCCGCACCCAGCTGATGGACGAATTCTGGGAGGTGGACACGGAGACGGCCCCCCGGGCGGTGGATGTCTACATGACCAAGCTGCGCGCCAAGCTGGCGGACTGCGGCGATTTTGAGATCAAAACGGTCCGTGGTCTGGGCTACAAGGCGGTGATCAAATGAGGCGGCATGCGCTGCGGCATAGGGTGTGGCATGCGCTGTGGCACTATCTGCTGTTTTTCCTGCTGGTGGCCTTTGTGACCACCTGCTGTATGAGTCTGTTTCTCTCAGAACTGATGCGCAGTGTGGGTCTGACGCTGACGGAGTCGGACCTGAACACGGCGGCGAAGCTGACTTTCGGCAATGTGGTGCTGCTGAGCATCCTGTTTACCCTGATCGACAGCCTGCGGCGGAAGCTGACGGTGGAGCGGCCGGTCAGGAGAATCGTGGCCGGGGCGGAGCAGATGATGCGGGGGGATTTCTCCGTGCGCATCCAGCAGCAGAAAACAATAGCGGCAGACGATACCTTTGCGGAGATCGCTGCCTGCTTCAATCAAATGGCACAGGAACTGGGGGGACTGGAGACCCTGCGCACTGATTTTATCGCCAATGTGTCCCACGAGATGAAAACGCCCCTGGCAGTTATGCAGAATTATGGCACACTGCTGCAGGAGCCGGGGCTTTCTGAGGAGAAGCGGCTGGAGTATGCCCGGGGTGTCACCGACGGATCCCGCCGGATGGCGGATATGCTGACCAATATCCTGAAGCTGAACCGGCTGGAAAATCAGCAGATATATCCCCGGACGGAGACGTTCGATCTGGGCGAGCAGCTGTGCGAGTGCCTGCTGCAGTATGAGTCGGTGTGGGAGCAGGCAGAGATCGAACTGGAGACAGAGCTGGCGGAGGATGTCACCGTACAGGCGGACAGCGAACTGCTGCGCCTGGTGTGGAACAATCTTTTTTCCAACGCCTTTAAATTCACCCCGGCGGGCGGGACAGTCGCCGTCAGCCTGACGGCGGATGAAGCTTACGCCACGGTGCAGGTCAGAGACACCGGCTGCGGTATGACAGCCGAGGTCGGCAGCCACATCTTTGAAAAATTTTATCAGGGCGACAGCTCCCATGCCACCCAGGGGAACGGTCTGGGTCTGGCGCTGGTGAAGCGGGTGGTGGATATTCTCCGGGGGGAGATCTCCGTGGAGAGCACACTGGGCGCTGGCAGCACCTTCACCGTCAGGATCCGGAGAGGCTGACATGAACTGGAGAAAAATCGGGCGGACTCTGCTGTTTCCGCCTGCGGCTATATGGCTCCTGTTGCTGCCGACGGCGGCAGTGGCCCTCATCTGGGCGATGCTCCGCCTTGCGGAGAGTGACCCGGTCCGGATCGGCAGCTATGTGCTGGCGTTTTACACGCTGGTGGTTTGGTGCGCCCGGATACCGGCGCTGCTGCGGGCCGTTCATGCGGTGAAAAACGGCAATCAATATGTCCGCCGCTGGCTGGGCGATCCGCGGCTGCGGATCAATGTGACACTGATGGGCAGCGTGCTGTGGAACGGAGCCTATGGCGGCCTGCAGCTGGGAGAAAAATCGGGCGGACTCTGCTGTTTCCGCCTGCGGCTATATGGCTCCTGTTGCTGCCGACGGCGGCAGTGGCCCTCATCTGGGCGATGCTCCGCCTTGCGGAGAGTGACCCGGTCCGGATCGGCAGCTATGTGCTGGCGTTTTACACGCTGGTGGTTTGGTGCGCCCGGATACCGGCGCTGCTGCGGGCCGTTCATGCGGTGAAAAACGGCAATCAATATGTCCGCCGCTGGCTGGGCGATCCGCGGCTGCGGATCAATGTGACACTGATGGGCAGCGTGCTGTGGAACGGAGCCTATGGCGGCCTGCAGCTGGGCCTTGGGCTGCGGTACCGTTCGGCGTGGTCCTTCTCCCTGGCGGCCTACTATGGCCTGCTGACGGCGATGCGGGCGTTTCTGGCGGGACACTCCCTGTGCCATGCGCCCGGCGAGCGCATGGCCCGGGAGCTGCGCTGCTACCGTGCCTGCGGCTGGGTATTCCTGGTGATGAACCTGGCCCTGTCCGGCATGATGCTCCACATGGTCCGGGAGAGCCGTGCGGTGCGCCACCATGAGATCGTTACCATCGCTCTGGCGGCCTATACCTTCACCTCGCTGACGATGGCCATTGTGAATGTGGCGCGCTACCGGCGCTACAACAGCCCGGTCTTTTCCGCGTCGAAGGCCATTTCGCTGGCCTCGGCCTGTGTATCCGTGCTGACGCTGGAGGACACCATGCTGGTGACCTTTGGCCGCGCCCAGATGGCGGAACAGACACGGCAGCGGCTGCTGGGCATCAGCGGCGGCGGAATATCGATGCTGATCGTTGCCATGGCGGTATATATGATCGTCCGGAGCAGCCGGAAAATTCAGCAAATGGAGAATGAATATGAAGCAGAATGAGACCTTTAAAATGACCTATTCCGCCCAGCAGCAGGAGGAGGTCCGGTCGATCCGCAGCAAATATGTGCCCCGGGAGGAGAGCAAGCTGGAGAGACTGTGTGCGCTGGACGCTGCCGTTGGCCGGAGAGCCACGGCGGTTTCGGTGGCGTTGGGCGTGGTCGGGACCCTGATCATGGGGGCGGGGATGAGCCTCCTCATGTCCGACCTGGGTGCTGCTCTGGGCGCCGCGGCGCTGCCTGCGGGGGTGGCGGCAGGTGTGCTCGGCATGGTCGTGCTCGCCTTGGCCTATCCCGTCTATCTCCGTACCCTGAGGCGGGAGCGGGAGAAAGCCGCACCGGAGATCTTGCGCCTGACTGAGGAATTGATGCAGTGAAAATGCCCCCGCGGCAGCCGCCGCGGGGGGCTGTCATGCGTCCGTATCCGGGGCGAGAGGATTGCTGCCACAGGGGAGCTTGCCGGACAGCACATCTCGGTAAAAGCTCTGCTTCCAGTCGGTATTGATCAATGGCGGCTTGCAGTGCCGGCTGCTTTTCCGGCAGATACCGGATGATACGACCACAACATGGGGATAAAATGATTGCAAAGAGGATGCAAAATGGAGTATATTACTCTCTGTAACGGGTTTTGGATGCCGCAGCTGGGCTGCGGTGTTCAGCAGGCCATCAGGGACGAGTGTCAGTGCTGCGTCAGCAGGGAAACAAAAAACTGGTAAATTTTTTACGAAAATAGGAGGAATCTATCATGCGTAAGAATTTTGGAGCGAAACCCATCCTGTATCCTCAGCCGGTGTTTATCATCGGTTCCTACGACGAAAACGGCGTACCGGATGCCATGAATGCCGCCTGGGGCGGCATCAGTGAGGCAAATGAGGTCTCCATGTGTCTGAGTGCCGGACACAAGACGGTGAAGAATATTCTGGTCAGAAAGGCATTCACCATCAGCATGGCCACCGCCGACACGGTGGTACCCTGTGACTATTTGGGACTGGAGTCCGGCAACAAGGTGGCCAACAAGCTGGAGAAGGCTGGCTTCCACACGGTGAAGAGCGAGTTTGTGGACGCGCCGCTGATCCAGGAGCTGCCCATGGCGGTGGAGTGCAGACTGGTCAGCTATGACGCGGAAACCTGCCGCATGGTGGGCGAGGTGGTCAACGTCTGTGCCGACGAGAGTGTGCTGACCGACGGCAATATCGACCCCATGAAGCTGCGTCCCATCACCTTCGACGGCATGAACCGCACCTACCATGTGCTGGGCGAGAAGGTGGGCAACGCTTTTGCAGACGGCGCAAAGCTGAGATGACCGCGTCGAGTCCTCGAGCCATACGGCGCCCCGCAGGGCTGTCCCTGCGGGGCGCTGCGCTGTCAGAAGGGAAAATGCCAATTAGAGCTGTGAAAGTTCACAAAAATTTCACTTGATTTTTGTGCAGAACGTGATATACTAAAAACAGATCAAGGAGGAAAGGAAGTGATAAGGTAATGTATCTCAATGGAATCGGCCGGGATGTGGATGACATGATCTTCGGCGAAGACAACGGCACCGTCAGCGAGCGCTGAGCGCCACATAACGGCTATGCGATTGTGAGACCACGCTTTGGCGTGGCTTTTCTTTTTTTCAGGATATTTGAAAAATATAGATACAAAAGAGAAGCTTTTCTCTTGCAAATGAAAAATATGTATGGTATTATATATACCTGCGAAATGGAGTTTCGTGCGCTTGCGCACTTCCATCATTTATCTGGAGGTAATTGTCACTATGGGAGCTCTCGTTATCATCGTCACCATCCTGCAGGTCCTGTGCGGTCTGACTGTTATCCTGGCTGTTCTGTTCCAGTCCGGTAAGAACGCTGGCCTGGGCAGCATCGGCGGTATGGCTGATACCTTTATGGCTAAGAGCAAGGCTAAGAGCTTTGACGCAAAGCTGGCGAAGGCCACAAAGTGGATCGGCGCTGTCTTTATCGTCCTGACGCTCCTGCTGAACATTCTGCACTGAGGCATGCAACAGCCGCTCCAGGTGGGGGCGGCTGTTGCTGCATCTGCGCACAATATGGCTGATACCGGGCAGACCTGCGGGAAATCGCCGCAGCGTCTGCTTTTTTGTCACAGGATAGCTATTTGTTTGGAAAAATAGAAGAACAGACGTTGCAATTTCTGCTGGAACATGCTATACTCTCCTCAGTACACATGCGGAACACTGGATGGAGGTGGCAGCCTATGCCAAAGAAGACACAGATGACGGAGCGGATCTACGAATACTTGCAGAAGGTGATCCCGGAGCAGGGGTATGCGCCCTCTGTGCGGGAGATCTGCGACGCTGTGGGGCTGAAGTCCCCGTCCACGGTCCATTTCCATCTCAAGCGCCTGCAGGAGCGGGGGCTGATCGAGAAGGGGGATTTCAAGGGCAGGGCTATCGTGCTGCGGGATGTACGCGGAAAGGACCGTATCCCTGTGGTGGGCACTGTTGCTGCCGGTTCCCCGATCCTGGCAGAGGAGTGTATCGAGGACTACCTTACCTTCGACTGCGCCGGGAGGGAGGACGAGTATTTCGCCCTGCGGGTGCGGGGTGAGTCCATGCTGAAGGCGGGCATCCTGCCGGACGATCTGGTGGTGGTACGCAGACAGCAGACCGCCAACAACGGTGAGATTGTGGTGGCCCTTCTGGGAGATGAGGCCACGGTGAAGCGGCTCAGCCGCAAGCAGGGCGAGATCTGGCTGCTGCCGGAGAACGATGACTATCAGCCCATCGACGGAACGGAGGCCCAGATCCTGGGCAAGGTCACCGCGGTGGTGCGGCAGTACCAGTGACGGGGCCGCAGGCGATAGAATTCCATACAGAATTTTCGGAAACGGCGCGGCGTTGGTCGCGCCGTTTCTTTGATTTATCTTGACAAAGTATACTATGTAATATATAGTATTATGCGAAAGGGGGTATTCAGATGATCGATCCACAGTTAAAGCGCGGTATGTTGGATATTTGTGTATTGGCGCTGCTGCGCCGGGGAGATTCCTATGGATATCAGATCATAAAAGATCTGTCCGCATGTATCGCAGTGTCTGAGTCCACCCTGTATCCGATTTTGCGCCGGCTGGAGGCAGCGGGGAGCCTGGAGGTCTACTCCGTGGAGCACAATGGGCGGCTGCGGAAATTTTACCGGCTGACAGAGGCTGGGCGGCGGCAGACGGAGGAGTTTGTGGCCGCCTGGGCGGAGATAGAGCGGGTGTACGATTTTATCAAGGAGTGTGGAGAGCATGACAAGAAGACAATTCCTGAATGATCTGTATCGGCGTCTCGGTCCTCTGAGCCGGGAGGAGGCGGAGCAGCATCTGACCTACTATGCGGAGATGCTGGCGGACCGCATGGAGGAGGGCATGACTGAGGAGGAGGCCGTGGCCAGCATGGAGGATGTGGACACCATCGCCCGGCGCATCCTGGAGGACGCTGGTGTGGAACTGGAGAATGCCCCTGAGGCGGCACTGCCCCGGCAAAATAGCAGACGCATCTGGAAGTGGGCGCTGGCAGCCGTGGTATGCCTGGTGATGCTGCCGCTGCTGGGGGTGTGGGGACTCTTCATCTTTAATATCTCCCGTAGTGGGGCCACGAGCACCGAGCTTGTCGATCATGCCCAGCAGGTGACAGAGTTTGAGGTGCTGTACGGAACCGCCGCAGAGGAGTGGAATAACGGGGCATTCCTGTCGGAGGAGCATGTCCTGGCTGCGGCAGATGTTCAGGAGATACATATTCAGTGGACAGCGGGCGCGGTCCAGATCTTCAACGGGGAGAGCGCGGACATCGTTCTCAGTGAGACGGCAGCCCGGCCGCTGGATGCGGCGGAGGAGATGATCTGTGAGCTGCGGGACGGAAAACTGACGGTTCGCTTTCAGCGAGCAAACAGCGGCGACCAGGAGAAGACGCTGCTGGTGCAGCTTCCTGTGGGCGTGGTGCTGGATGAGCTGGAGGTGGAGACGGTATCCGCCGCTGTGGAGGTCTATGGCGGCGCGGCCCGGGAGCTGGAGCTGGACAGCGTCTCCGGTGATCTGGTGGTGGAGGATGTGAACGGCGGATTTGCCGAGGTGTCGGCCTCCACTGTCAGCGGTCTTGTATATATGCTGGGGGATATTCCTGCGGTGGAGCTGGAATCCACCTCCGGGAATCTCACGGTAACAGGGAATCACACGCTCCGCAGCCTGGAGGTATCCACTGTCAGCGGCCTTGTGTGGCTGAGTCTCCCGGAGGACGCGGCGTTTACACTGCGGTATGAGACCACCAGCGGTGTTTTGGACGGTGGGCCATTCGCGCTGCGCCAGAGCTCTGGAAAGAACTACTCCGTAGGCAGCGGCGGCGCTCGCCTGGAGGTGGAGTCCGTCAGCGGTGACTTGCTGCTGACCGGCGAATGAGGTATGCGGACTGATTAAATAAAACCGCGCATCCCGGGCGGGATGCGCGGTTTTATTTGTTGAAAAAGCCCTGCGGAGTTTCGCTGCGAGGCGGCGAAATGAAACAGGATCGTTTTTCGTGTTATTGCAGATGGATCGTCCAGTTTTCCAGTCCGGCAAAGGTACTGCCGGGGGCGGGAGAGAGAGACTCCACCACGCCGGTGTGGGTCAGGACGGTGTAGCTGCGGAAGCAGATGGGGGCAATGGGGGCGGCGCTCTGCAGATGCTGGCAGAGCTGACGGGCGGCGGATGTCCGGTCCGCGGCAGAGAGAAAGTTTTGCAGCAGAGCATCTGTAACAGTATCGGTGTAGCCGCCGTAGTTCAGTGCGCCGCCGGTGCCAACCAGGGCGGAGAGGTCCCAGTCTGCCGTAAGGCGGGTCTCCCCCAGGTACAGGTCGAACTCTCCTGCGGACAGCGCCAGCAGATATTCCTCCCAGGGCAAGGCTTGCACTGTGATCTCCCAGTCCAGCAGGGAAAGACTTTCGGCAATATACTCCGCGCTGGCCAGGCGAAAGCTGTTTTCCTCGTTGACCAGCAGGGTCAGCGCGCAGGTCTCGCCGGTGTCGTATCCTGCGGTGCGCAGGGCTGTCAGCGTAGCCTCATAGCTGTAGCTCCTCTCCAGATCAGAGGGATACAGCGGAGAGCTGGCAGGAATGGGAAGCTGCGCTGCCTCGGCGTGTCCGGAGAGGAAGGCGCTGGTGAGCATATCCCGCTGCAGACCCGCGCTGAAGGCGCTGCGGGCTGCCGGGGAGGAGAACACCGGCGAGGCGGTGTTGAAGCCGATGAATTGCAGCGTGGCGGTGAGGCGCTCCGTCTCCGTCGTGTTGGAGGAGGTGGTGCGGGGACTTTCTGTGGGGTCCAGGGTCAGCAGCTCCACCCGGCGGGAGGAGAAGAGATAGGCGGCAGTATCCTGATCCTTGGCGTGGACCAGCGGGATCGTATCCACCGGCAGCGGAAGCTGCCGCCACCAGTCACTGTTGGCCTGCAGGAAATCACCCTCGCTGCCGGTGACAAAGAGGTAGGGGCCGGTCCCGGTGGGGACCTGCTGGCTCTCCGTGCCCTGCTTGATGACAGGAATATCCAGCAGGGAGATGAGGCCCCGGTTGGGGGAGGACAGGGTCAGGACCACGTGACCGCTGCGGTCGGAGGTGATCGATGCCACATGCCGCAGTCGGTAGCCGTACCGCTCGGAGACGGCAGCCCGGCGCAGCGAAGCGGCTACATCGGCGGCGGACAGGGTGCTGCCGTCGTGAAAAAGAACGCCCAGTCGGATCTGCAGGGTGCAGACCAGGCCGCTCTCATCCCAGCTGTAGCTCTCGCAGAGCACGGGGGTGGGCTCGAAGCGTTCGCCCAGCGCAAAGAGTGGTTCGTATAGCAGGGCGGACACGTCCTGCTGGAGCCCCTCGCCGCAGGTGACGGGGTCCAGCGTCAGATCCTGGTGATAGGCAAGGGAAAAGGCGGTGGGGTAGGTAGGCTCCGCCTCCGGAGCGGGAGAGGAATTTTCCTGCTCCTGGCGGTAGGCTTCCCAGCTGGGGTCGATGTCCGTGTCGTTGCTGCCGGAGCAGCCGGACAGCAGTGCGGTCAGCGCCAGCAGCAGTACCAGAAGCCGCCTCATTTCGTGTCCCTCCGGCCGATGAGGGCACCCTGTACACCCCGGCGGTCCCCGGTGATCCGATGGCTCCAATACAGGTCGGTGCGGCAGGCGGTGCAGGTGGAGAGAATATCGATCTGGCAGGCGGGGATCCCCGCCTCCTGCAGCCGCCATGCGTTGATCGCCTTCAGATCTACAGTCCATTTGCGGTCCCGCGGCGCGATAAAGGGTGCGGCCCCGCCGCCGAAGGCGGCATGCATGGCATCCGGCACATCGTCGTGGGTCTCAAAGCAGCAGGGGCCGATGCCAGCGCCGATCGCCACCCGGATGTTCCGGGGCTGCGCGCCGAAGAGCCGCTCCATCTCCGCCGCTGTCTTGGTGGGAAGGTCCAGAGCGGTGCCGCGCCATCCGGCGTGGACCGCGCCGATGGCGCCGGTCACGGGATCGTGGAGCAGCAGAATGATGCAGTCGGCGGAGAAGACCATCAGACTCATGCCCGGCTCGTTGGTCACCAGCGCGTCGGCGGTGTAGTCGGAGGGGCGCAGCAGCCCCTTGCCCGCGTCCGCCGCGGTGACGCAGCGGACAGTGTCCTGGTGGACCTGCTTGGAGAGCACCAGCCGCTCCCTGTCCGCCCCCAGGGCGACACAGAAGCGGCGATAGTTTTCCTGTACCCGGGCAGGTTCATCGGGTTCCGGTCCGCTGCCCCGAAAGTTCAAAGAGGCGAACTGCCCCTCGCTGATACCGCCCAGACGGGTGGAGAAGCCGTGGACGATGGAGGGATCGTCCAGAACAGTTGAGGTGTGGTAGACCAAACCGCCCTGGTTGTGCTGGATAAAGGACATGGCAAGACCTCCTTCTTATAGTATAATGATGGTAAGCGAGGCTCTCCGGTGGGGAGAGCCTCGCTTGTGAATTCTGTCAGTTTTCGTTCATGCCGCAGCACTTCTTGTACTTCTTGCCGCTGCCGCAGGGGCAGGGATCGTTGCGGCCGACCTTCTGGACACGGCGGGGCTGCTTTTTGACCGTGCCGTCGCCGCGGCCCTCGGTGATGCCGGTGGCCACCCGCTCACGCTTGACCTCCTCGTTGCTCTTGAGGCGGACGGAGTACAGGCGGCGGACGGTGTCCTGACGGATGGCGTCCACCATCTCCTCAAACATGTGCAGGCTTTCGGATTTGTAGGCGTCCACAGGGTTGGTCTGACCGTAGGCCTGCAGGCGGATGCCCTGGCGCAGGTCGCTCATGGCGTCGATGTGGTCCATCCAGTACTCGTCAACCACCCGCAGCATAATGACGCGCTCCAGCTCACGCATGATGGGGGGCGTGACCTCGGTCTCCTTGGCGGCGTAGAACTCCAGAGCCTTATCGGTGAAGAGCTTGACAAACGCCTTTTCGTCTGTGGCGCTGACCTCCTCTGCCGTCAGCTTTACGGCGTACTTGGGGAAGAAGGTGCCCTCCAGAGAGCTGAGCATGGTGCGGTAGCTGTCGTTATCAATGTGCTTATGACCGTTGAAGGTGCTCTTTACGGTGTCGCTGATCATGTCGCCGATCATGCCGGTGATGGTGTCCTTGATGTCCAGACCGTCCAGCACCTGCTTGCGCTGACCGTAGATGATCTCGCGCTGCTTGTTCATGACGTCGTCGTATTCCAGTGTGTTCTTGCGGGACTGGAAGTTGCGGGATTCCACGCTGGTCTGGGCACTCTCAATGGACTTGGAGAGCATCTTGTTTTCGATGGGCATATCCTCGTCGATGTCCAGCCGGTCCATCAGGCTGTTGATCCGGTCGCCGCCGAACAGGCGCATCAGATCGTCCTCCAGACTCAGATAGAAGCGGGTCTCGCCGGGATCGCCCTGGCGGCCGGCGCGGCCGCGCAGCTGATTGTCGATACGGCGGGAGTCGTGGCGCTCGGTGCCGATGATGAAGAGGCCGCCGACGGCGCGGACCTTCTCCGCCTCGCCGGAGATCTCCTCCTTGTGCTTTTTCAGGCAGTCAGCAAACATCTGGCGGGCATCCAGGATCTCCTGATTGTCCGTCTCGGCGTAGCCGGTAGCCTCAGCGATCAGCTCATCGGTGAGACCGGCCTTGCGCAGATCATTTTTGGCCATGAACTCGGCGTTGCCGCCCAGCATGATGTCGGTGCCGCGGCCGGCCATGTTGGTGGCCACGGTGACGGCGCC
>CAYSDG010000051.1:0-13682 GCA_964429705.1 uncultured Oscillospiraceae bacterium | reverse complement strand
TCTGGATGCTGAACACCAAGTGGAACGGCAAGGACTACCTCTTTGCCATGAACGGCCAGACCGGACGATTGGTGGGAGATCTGCCCATGAGCTGGGGCAGATTCTGGACCACCTTTGCCGCCATCGCCGTGCCCCTGAGCATCATCGGCTCCATCATCACGCTGCTGTAAGGAGGGAACAGAGATGAAGAAGAGAATTTCAGCCATGCTCATGGCGATGCTGATGACCCTCGTCCTCTGCGTTCCCGCGCTGGCAGCCGATGGGACCATGAACTATGTCATCGATGTGGATAATCTGATGACCTACGGTGAGTGGGAGCTGCTGGAGGATCAGGCCGCGGAGATATCCCAGCGCCATGGCTGCGGCGTCTATGTCCTCTTTATGGCTGACTATACGTACTATGACTGCGGCAGCGTCTATGAGACGGCGGAGACGCTCTATCACAGCGACGGCTTCGGTGAGGGCAGCGGGCTGGACGGCATTCTGCTGCTGGTGAGCATGTCCGCCCGGGACTACGCTCTCTATGTTTACGGCGAAAGGGCGGAGAATGTCTTTGACGCGGATGCCATCGCCGCGCTGGAGGACGATTTCCTGCCCGTATTTGCTGAGGACGACTGGATCGGCGGCTTCAGAGACTATCTCGCCGCCTGTGACGAGGGCCTGAATCGCGCCGAGGCGGATGTTCCCACCCAGACCCCGGCGGATGAGCCGACCAGCCCGGTCAGAGGCATCGTGACGGTGGCAGGTATCTCCTGCCTCGTGGCGCTTCTGGTCTGCCTGATGCTCAAGGGGAAGATGAAGTCCGTCCACCGCAAATCGGAGGCCAGAAGCTACACCGCCAGCGGCGGCCTGCAGCTGACGGAAAAGTACGACCGCTACACCCACACCACGGAAAGTGTCCGCCGCATTGAAAGAAAATCTTCCGGCGGCAGCAGTGGCAGCAGTGGCGGCAGCGGCAGCAGCGGAAAGCTCTGAGGAGGTCTGATCCATGAAATATACCATGCTGCGCCGCACTGCGGCACTGGTGCTGGCACTGGTGCTGGCGCTGAGTCTCGCCGCTTGCGGCGGAGGGCAGAACAGCACCAAGCCGGACGGCGGCACTGCGCAGGGCAGCTCCGGCAAGCTGGACCTGCCGAAGAAGGAGAACCCGGCAAAGACCGACACCCCGGCACCCGAAACACCTGAAGCACCTGTCACCACCCCGGAGGAGCCTGCGGAATTCGCCTTCAGTGAGTCAGCCCAGGCCGCGCTGGATGACCTCGTTGCCCACGGGCAGCAGGAGTACTTCGCCGCGGCAGTCCTGGGCGATCGGGAAGAGGGCGACATCATGAAATTTTCCGCATGGCTCAGCAGTACCAACCCGCGCATGACGTCCATCTGGCCCTTCCTGACGGAGATCCCGGAGGAGGACATCCTTGGCGACCACGGTCAGCTCTACTGTGTCGTGCCGCTGGTTGAAAGCGCCCGCATCACCGTGAAGCATGTGGAATGGAATTATGAGGGCAACGGCTCGGTGCCCATCTACTCCGATCCGCTGTACTATGGCGAGGTGGGCAAGCCCTTCCTGATGTACGTCAACTACAGCGGCGTCGCTGGCCTCTGGGATGATGACCCGGATATGATCGTTGAGTATGAGCAGGACGACGGCTTTGTGGCGTCCTGGTTCCCGAAGCATGAAGAAGGCTGTATCTACCGCCCATACGCAAACGACCACGACAGTGTGATGGACTTCTCCCTGCTGTACGATGTGGGGGATTACATCCCCTACCTGTACGATGGCCCTGATGCCGACTCCGAGTGGCTGCCCCCCACGGATCTTGGTCTTGCGGGCACTACATGGTACAGCGACAACGGCTGGGTACTGGTGTTTGGCACCGACGGAAGCGCCGAAGACGGCATGGTGCTCTACCAGCCTGAGGCGGACGGAACTCTGACCATCTGCTATCAGGGCACCTGGTGGATGGAAGATGACAGCCTGTGTCTGGGCGTCTACGAGGGCCACTGCCCGTTCCCGCTGCTGATCTCCCCGTCGGGGGAGCAGCTGGTGGTCATGCAGGCAGATGACGGCTCTGTGCTGCCCTTCTTCGAGAAGGGCCAGACCACTGTCGGCATGACCCTTAGCTACGGCTGAGAAGCGAAACCATCAAACAGCGCGTTTTAAGGGGACGTCCCCTGTTCGGGCGGAGCTTTGCTCCGCCCGGGGCGCGCATACAACAAAAGCTTTCCTGTAAGGAGGAAAAGAGATGAAAAAAAGGATATTGAGCATCCTGCTCTGTCTTGTCATGGTGCTGGGAATGTTCCCCACCACGGCACACGCGTGGAGCGATGAAGAGCACGAATGTCAGTTGTGCGGTGCCATCTATTATGGCGATGTGGACTGGTCGATTTACGCCGACTGCTGCGGCGTATGCGGACAGTTTGCCAACGACTGCTACATCGATTCCCATTGTCTTCGATGCGGCGGCTGTTATTTGGCTGATATATATTTCTGGTGTGACTCGTGCGGCATGTGCGAAAACTGCCAGAATGATAACCCGGAAACCCACTGTGCCGAATGCGGTGATTGCTATCTTGGCATAGAGGATGACCTCTGCGGTGAGTGCCACCGCTGCGAAAGCTGCGCGATATTCATCTGCTCGGAATGCGGCTTTTGCGATGACTGCGCTAACGACTCAAGCGACCCCATGCACTGCACCATCTGCGGCGAATGCTTCGAATCCGTGGGTGTGGCTGATCATGCCAATGCACTGCACTGCTCGGACTGCTGCCAGGTGTGCGAGCAGTGCTGGGGCGAGGATACCTGCATCACGGATAATCCCGAGAAGGAGTACTGCGACGAGTGCGGCCTGTGTATGGACTGCTGCATGGAAAACCGCAATGTCGCCAGCGGCTGTGACGAATACTGCGTAGAGTCTGTCGAGTGGGAAGAGCACTACTGCGAGGAGTGCGGCGAGTGCTGGTGCGAGCACGAGGCGTGCGAGCTCTGCGGCCTGTGCGAGGCTTGCTGCGAGGCCAACTCTGACTGCTCCGACGCTATGTGCGTGGAGGCCAGCGAGTATGAGGACCACTTCTGCGAGAGCTGCGGCGCCTGCGCCCACGAGTTCGAGGAGATCTGCTTCACCTGCGGCTATTGTGATATATGCTGTCTGGATGCCCGCCTGATCTACGGTTGCGGCTGCGGCGCTGATGTGGGTGTCTGTATTGAGGATGAGGATTTTGACGAGCATCTGAAGAACGTTCACGGCTTGACTGAGCCCGGCGACCATGATGAGCCTTACCCTGAGAGCAAATGGTCCATGGATGAAGTAAACCACTGGAAGAAGTGCCGCCTTTGTGACGATGAGGAGCACTTCACCGAAGCGGACGCGCACAGCTTCGACTCCTATGGCAAGTGTACCGTCTGCGGCTTCCAGCAGGGGCGCAGAGTGTATATCACCCGGCAGCCCAAGGACGCCAAGACCACGGTCAGCGACGAGTTTGATGTTGTCGTGGAAGCGGATGGAAGCTATACCTACGGCGTGACCCATGAAGAAAACAACACTGTGACCTTCCGTGTCTCTGCCCGCGGCGAGGGTACGCTGGACTATCAGTGGTATTGGTATGACCCCGCCTATCCGGAGGATGGCTTTGCTATCGAAGATTTGGGCATCAAGTTCGAGGGCGATAACACCAACTGCCTGACGGTCCATGTCCCCACCACCGCCTGCGATGATGAGAGACTGGTATTCTTCTGCGTGGTCTATGACCATGTGGCGGGGAAGGATCCGCAGTCTGCCCGGTCTGACAATGCCCGCATCATTGCCAAGCACCGCTACACCGCCTGCGGCAGTGTACACGACTCTTCTACTCTCCACAAAATTTATGTCAAGGGTGACAGCAGCTATAGCACCTACATGTATTATACGAGCGACGCGGGCCACTACTGGTACTGCTGCGGTCAGGGCCACAGCTACGATTCGCTTGACCCCACCAGTGTGCCCACCAAGACCCGTGAGCCGCAGGAACACCGCTTCACCAAGGTGGATGTGATCCGGGGCACGTTTGTGCAGCTTGAGGCGGATCGCGGCGAGTTCCACGATATTTACTGCTACACCTGCGCCGACTGCAACTACAAAGCCTATGTGAAGAAGCACGCCCACGATTTCCAGCCCGTGCTGGATCCTGGCCGGCAGAACGAGCTGCTGGCAGCCGGAAAGTATACGGACACCACCCACCCGCTGGAGTGCGCCGTGGACGGCTGCGGCGAGATGCGCGACGCCAGACACGACTGGGGCTATGAGATCGTAGCGTATCCCACCGCCACCCAGCTTGGCGCGCTGCACCGTGTGTGCCGCATCTGCGAATACTGGATCGACGGCAAGTGGCCGGTTTATGATAAGACTGGCAAGCTGACGGAGACCCGCTGTTGGGATCGCAGCAATATGCTCGTCAGCGTCATCGGCGGCACGGCCAGCCGGACGCTGGTATCTCCAGGCGATGGCCTGACCCTTACCCCCGCCACCACAGAGGGGGAGAAGGTCACCGGCTGGACGGTGAAGTATATCGACTACAGCAGCGGCAGCCCCGTGAACAAGACCGTGACCGACACCGTTGCCCTGACCAAAAATGCCGACGGCACCTGGAGCTGCACCGTTCCCGCCTTTGCGGCCATGGGTGTTACCGGCGGCGGCCAGCTGCAATTCACCGCTGTGACGGGAGCTTGTGACCACAGCGAGACCACCATCATTGGCCAGCGGGATAAGATCTGCATCCATGCGGGCTATACCGGGGATCTGGTCTGCAAGGACTGCGGCGAGCTTGTGAATACGGGTGACCCCATCCCCGCAGACTACACCGAGCACATCAGCTTGACCTTTGTGGCGGGTACTGCAAAGACCGGCAGCTGCACGCAGTACGGCTATGAGGGCGATTATAAGTGCGGCGTCTGCGGTGACACCGTGCGCGGCAAGAGAACCTCCAAGTCCCACGGGGAGACCTATCTGGAGGGCTATACTGCCCCCACCTGCACCACCGAAGGCTATTCCGGCGATGAGCGGTGCAGTCTTTGCGACGGAATGGTGAAGCGCGGCCGGAATCTGCCCGCCCAGCACGGCGCGACCGAGCTGATCAACCAGAAGAGCCCCTGCCTCGGCAGCGGCTACACCGGCGATGAAGCATGTGTGAACTGCGGCGAGATCGTCAAGTATGGCACTGCTACCCCCGCACAGGGCCACGACTGGGATGAGGGCAAGGTTTACAGTGCATCCGGTTACAGAAGCGGCTATGTACTCTATACCTGTCTGCGTGCAGGCTGCGGCGCGGAGAGACGCGTGTATCTGCGCCAGAGCGGCAGTGAGGAAGAGGGCAAGATCAGCTCTCTGAACTTCACCATGACCGGCTACGAGCTGCGCGGTGATAAGGATGCTGTCGTTGTTGAGCCGGATGCGGCTACTGCGGCGAAGCTTTCCAAGGCGGGGATCGACTACACGATCAGTAATCGCCCCCAGGTGCTGGGCGGCGTGTTCCAGCCCATGCCCTGGATCGGAGCGGACCATACGTTTACGACCGGTCAGCCTTACTATCTGGTCGTCCGGGTGTTCGAAGCGGCGGGCTACAAGTACAGTGACAGGGTGAACGTTACCCTGAACGGAATGCAGTACGCCATGTTCTTTGATGATGTGGAATACGAGTTCGGAGAGGGCAGGGACACCATCAAGGTGCCTGTCAAGACTGCCGTGTTCAAGCTGGCACCCTTCAAGAGCTACAACGTGGCGGTGACCGGCTCTGAGGCCGTCAATACCGGCGCGGGCAAGTATGGCAAGGGCGAAACCGTCACCATCCACGCTGGCGAGAAGCCTGGCTTTGTGTTTGCGGGCTGGACATGTGCTGACGTCGGTGTTGCTTTCCAGAATGCCGCCAGCGCTACCACGACCTTTACCATGCCTGCCAATACCGTTCGTGTCACCGCCAACTGGCTGCCCCGCAGCGAGGCACCGACGCCGCCCGCAGGTGAGCACACCGTCACGGTGGAGACCAACGGCTACGGTACAGCCTCTGCCTCCCCCGCCACCGGCGCTGCCGGTACGACCATCACCCTGAGCTACAGTCCCGAAAGCGGCTACCACTTCAAGGAGTGGCAGGTCATCAGCGGCGGCGTGACCATTGTGGGCGATCACTTCACCATGCCTGCGGACGATGTGATCGTCAGGGCTATCTTTGAGCGGGATATGGCACCCATCATCCCCATCGCTCCCATGCCCAGCGAGCCGACTAAGCCCGAAAATCCGGTCACGCCTGTCAAACCCGAGAATCCCTTCGAGGATGTCCCCGGGGGCGCGTATTATGAGGACGCTGTCCTGTGGGCGGCCGATAACGGTATCACCGGCGGCGTGGACGCTGTCCACTTTGCCCCCAACCTGACCTGCACCCGCGCACAGGCTGTTACCTTCCTGTGGCGCGCCGCTGGCAGTCCCGCTCCCAAGAGCGCGGAGATGCCCTTTGCCGATGTGAAGGCTGACAGCTACTACTATAGCGCGGTGCTGTGGGCCGTTGAGAACGGCATCACCAGGGGCACCAGCGACACGACCTTCAGCCCCGATGAGGAGTGCAGCCGCGCTCAGATTGTGACTTTCCTGTGGCGCAGCCAGAAGTCCCCAGTGGTCACTGCGGCAAACCCCTTCGTTGACGTGAAGGCGGATGCCTACTACAGCGACGCGGTGCTGTGGGCGGCGGCCAACGGCATCACCGGCGGTACGACGGCTACGACGTTCAGCCCTGATATGGACTGCACCCGTGCCCAGATCGTCACCTTCATCTATCGCTGCATGCGGTAAACGCAGGATAGGATCCGACAAAAGGTCGGCGGCTTTTGGCCGCCGACCTTTTTAGCATGGATCAGCAAAGTCGGAGGAATCATGACCAAAGGGCGCGCGAGCCTGGAAAGAGGACCGCCCGTGCGCAAAAGCGCCCTCTGTCCCAAGGACAGGGGGCGCTTAAAGGCAGGACAAGGATCTGTCAGTTTTTCTTGTTGCTGGTAACGTGGTTGAGCAGGGCCACCAGACCCCAGATCGCCAGAATGACAATAAAGATGCCGACCATGCCCTTGACCATGATTCCAAGGCAGGCCATCACTAAGCTCATATCCATATACTGTGTTCCTCCCTATTACAGCAGCTTTTCGACCAGGGTGATGATGAGACCGCCTGCAATAACAGAGGCGATCTGACCGCTGACGTTGGCGCCGGCGGCGTGCATCAGCAGGAAGTTCTGGGGGTCCTCGTCGCGTCCCATTTTGTGGACCATGCGGGAGGCCATGGGGAAGGCGGAGATGCCCGCCGCGCCGATCATGGGGTTGACCTTCTTCTTGCTGAAAAGGTTGAGCAGCTTGGCAAAGAACACGCCGCCAACCGTGTCAAACACAAAGCCGAAGAGTCCCAGAGCCAGGATCAGCAGCGTCTCCCAGGTGACAAACAGCTCTGCCTTCATCCGCAGGGACACACTCAGTCCCAGCACCAGCGTCACCAGGTTGGCCAGCTCGTGCTGGGCAGACTGGCTCAGACCCTCCAGCACGCCGCACTCCCGGATCAGATTGCCGAACATCAGGAAACCGATGAGCTCCGCGCTGGCGGGGGCCACCGTGGCAGCGATGATGGTGACGAAGATGGGGAACAGGATGCGGGTCGTCTTCGTGACATTGTCAGGAGCGTACTCCATACGGATCATCCGCTCCTTCTTCGTGGTGATGGCCTTGATAATGGGGGGCTGAATGATCGGCACCAGGGCCATGTAGGAGTAGGCCGCCACCATGATGGCACCCTGATAGGTGCTGTTGAAGTAGTTGGAGACGTAGATGCTGGTGGGGCCGTCTGCTGCGGCGATGATAGCGGCAGAGGCGGCATCCTTCAGATCAAAGCCCAGCAGCACAGCGAAAACAAGGGTGATAAAGATGCCGAACTGCGCTGCCGCGCCGAAGAGGAACATTTTGGGGTTGGACAGCAACGGGCCAAAGTCGATCATCGCGCCGATGCCGATAAACAGCAGCAGCGGGAACAGCTCCGAGGCGATACCGGCATTGAAGAGTGTCTCAATCGCCTCCGTGTGGACCATGGGCAGATTTACCAGGATCGCGCCGAAGCCCATGGGCAGCAGCAGGGTAGGCTCCATTTCCTTCCGGATGGCCAGGAAAATGAGCACACAGCCGATGGCGATCATCAGCAGCTGTTGCCAGGTGAAGTTCAGCACGTTGCCGAACAGGTCATAGAAAAACTGCATGGAAAACCTCCTGTGAACAGCCGCCCGCAGGCGGCAAAATATGTGGGAGCAAAAAGAGACCTCTGCGGCATGGAATACACCGCAAAAGTCTCATCATTTCAGGCAAAAGCGGGCCGCTGGGCCGGGATGACGCTGACTGCCGCGCCCGGAGACGCTGATTACTCCCTTTTACTCCCCTCGCATTTTACAAAAAAGGCGCGGGATTGTCAAGAAATGGCAGAAAATTTGGCGGAGCTTTAACGGCACTCCCGGTCCTCGGCGATCACCAGGCGCAGCGCGGCCACTGCCACAGCCACAGCGTCGGCCGTGTCGCCGCGCGTTTCCTGGTCCAGACCGGCCTTTTCCCGCTCCTGGTTCCACATCACATGAAAGCAGGCTCCGCAGCGCACGCCCAGCGCGGCGGCCACCACAAAGAGGGCTGCCGTCTCCATCTCGCTGGCTTTGACGCCCAGCCGCTTCCACGCCTCCCATTTTTCCAGCAGCGCGCCGCTCACCGGCATGCGCTGGGGGCTGTGCTGCCCATAAAAGCTGTCCTTGCTCTGCACCACACCGGTGTGGCAGGGCTTGCCCATGCGCCGGGCAGCCCGGACCAGAGCGTTGGCGAGACAGAGGTCCGCCACGGCGGGGAATTCGATGGGTGCATACTCCCGGCTGGTGCCCTCCATGCGCACCGCGCCTGTGGCTACCACGATGTCCCCGGCCTGCACGGCCAGGTCGATGCCGCCGCAGGTACCGACCCGGATAAAGGTGTCCGCTCCGATGGCGGTCAGCTCCTCCATGGCGATGGCGGCGGAGGGGCCGCCAATGCCCGTGGAGCAGACGGAGACCTTCTCCCCCAGAAGGGTCCCGGTGTAGACGGTGTACTCCCGGTTCCGGCTGACCAGATGCGCGCCTTCGAAGTGCGCGGCGATGGCCTCGCATCTGCCGGGGTCCCCCGGCAGGATGCAGTAGCGCCCCACATCCCCCGGCGCACACCGGATGTGATATTGTTTTTCCATACTCTGCATAGCAGCGCCTCCTTTTTCACAGGGATCGCAGATTCAGTATACCACCGGGAGAGGGAGGTTTCAAGCGAGGAACTGGCAGTGACTGGGGGAGCTTTTGACGGCAAAAG
The DNA here is from genome assembly GCA_964429705.1 of uncultured Oscillospiraceae bacterium. Classification (GTDB taxonomy): domain Bacteria; phylum Bacillota; class Clostridia; order Oscillospirales; family Oscillospiraceae; genus Pelethomonas. The sequence continues at coordinate 4,318 of CAYSDG010000051.1, read as the reverse complement.
CGGACCACCGGGAGAAAACAGCGGAGCGGCCAGATACCCGCTGCCGGAAAAAGATACCGCGGGGCAGTTCCCAAAAATTTCCACCGCCATATGGTGGACATTTCCGCACCGCTGTGATATAGTAGGTAGCATTCTTATGTCACCCAACCCTGCGCAAGAAAGAAAAGGAGTACCCATGAAAAAAGCACTGTCCCTGTTCCTGTCCCTCGCGCTGCTGCTGTCTCTGCTGCCCGCCGCCAGCGCCTATTCCGCGGCATACGGCAGCGAGGTGTGGCTGCGGGATACCGCCCTGCAGAACAATGTCACTGTCAGTGATAATATCTACTGGAGCGACTACTACAGTCAGCTGCGCCACGAATACTACTTCACCTATACCCCCGGCGGCGCGGCTGTGCCCGCGGCGGCATACGGCAGCGCCGTGTGCGACCGGCTGACCACCACCGCCGCCGCCCAGAGCTACGAGGCACTGGGCTATCGGGTCGTGGCCGGCATCAACGGCGACTACTACGACACCGCCACCGGCTTCCCGCTGGGTATCGTTGTGTCCGGCGGAGAGCTGATGGCCGCCTCCGGCAATAACTATGCTGTCGGCTTCCGGGCTGACGGCACGGCGAAGATCGGCAAACCCAATGTGTCCATCACTGCCGCCACAGCGGAGAGCAGCTGCGGCCTCGCCTCCATCAACAAGCCCAGGGCGGAGCAGGGAGGCGTGACCCTGATGACCTACGATTTCCGCAGCGACCACACCACCGGCACCACCACCAAGGGGCTCAACGCGGTGTGTACCATCCTTGGCGGCTCCACTGCCATCGGCGGGGAGCTGCTGGTCCAGGTGGAGCAGCTCGTGGAGACGGACCAGGCTCTGCCCATAGGGGAGAACCAGGTGGTGCTGACTGCGGCCTCTACCGCTGTCTACACCGCCCGGAGCTTTATGAGCTCCCTCTATGCAGGCTGCCAGGTGCGCATCAACTGCACCACGGAGGATGCCGACTGGAGCAATGTTACTGAGGCCATCGGCGCGTACTATCTGCTGGTGGATAGCGGCACGGTGCAGAGCGGGCTTCCCACCGGCTACGCGCCCCGCACCGCCGTGGGTGTGAAGGCCAATGGCGAGGTGGTGTTCTACACCGTGGACGGCCGCCAGACCGGCTACAGCATGGGCGCATCCTTCAAGGTCCTGGCTGAGCGTATGGTGGAGCTGGGCTGCGTGACGGCCGTGTGCCTGGACGGCGGCGGCTCCACCACCGCGGTGGCCTCCATGCCTGACAGCACCTCTGCCCAGCTCATCAACTCCCCCAGCGACAAGACCCAGCGAAAGGTGACCAACCATCTGCTGCTGCTGGCCGCCCCCACCTACGCCTACGCAGATCACATCTACCTGAGCATCGACACCCCTGTGGTGCTGGCAGGGCAGACCGTGGCGGTAACGGCAAGTCTGGTGGACAGCAGCTATTCCCCGATGGAGATCCCAGTTGTCCTGACAGCCTCCGCCGGTGAGATCGCAGACGGGGCCTTTACCGCCCCCCAGGAGGCGGGTACGGTGACCATCACGGCCCAGGCTGCCGGTCTGGTGGCCAGCTATGACATCGCGGTGATCGATGCCCCTGACGCACTCTCTGTCTGCCGCAACGGCAGCGCCATCTCCAATCTGACGCTGCTCCCCGGTGAGACGGTGGAGCTGGATGCCGCCGCTGTCTACCGCCATCTGACGCTGGACACCACGGCAGCCGATTTTACATGGACGCTCACCCCCTCTCTGGGGACGATCGATAACGGTGTGCTGACTGCGGCATATCTGGAGAGCGCCGGTACGCTGACTGTCTCCACCGGCGGAAAGAGCGTCTCTATCCCGGTGCAGGTGGATGCCGATTCCCCCTTCGAGGATACGGCTGGCCACTGGGGCGGGGCCTTCATGGCCAGCCTCTACCACCAGGGTGTACTCACCGGAGAATCGGTGGACGGCAAGCTCTACGCTAATCCGGACCGTGGCGTTACCCGGGCGGAATTCGCTGTGCTGCTGTGCCGCTATATGGGCATCAACGCCGCGGACTATGCCACGGTAGAGGTCCCCTTCGCGGATATGGGCCAGGTAGGCAGCTGGGCTGCGGACCAGGTGCGGGCCATGTATGCCCTGGGCATCGTCAACGGTGTGGCCAACGCCGATGGCACCCAGAGCTTCGCGCCCCAGACCCAGCTTAGCCGCGCCCAGGCGGTGACCATGCTGGGCCGCGCCGGTCTGGTGGAGGTCCAGAACGCCGATCTGAGCCAGTTTACCGACGCGGGGCAGATCCCCGCCTACGCGCTGGAGCACTTCCAGACCATGGTGAGCCGCGGGATCATCAGCGGCAGCTATGGCAAGCTGGAGCCAAACGGCGTTATGACCCGTGCGGCGGTCTGTAAGGTGCTGAGCCTGCTGGACTGATCGCCCCATACGAAGTGATAAATAGAAGAACGTCCCCGGCTTCCACAATTTCTGTGGAAGCCGGGGGCGTTTTTTAGGTTCTGCAGTGGTCTGCGGGCTGCCGTGATGCCTGACTGTCCGCCAGGGCATCGGCGACCGCCTGCAGCGTCTGCTGTCCGGCGGCAGCCAGGCTGCGGTATTGCAGCACCAGCTTCTTCTCGCCCTCGGACAGCGGAAAGCTGCCGCCGCTGTAGACATCCTGATAGAGATAATTCGGCTCCATATCCAGCGCGGCGAACAGCTTCACCAAAATGTCCTCACGGATGGCGTTCTGCCCGCTCTCATAGTTGCTGATGGCGGCCGGTGTTACCCCCAGACGCTGCGCCAGCTCTTTCTGGCTCAGTCCCAGCTCCCGGCGGCGTTCCTTCAATCTGTGGCCCACGCTCATGGTCCATTCCCCCTCTCTATTTCTCTCAGCATACCGGAAATGTCGAAAAGAGTCAACAGATTTTCTTTAGTTTTTTATTGACATTTCAGTTGCGCTGTGATAAATTACAAACATAGATAGAACAAATGTTCGTATATGAAAGGGGGTGAACAAAAAGACCGCCGCACAGTCGTGCAGCGGTCTGGCAGAGCCGTTGATCAGCGGAAGGGGTCGATATCGGTGTTCTCATCGATGCTGCACAGGAACTCGCTGAGCAGCTCGATAGCATTTTCAATGTCATCCAGATGGCATACCTCACTGGGGGAGTGCATGTAGCGCAGGGGCAGGGACAGCAGGGCGGTGACCACGCCGCTGCCGGCAAAGTGGATCTTGTCCGCGTCGGTGCCGGTACGGCCCACGAAGGATTCCATCTGATAGGGGATGTCCTTAGCTTTGGCGCAGGCTTTCAGCAGCTCATTGACCTTCTTGTTGGCGATGGAGCTGTTGCAGATGACGGGACCCTTGCCAAGGTGTACGTCGCCGGATTCGTGGGGATCGGTACCGGGATAATCCTGGGCGTAGGTGACATCCACAGCGATGCCCACATTGGGCATCACCGTGCTGGCAGCCCAGTGGGCGCCGCGCATAGTGGTCTCCTCGCCCACAGTGGTAGCGGCATATACGCCGATCCGGCAGCCCTTCTCCTTTGCCCGCTTCAGAGCCTCCAGCACGATGAATGCGCCGCCCCGGTCATCTACCGCCCGGGCGCTGAGATAGCCGTTGAGCAGCTCCTGGTGGTAGGTGTTGAGGTGGATGGGATCGCCCTCCTGTACATAGCGGCGGGCATCCTCGCCATCCTTGGCACCGATGTCAATGATGAGGTCGCCGGGCTTCAGGTCCGCCTTTTCTGTGGCCTTGCTGTGGACCACGCTGCCGTATACTGTCTGGGCGTAGCCGTGGACCACCACCTGATGGCCGGGATACAGGCTGGGGTAGATGCCGCCGGCTCTGGCCACCCGCAGCAGGCCGTCACCCTGGATATGGGTGACGATCAGACCGATCTCGTCGATATGACCGGCCAGCAGGACCTTGAAGGGGGCGTCCGGATTCAATACGCTGATGACGTTGCCGGTATAGTCGGTGATGATCTTGTCGCAGTAGGGCGTCATCTCCGCAATGACCTTCTTCTGCAGTTCAATCTCATGGCCGGAAACGGACATGCTGTCCAGCAGCGTGTAGAGGAAATCCTTGTTCATCGTTGTTGCTCCTTTGTAAAGAATTGCAGTCGCGGCGGGAGCCGTTCCTTTTTTTGCTGCTGCTATTGTACTGCGGAGAGTGGGATTTTGCAAGCGTTGGGCGGTACCGGGGTTCAGGCAGCCGAACAACAAAAAATATCGAGCCAACACAATGTGTCAGCTCGATATTTGGTGGGAGCGGGTGGATTCGAACCACCGAAGTCGTCGACAACAGATTTACAGTCTGCCCCCTTT
>CAYSDG010000050.1:0-13818 GCA_964429705.1 uncultured Oscillospiraceae bacterium | reverse complement strand
GGACACCCCCGGTCACCAGGACTTCTCCGAGGATACCTATCGCACTCTGATGGCTTCGGACAGCGCCGTGATGGTCATCGACGGTGCCAAGGGTGTGGAGCCCCAGACCCGCAAGCTCTTCAAGGTCTGCGCCATGCGCCATATTCCCATTTTTACCTTTATCAATAAGATGGACCGCGAGACCAAGGACCCGCTGGCCCTGTGCGAAGAGGTGGAGCGCGAGCTCGGTATTGACACCTATGCCGTTAACTGGCCCATTGGCTGCGGCAAGGAGTTTGCCGGTGTATACGACCGGGAAAAGGAGAGCATCATTTTCTTCGACAGCGAGGGACACGGCAAAAAAGCCCGCACTACCGAGGTCAATCTGGAGGACCCCGCTGTTGCCGATGTGATCGGTGAGAAGCGCTGGAGCGTTCTTCGGGATGAAGTGGAACTGCTGGGTGCCGGTCGGGATTTCGATATGGACGCTGTGCAGAACGGCTCTCTCAGCCCGGTATTTTTCGGTTCTGCGCTGACCAACTTCGGTATCGAGCCCTTTCTGGAGGCCTTCCTGCGCATGACCACGCCTCCTCTGAACCGCGTAGCCGACACCGGCGAGGTCGATGCTTTTGACCAAGACTTCTCCGCCTTCGTTTTTAAGATCCAGGCCAACATGAACAAGGCTCACCGCGACCGCATCGCCTTCATGCGCGTCTGCTCCGGCAAGTTCCAGCGTGACACGGAGTACTACCATATGCAGAGCGGTAAGAAGCTGCGCCTGAGCCAGCCCCAGCAGATGCTGGCCGCCGAGCGTGAGATCATTGAGGAGGCCTATGCTGGCGACATCATCGGTGTGTTCGACCCCGGCATCTTCTCCATTGGCGACACCATCACCGTTCCCAGCAAGAAATTCCGCTACTCCGGCATTCCCACCTTCGAACCCGAGCATTTCATGCGTGTCAGCCCCAAGGATACCATGAAGCGCAAGCAGTTTATCAAGGGCACTGAGCAGATCGCTCAGGAGGGTGCCATCCAAATCTTCCGTATCCCCTACGCCGGTATGGAGGAGGTCATCGTGGGCGTAGTCGGCACCCTGCAGTTCGACGTCTTTGAGTACCGCATGAAGAGCGAGTACGGTGTGGACCTCCGGATGTACGGTCTGCCCTACGATCATCTGCGCTTCATCAGCCAGACTCCCTGTGACCCCAAGGATCTGACGCTGTGCGCTGATGCCGCCCTGCTGGAGGACTTCCGCGGCCACAGCCTGATCGCCTATTCCGGCGAGTGGCCCGTCGGCTACCTTCTCAAGCACAATCCCGGTCTGGAGCTGAGCGAATCTCTGTCTCTCTGATCTTCCTTTGGAAAACATACTATAAATAATAAGGAGAGCCGCAACCGGTAAAACGGTTGCAGCTCTCCTTTGTCTTATCCGATCCCCAATAGCTCGCTGTAGGCACGCAGTGCCCCGTCGGTATCATTGGTCAGCACCCGCCTGGCCAGTGCCTTCCCCAGCTGTACTCCCTCCTGGTCAAAGCTGTTGATATTCCAGATGAAGCCCTGGAACATTACCTTATTCTCAAAGTGGGCCAACAGCCCGCCAAGGGCCTCCGGGGTCAGCCTGTCGCCCACCAGAAGCGTGGAGGGGCGGCCGCCAACACAGCGCTTATTGCCGACTGTATCCTGGTGGCCGCAGGCAAAGGCCACGATCTGCGCGGCCATATTGGCACACAGCTTCTGTTGACCGGTGCTGCCCTGCACTGCGGCGTCCTGACACAGCTGACTGCTGCGGAAACCGATGAATTGCAGCGGAATGACGTCGCTACCCTGGTGCAGCATCTGGAAAAAGGAGTGCTGCCCATTGGTCCCCGTCTCTCCGAAGACCAGCGGCCCGGTGGCATACTCCAGCGTCTCCCCAAAGCGATTGACCGACTTGCCATTGGACTCCATATCCAGCTGCTGCAAATGCGCCGGGAAACGATGCAGCGCCTGGGAGTACGGCAGCACAGCCGTAGCGGGATAGCCGAGAATGTTCCGCTGATAGATACCGATCAGCGCATCCAGCATAGCAGCATTGTTTCGCACATCCCGCTCCCTGGCCAACGCATCCGCCTCCGCCGCGCCATCCAGCAGCCGCGCAAACGTCTCCGGGCCGAACGCCAGGGACAGGAGCACCCCGCCCACAGCAGAGGTGGAGGCATAGCGCCCGCCGATGCAGTCATCGATCAAAAAGGTCTCCAGATAATCTGTATCCGTGTCCATGGGCGACCCGGCACCGGTGACCGCCAGCATATGCCGCGCAGGGTCCAGCCCCGCCTTCCCCAGCGCATTTCTAACGATTTCCCCGTTCGCCAATGTCTCCAGCGTCGTTCCCGATTTGGAGACAACAATAAAGAGCGACCGGGCCAGGTCGATTTGTCCCAGTGTTCCCGCCGCGTCGTCCGGATCCGCGTTGCTGATGAACGCCGCCCGCATTTTCAGCGTGTCATTGGCCTGTGCCCAGTGCTCCAGCGCCAGATACAGCGCCCGGGGGCCGAGGTCGCTGCCGCCGATACCGATCTGTACCACCGTGGTGAAGCGCTCCCCCGCGGCATTGACGATCTCTCCCCTATGGACCTTTTCCGCAAACTCCGCGGCCCGGCGCTGCTGCTCTATGTAAAAGGCGCGCTGATCCACCCCATCGATCACCACGTGCTGCCCCAGCTGACCACGGGTCAGATGGTGCAGGACCCGGCGCTGCTCGCTGGTATTGAGCACCGCGCCTTGATAGAGCGCCTCGTATTTCTCCGCCAGCTGGGCCTCCCGGGCCAACTCGCCCAGCAGCTCCAGCAGCGTATCATCCACGGGACTTGCGCCGTAGTTGAAGGTCAGGCCGCCTCCGGCCGGGATATTGCAGCGTCTGACGCGCTGCGCCCCATCCGCCGACATAACAGCCGACAGCTCCACGCGCTGCGCCAGCAGCAGCTTTTGATAGGTCGCCAGGGTATCCATATTCTTCCAGGCGATCATATTGATGTCCTCCTTTTTGCCTTCCACCCGCATCGTTGCCGGTCCATTATACTATAGACCGATAGATGACCGTAAGGCATATGTTGTCGGCTGCTGAAATTTTCGCCCAGCAGCCGGAACAGTCTTATTGCTTTTTCCGGCAGAAACCGTATAATTAGATTTGAAATACACCCCCTCAGGGGGAGAATGAGAGGATCTCACATGGATAGACAGGAACGGCTGGCACTGATCCGCGCCTTGAGCAACGCCAACGGTGCGCCCGGCTTCGAGGACGATGTGGTCCAGGTGCTGCGGGAGAGCGTAAAGGATCTTGGCGAGGTCAAGGAAGACCGGATGCGCAACCTCTACTGCTTCGGTGACCGCCGCGAGGGCCGCCCCACCGTGCAGCTGGACGCTCACACCGACGAGGTTGGCTTCATGGTCCACGCCATCAAGCCCAACGGCACGCTGCGCTTCATCACCATGGGCGGCTGGGTCAACTGCAACATCCCCGGCCACCGGGTGCGGGTACGCAACGCACTGGGTGAATACATTCCCGGTGTCATCAGCAGCAAGCCTCCTCACTTCATGACCGCCGAAGAGCGCAACCGGATGCCCGCCGTGGCGGAAATGGCCATCGACATCGGTGCAAGCTCCGCGGAGGAGGCCATCAACGACTACCACATCCGCATTGGCGAGCCCGTCGTTCCTGACGTAGACCTGGTGTACGATGAGAAGCATGAGCTGCTCATCGGCAAGGCCTTCGACTGTCGACTGGGCTGCGCAGCTATCGTGGACACCCTGCAGCAGGTGGCTGGCGAGGAGCTGAAGGTCAACGTGGTCGGTGCTTTTGCCACACAGGAGGAGATGGGCACCCGCGGCGCCACCGTGACCTCCCAGACAGTTGCTCCTGACCTGGCCATCGTGTTCGAGGGCTGCCCCGCTGATGACACCTTCGGTGAGAGCTACATGATGCAGACCAAGATCAAGCACGGCCCCTATCTGCGCCATATCGACGCCCGCATGGTGACCCATCCCCGCTTCCAGCGCTTTGCTCTGGATCTGGCTGCCAAACTGAACATTCCCGTGCAGGACGGCGTCCGCACCGGCGGTTCCACCAACGGCGCTCCCATCCATCTGTCCAACGGCTATGTCCCCACCATCGTTATCGGCATCCCCGTCCGCTATATCCATACGCACCACGGCATCGCCTCTGTGGCAGACGTGGAGAACGCCGCCAAGCTGGCAGTTGCCATGTTGAAGGAGCTGGATCAGGAAACGCTGGACCGCTTCTAAATCATATCCTGTCAGATTTTCTCAATAAGAACGGGCTTTCGCTCTTTGCAGCGGAAGCCCGTTTGTTGTGTCTAAAGGGCCGATCGTTTCTTATAGCGCGCTCACGGCATATACCAGCTGCCCTCCGCAGCCGGTTCCGCAGAGACAGGCACCAGGAGCGGCGGCTCCTCCTCCCCCACCGCGGCAGACAAAGCCGCCACCGCAGCGGCAGGATCATCTGTCTCCACGTAGATGGCATCTACCAGCGGAGCCAGGCGGGACAGCTCCACGCCAGAGTTCTCCACATAGGCCGCGTTATTCTCCGCATCCAGCGCCCGCGGGTCCACCCGCAGGGCGAGCTTCGTCCCGTATGGCTCCAGCGCCTGCCGCAGCTCTGTCAGCAGCAGTGCCAGTGCGTCCGGCTTCTCCACGCTGTTGCCGCTGTAGTCGATCTTGGCCAGATTGCCGCTGCTGGGATAGCACAGTTCCTCCAGCAGAAGCTGGTCAAAGCCCATCTGCGCGCACTCCACCGCCAGACCGATCACATACTCCCGGGCCTTGTCCTTCGCCGGCTCCAGCCAGTGATAGGACAGGTCATCGTACCAGATATGGCCCGTGCTCTGACAGATCCCGGCGGTCTCCATGTTGGCCCACGCATAGTAGCTGTCGTGAAGCGCGTTGAGTACCGCCACCGACAAGAGGTCCTCCTCTTCGCACAGTGCCTGCAGAGCTGTCATCGTCACCTCGGCATCCACCGCGCCGTGCAGCGCGGCAGAGGAATCGTAGAGTACCCGCCCGGTGTTGTCCCGCAGCACATACGCAAAACCGGTGGCTCCTGTCAGGACCAGCTCCTCCCGCAGCGCAGCGCCGCTCTCCGGCAGTGCAGTCAGACGCTTCACCCGGTACGCCACCGCAGCTGCCTCTTCCGGCTCCTGGATTGGATCCGCCTCAATCGGCTCCACCACCAGGTCCATCTCCGGCTGCTCCTGCGGCATCTCCGGCTCGTCTGGTTGCTCCTGCGGCTCCTCACCCCTCAAAAAAGGCAGATCAAAGCGGATCGTACCATCATCTGAATAGGTGACATACCGCTGCGCATACATAAAGCCACAGGCCAGAAGCAGCACCAGCACCAGAAAAAGAGCCCCGCTCTTTTTCCCCCGCCGACGCCCCCGATAGCTGTGGTATCCTCTGCTCGCCATAGCTGTTCCTTCTTTCTCTTGATCACACGTTGTAGCATACCATACCTTTAATCATACCACACATTCGACAGGATACGCAATGCTTTTCTTCTATTTGCAACCAATTCTTCCCAGCTGTCCTATTCTTTTTATGGGAAAAGGATCTCAGGCACCCCATTCTGACCCGGACATCAAAAAAACGCCCGCCCTGCATACGCAGGACGGGCGCTCGAAGATTCGCTCTATGAAATTACTTGGCGCGGTTGTTGTAGGCCTCGATGCCCTTGCCCAGCAGCTCCATGGCGCGGGCCAGCTTCTCGGTCTGCAGAACGTAGGCCATACGGATCTCGTTCTTGCCCTTGCCGGGGGTAGCGTACATGGACTCAGCGGGAGCAAACATCACGGTCTCGCCGTTGTCCTCGAACTCCTCCAGCAGGAACTTCTGGAAGCTGTCGGCATTGTCAACAGGCAGAGCGGCCATGATGTAGAAAGCACCCTTGGGGCACTTGCAGATGACACCGGGGATCTTGGCCAGGCCCTCCATGCAGGTGTCACGGCGGCGCTTATACTCGTCGCGGACAGCGGCGAAGTACTCGGGACCCACCTCGTACAGAGCAGCGGAAGCCACCTGATCCAGGGTAGCGACGCACAGACGTGCCTGGCACATCTTCATGGCATGAGCCATCAGCTGCTTGTTGCGGGACAGGATGCAGCCAACGCGGGCGCCGCAGGCGGAGAAGCGCTTGGAGACGGTATCCAGAACAACGACGTTCTCAGAAGCGTCAGCGAACTCACCCAGAGACTGCAGGGGCTCGCCGCCGTAAACGAACTCACGGTAAGCCTCGTCGCCGATGATAAACAGATCATGCTCCTTGGCAATGTCGACCATCAGGCGCATCTCCTCGGGAGTCAGGACGACACCGGTGGGGTTGCCGGGGTTGGTGCACATGATAGCGCGGGTGTTGGGGGTGATGCAGGCCTCGATCTTGGCGCGGTCGGCATAGTGGTAGCCCTCCTCAGGAGAGGTGGTGATGGGCTTGATGTGGCCGCCGGTCAGGTTGACCATGGTGTTGTAGTTGGGATAGTAGGGCTCGGGAATCAAGATCTCGTCGCCGTCGTCCAGGATGCAGTCCAGCACGATCTGCAGGGCCTCGGAGCCGCCGGTGGTGATGAGGATCTCATCCTTCTCAAAGTGCATGTTCAGATCGTCGTAATACTTCTGGATCGCGTCGATCAGAGCGGGGATACCGGGGGAGGGAGCATACTCCAGAACGGGCTGCTCGAAGTTCTTGACTGCGTCAAAGAAGGCCTTGGGGGTCTCCACGTCGGGCTGGCCGATGTTCAGGTGATAGATCTTCTTGCCGGCAGCCTTGGCCGCAACAGCATAGGGATGGAACTTACGCATGGGGGACAGACCGCACTTCTCGATCTTGCTGGAAAACTTCAACATGATAGTACCTCATTTCCACCAAATTTTTTATTATGAAAAAGGCGACGCCGCCATTCTTTCATTACGTATTATTCTAATATAAGATAGCCGCTGCTGTCAACTGTTTACCCAGCAAAAACATCAGGACTTTATTTTGCTGAATTGCACAAATATCAGGAAAGTGTCCGGAAAACCACTAAAACAGCGCGGTCAGGATTGACTTTTCCGCAGAAACGCTGTATTCTATTGGGGTCTGTGATTACTTTTTGCGGATATCCAATATCATGAGCTGCCCCGCCACTCCACACAATGGCCCGGCAGACTGACAAGAAAGGATGTATCCCCGCCGAGACGTGCGGTGCGGCAGTGTGGAGACCTGTCGCAATGGGTCCACGGTCCCACTCCGTGTTCGCCGAGGTGAGCTTTGCGGAGGCATTCTCACTAACGTCTGAAGCATGGCAGCAGTCAGCCTGAAAAATGTCATGAAGATCTACCCCCACAGCAACGACGCCAAGCCCAAGAAGGCGAAGAAGGCCAAAAACGGCGAGGCGCCCGAGGAAAAGAAGGTCAACCTCCAGGTCACTGAGAAGGGCGTTGTCGCCGTTCAGCAGTTCGACCTGGATATTGCTGACCAGGAGTTCATCGTTCTGGTCGGCCCCTCCGGCTGCGGCAAGTCCACCACGCTGCGCATGATCGCAGGTCTGGAGGACATCAGCGAGGGCGAGCTGATCATCGATGGAAAGCTGGTCAATGATGTCGCCCCCAAGGACCGCGATATCGCCATGGTGTTCCAGAGCTACGCCCTCTATCCCCACATGACTGTGCGGGAAAATATGGAATTCCCTCTGAAGCTGAAAAAGAAGCCCGGCGGCAAGGATGCCAACGGCAACGACGTGAAGCCCTCCAAGATGAGCCGTGAGGAGATCGACCACCGCGTGGAAGAGGCCGCCGAGATCCTCGGCATCACCCAGTATCTGGACCGTAAGCCCAAGGCCCTCTCCGGCGGCCAGCGCCAGCGCGTGGCCATTGGCCGCGCCATCGTCCGCGAGCCCAAGGTTCTGCTGATGGATGAGCCTCTGAGCAATCTGGACGCCAAGCTGCGCAACCAGATGCGCGCTGAGATCATCAAGCTGCGCCAGAAGATCAACTCCACCTTCATCTACGTCACCCACGACCAGGTAGAGGCCATGACGCTGGGCGACCGCATCGTTATCATGCGCGACGGCTTCATCCAGCAGATAGGCACCCCCCAGCAGGTCTTCGACCACCCCGCCAACCTCTTCGTGGCCGGCTTTATCGGCACGCCTCAGATGAACTTCTTTGACGGCGAGCTGCTGCTGGAGAACGGTCAGTACATCGCATCCGTCTGCGGCACCAGGATCGCCCTGCCCGAGGACAAGCAGGCTGCGCTGAAGGCCGCCAACACCGCACCTCAGGCCGTCACCCTGGGCATCCGTCCCGACCATATCGTTCTCTGCCAGGAGAACGACCCTCAGGCCATCACCGCTACGGTGGATGTCACCGAGCTGATGGGCGCTACCATCCATATGCATATCAGCATTCAGGGCAAGGATGCCATCGTGATCCTGCCCACCATCGACCTGAGCAGCGAGCAGAAGAACGGCTTCCGCTACGGCTCCCAGGTCAATGTCGCTTTCCGCGGCAACGTCGTCCATCTCTTCAGCAAGGAGACGGAGATATCTCTGCTCTGAGCCGCAGGTCCATATGCAAGTTCAAAAGAGCCGACATAGCAGCTGCTATGTCGGCTCTTTTATTATCGTACGCTCGACAGGTTTTGCCCCTCGGCTGCTCACTCCATCTCCACAGCCAGCTGATACAGAGTGCTGACAGGGGTACCGGTGGCATCGCCCACATGGTGCTGCCAGACGCTGCCCTTAGAGGTACCAGCAATATCCAGGTGCATCCAGGGCTTACCCTCCGTGAACCGCTTCAGGAACAGGCCGGCAGCGATGGCGCTGCAGCCGTCCTTGGTGGTGTTGCGCATGTCGGCGTAGTCGCTCTGGTTCAGGTCCTCATACTCCGCATAGTCGGGAATACGCCAGAACTTCTCACCGGAGCGGCCGGCAGCCTTTTCCAGGCAGCTGAACCAGCCGTCATCGTTGCACATCACGCCGGTGGCCACAGGCCCCAGCATGGACACGATCGCGCCGGTCAGGGTAGCCACATCCACCAGACGGGTGACCTTCTCCTCCCGAATGGCCCAGGTGATGCCGTCGCAGAGGATCAGTCGGCCCTCCGCGTCGGTGCTCAGGACCTCGATGGTCTGTCCGGAGAGGGAGGTGATCACATCGCCGGGCAGGGTGCTATTGTTGGAAATACGGTTTTCGCAGGCGGGGATCACCGCGGTGACATTGGTCTTGACGCGGTTGGCAGCCAGAGCGGCCATGGTGGCCAGCACAGCGCCGCCGCCGGCCATATCGCCCTTCTGCTTCATCATACCCTTGCCGCCCTTCAGGGTATATCCGCCGGTATCAAAGGTGATGGCCTTGCCCACATAGCCCAGGCGCTCACTGCTCTCCGGCGCGCCGGTGTAGCGGATGACCGTCATCGTAGGATCATAGGCGCTGCTGGCGCCCACGGACAACATCGCCCCGAAGCCCAGTTCCTGCAGCTCTGCCTTGGTGAATACCTTCACCTCCACAGGCAGGCCCTCCATCATGGACACAGCCTCCTGGGCAAACAGCTCAGGGGTCAGGAGATTGGCGGGACGGTTCGCCAGATTGCGGGCGCGCATCACAGCCCGGGCCAGATTGCAGGCCCGCTCCAGCGCCTCGCCGCACAGACCGCCGCCGGATGCATAGCAGGTCAGGCCCGGCTCCACCTCGCCGCTCATGGCGTTCTTCTTCTTGTAAGCGCCGCCGTAGATGCCCTCGGCAGCAGCCTGCAGTCCGGCCTCGCCCAGCTCCAGAGCGGCCGCCATATCAAAGAGGCAGCTGGTGACTTCCAGCTCCTTCGCCGTCTTCACCGCCTTGGCATATACCTCCTTGCAGGCCAGAACAGACCAGCCGTCCCCCTTGCCCACAGTGATCTCCACAGGCTCCTTGTCCAGGTGGTAGCGGGTCTGCAAATACTTTCCCTCCACTACGCGGACCACAGCCTGCACCGCTTCATTCTGGTAGCATTTCATGGTTCTTTCTCCTTTATTCTATAAATATGATATGACAACTCAATATATATGTAAGATCCTCAGATATACTCACCGAGGCTGTGGATCACATTTCCCCGCCGATCTGTCATCGGCTGGGCATGGAGCAGAGAGCTGATGACACTCTCCTCCACGCACTCCGTCACCGCCCGGAAAAAGGGATCCAGGTAGTCATCGTGCAGGCAGCGCCCGTGCAGCACTGGCTCCGCGGGAAAATGCAGAATCTTGTTCTGGGTGGAAAACATGACCACCACCTCGCCGCTGCCGTTGCCAGTACAGCTGCCGGTGCGGGCCAGACCGTTCTGTGCCCGCCGTGCGCAGCGCCCCAGCTGTCGGCAGGTCATGGGGGCATCTGTAGCCAAAATCACAATCACAGAGCCCTTGTCGATCTCCCGTGCCCCGGTGGCGATCTGTCTGCCGATGGGCTCGCCGCACACTGTAAGGTCCGCCTTTGCGCCGAAATTGGTCATCAGCAGCGCACCCACGGTATAAGTCTCCTCCCCCACCGTCACAAAGCGTGAAGCGGAACCGATGCCGCCTTTTAGCCCATAGCAGCGCATCCCTCGCCCCGCGCCCACAGCGCCCTCCTGAAAGGTGTCCGCCGCCGCGCCGATGGCCTCCAGAACGTGCTGCTCTTTGACATGGCGCATCCGGATATGGTTGATGCCGCCGTCGTTGCACTCCAGGACCAGCGGATTGACCGTCCCTGTCGTGTCGCCGATCTCAGGATTGGCCTCCATCAGCCAGGTCAGAGCGCCGTCGATCGCCGCACTGACAGAGAAGGTATTGGTCAGCAGGATGGGGGATTCGATGGTCCCCATCTCCTGAACCTGCATCAGGCCGGTGCTTTTTCCAAAGCCATTGATAACATGGACCGCCGCCGGTACCTTGCTGCGAAACAGGTTGCCGCCGTGGGGCAGGATGGCGGTCACTCCGGTCTCCATCTGCTCACCGGACAGTGTCACCTGCCCTACCAGCACGCCGGGCACATCGGTGATCAGATCCCTTGGCCCCGCAGGCAGCGTTCCAAACTTCCATCTGCTGTCAGAAACACCCATACGTTTTCTCCACTTCTTCTCAACTTGACACGCCTGCGCCCGCCCATTCGGCAGCCCAAGCCTATTAGCTCTTTATTTTAGCACGCCTCCAAAGCAGTGTCAACGAACATTATGTCACCCATTTTTGCCGCGTGCTTTCCCCGCTGAAACAATTTTCAAAAAAATTCAATATTAGGGCTGGATATTAGCACGATTCTGTGTTAAAGTACCTTTGTACAAGTTGTATACTTACACTGCCCATTTTTTCGTTTTTTTCGTCGCTAGCGGTTAAAAAAATAACAATCTGGGACAGTATAAGGTTTTGGAACGATTTTGTAAGGAAGGTGAGCATTTGGAGAACTATACCAAGTACAGGTTGAAAGCAGTCGACGAATTGGCTCCGTTACTGGCTGACAAGGATAATCTCTTCGTCATTGCTTGCAACAAGTGTTTCAAGGAATTTGAAACCACCGATGAACCCGACTGTGCTGCGTTCGAAAAAATCGCCGCAGAGCAGGGAAAGACCATCACCGGCACCGCCCGTGTGGATTTCCTGTGCAACAAGACCAAGGCTGAGAGAGATCTGTGTGAGATGATCCCCGAGGGCACGGAACATATCGTCGTGCTCTCCTGCGGTTTGGGCATCCAGACCGTGGCGGATGTGACCAAGCGTTCTGTGGTCGCCGCCACCAATACCCTCAACTATACCGGTCATCACGGCATGGCCCTGACCAAGAAAGCCTGCGACGCCTGCGCCCAGTGCTATCTGAACGTCACTGGCGGTATCTGCCCCATCGTTGACTGCTCCAAGAGCCTGGTCAACGGCCAGTGCGGCGGCGCCAAGAACGGCAAGTGCGAGGTCGACCCCAACAAGGACTGCGCTTGGGAGAAGATCAACAAGAAGCTGGCCCAGCAGGGCCGTACCGCCGAGTTCCTGGCACAGCCCGTCCAGCTGCGCGACTACTCCAAGGTAAACTTCAAGGTCATCAATGACTACGTCACCGCCATCCGCGCCGAGCGCTTCGCCGGCTACTATGGCGGCGTCCATCCCTGCGAGAACAAGGAACTGAGCGAGCACGCCGCTCTGGTGCGTTTCCCCGCGCCCGACACGGTCGTTATCCCCACCTCCATGCACCTGGGCGCTCCCGCCAACGTGACCGTACAGGTGGGCGACAAGGTGAAGATGGGCCAGAAGATCGGCGAGGCCGCCGGCTTCATCAGCGCCCCCATCCACTCCTCCGTCAGCGGTACTGTCATCGCCATCGAGGACCGTCCCCACGCCACCCGTGGTACCTGCCAGGCCGTGGTCATCAAGAACGACCACAAGGATACCCTGGACGAGTCCATTCAGCCCAACAAGCCTCTGGCTGAGCTGACCCCCGACGAGATCATCGAGATCGTCAAGAACGCCGGTATCGTCGGTATGGGCGGCGCTGGCTTCCCCACCTACGTCAAGCTGAAGCCCGGCAAGCCCATCGATGCCGTCCTGCTCAACGGCTGCGAGTGCGAGCCCTATCTGACCGCCGACCATCATCTGCTGCTGAACTTCGCCGATGAGATCGTCTTCGGTCTGCAGGCTATGATGAAGGCTGTTGCCGCCCCCAAGGGCATCATCGTCATCGAGGACAACAAGCCCGACGCTGTGGAGCTGTTGCAGTCCAAGGTCGCCGGTATCGACGGCATCGAGGTCGTGGTCGCCAAGACCAAGTACCCCCAGGGCGCTGAGAAGATGCTCATTAAGCGCGTCATGGGCCGTCAGGTGCCCAGCGGCGGTCTGCCCGCAGATGTGGGCGCTGTGGTCGCCAACGTCAGCACCACCAAGGCCGTTGCCGACGCGATCCGCACCGGTATGCCTCTGATCGAGCGTGTTACCTCCGTCACCGGCGAGCACATTGCCAAGCCCGGTAACTTCATCGTCCGTCTGGGTACCAAGGCCCAGGATCTGGTGGACGCCTGCGGCGGCATCACCGAGGGCGATGTGACCCTCAAGGCCGGTGGTCCCATGATGGGCTTTGTCCAGAAGGACCTGGAGGCCCCCATCATGAAGGGCTCCAACGGCATCATCGCCATCGACACCACCTATTCTCAGGAAGTGGAGTGCATCAAGTGCGGCCGCTGCGTGGACGTCTGCCCCATGGAGCTGAAGCCTCTGTACTTCGCCAAGCTGGCTGACGCCGAGGATTGGGTCGGTATGAAGGAAAAGAGCGTCATGGACTGCGTTGAGTGCAGATGCTGCGAGTACATCTGCTCCTCCAAGATTCCTCTGGTCACCAAGATCAAGGCCGGTAAAGCTGCAGTAAGGGGGATGAAGTAACATGTTAATTACCGAACTGAAGGCAAAGGAAACGATCAAATCCCTGGTAAGCGGCAAGGTATTCATCATCAACTGCCACGGCTGCAAGGAAGTGCATTTCCCCGAGGCAGAGGCCAAGGAGTTCCAGAAGGAGCTGGCTGCCGAGGGTGTTGTCACCGGCATTTTCACCACGGATTACATCTGCAACCCCGAAAACCTGAAGCTGCGCCTGGAGAAGCACCAGGCGGAGATCGACGCCGCCGACATGGTGCTGGTCTGCTCCTGCGGCGTCGGTGTGCAGACTGTCGCCGAGTATCTGGGCGACAAGAAGGTCTGCGCAGCCTGCGACACATACGCGCTTCCCGGCTTCCAGGGCGTCACTCCTCTGGAGTACGACTGCAAGCAGTGCGGCGAGTGCTATCTGAACCTGACCGGCGGCATCTGCCCCATCACCGCCTGCTCCAAGAGCCTGGTCA
>CAYSDG010000049.1:0-13960 GCA_964429705.1 uncultured Oscillospiraceae bacterium | reverse complement strand
GGTCTCCCCCTTGCAGGCACTGATCTTCGTTGTCATGTTCCTGATCCTCCAGCAGGTGGAGGGCAATCTGATCTACCCCCACGTGGTTGGCTCCTCGGTGGGCCTCCCCTCCATCTGGGTGCTGGTGGCCGTCACTGTGGGCGGCAACCTTCTGGGCGTGGTGGGCATGCTGGTGTTCATCCCGCTGGTGTCGGTAGCCTATACCCTGTTCCGGGAATTCGTATACGACCGGCTGCGGGAGAAGGGGCTGCACATCCGGTGAGCCACCTTTGATCCTTCCCTTTTATCGCAAAGATCCTCCGTACGGCTCGCGCCATACGGAGGATCTTTTGTTTTATGAGCGGCCCCGGCAGCACCGGACCGTTTTTTACGTTTTTCGCAGCCAGTCCGGCAGCGTTCGGCTGCGGACGCCGGATATGATGCCCATGGCGGCGTACAGCGTGACGATGGAGCTGCCGCCATAGCTGAAGAAGGGCAGCGTCAGACCGATGACCGGCATGACAAAGAGGCACATACCGATGTTCTCCACCGTCTGGAAGATCAGCATGGAGGCCAAGCCCACGCAGATCAGGCTCCCCATGGTGGAGGAGGCCACCTTGGCAGTCTGGAAGCAGCGGTAGACGATCAGAAGCTCCAGCAGGATGACCACCAGACAGCCCACCATGCCCAGCTCCTCGCCGCAGACGGCGAAGATAAAGTCCGTCTGCCGCTCCGGGAGGCTCTCCTTGAAGGCGGACTGGGTCTGGATGCCGTGAAAGAGTCCCTGGCCGAAGATGCCGCCAGAGCCAAGAGCCATCAGGCTGCGGGTCTGCTGCCAGCCCACGCCCTGGGGATCGAAGCTGTGGTCAAAAAGCACCTTGAAGCGCTTGATCATATGGACCGGCAGCTTCTCAAAGATCACCAGCGCCGCCACGCCCAGCGTCATGCCGCTGATGCCGATGGCGAACCAGTACCAGGCAAGCCCCGCGGCAAAGGCCATCCCGGCGAAGATGATCAGATAGACCAGGCCGCTGCCCGCGTCGCTGGAGATGATGTAGATCCAGACGAACATCATGGCGGTGTGCCCTGCGGGCCAGATCAGCGAATCCAGCCCCCGCATCCTCCGCTCCTCTTTAAACCAGGCCAACTGCTTGGCCAGTAGCACCGTGAATGTCAGCTTTACGATCTCCGCGGGCTGGATGTCCATGGGCAGCCAGCTGGCGGAGAGCCAGGCCCGGCTGTTGTTGCGGGTGACGCCCAGAGGTGTCAGCAGCAGGGCGATAAAACCCAAATTAAACAGCAGGAACAGCCCCCACTTCTCCGCGTAGTGCTCCACATCCACCACTGAAAACAGAAAATAGAGCCCCAGCCCCAGCACCGTCGCCACAGCCTGCCGCAGCACATAGCCGCTGCTGTCGGCACGGAAATTCGTGGCACTGGCGATGAGTACGATGCCGAAGGCCGTGGCCAGCAGGCACAGTCCCAGCAGCACCATATCCGCCTTTTTCGCGGCATATCTGACAGCGTCCAGCGCCTGCGTCAGCTTCTGCACAGCGCCGCCTCCTCTCGTTGTCATAAAATCTCAGGATAAGGATACCACACCGCCGTCCCCCTGTAAACTGCAAGATCCCCGGTAAATTTTAAATTTTCTGTGTCCTCCCCCTTTTGCCGGACCGGTTTCTGTGATATAGTAGATAAATATGTAACGAGAAACGCGAGGATAACATATGGAATATCTCTCTCACGATGTGGTCGAGACGGAGGCTCTGGGGGAGCGGCTGGCAAATCAGCTGCGTCCCGGCAGTGTGCTTGCCTACTTCGGCGACCTGGGCGTCGGCAAGACCGCCTTCACCCGCGGCCTGGCCCGCGGCCTGGGCTGCACCGGCCGGGTCACCAGCCCCACCTTCACCATCGTCAACGAATACGAGGGGGCCACGCCCCTGTTTCATTTTGATATGTACCGCCTTGGCGACTCCGACGAGCTGTTCGACATCGGCTGGGAGGACTATCTGGCCCGGGGCGGTGTGTGCGCCGTGGAGTGGAGCGAGCGCATCGAGGACGCCCTGCCCCCGGATACCGTCACCGTCACCATCCGCCGCTGCGAGGAAAACGAGGACTGGCGGCGCATCACTGTGGAAGGAGTCGATCTGACATGAAACTTTTAGCTCTGGAAACCAGCGCCAAGGCTGCGTCCTGCGCTGTGCTGCAGGACGGCGTCCCCCTGGCCACCGCCTGGCAGGCCACCGGTCTGACCCACAGCCGCACCCTGCTGCCCATGGTGGAGGACATGCTGAAAAACAGCGAGCTCACCCTGGATACGCTGGACGCCGTGGCCGTGGCCGTCGGCCCCGGTTCCTTTACCGGTCTGCGCATCGGCATCGCCAGCGTGAAGGGCCTGGCCTGGGCGGCAGAAAAGCCCTGCATCCCCGTCTCCACGCTGGAGGCCATGGCCTGGCCCCTCAGCCATCTGGAGGGCATCATCGTCTGCGCCATGGATGCCCGCCGCCAGCAGATCTACAACGCCGTGTTTCAGGCGGAGGGCGGCAGTCTGACCCGTCTGCGGGAGGACCGCGCCATCTCTCTGGCCGACACCGCCGATGATCTGCGGCAGCTCACCGGCCCCTTCACCATCGTTGGCGACGGCGCCGCCCTGTGCTATGACTATCTCACCGCCCAGGGCATCGACTGCCGTCTGGCCCCCGCTCATCTCCGGCAGCAGAGCGCCGTGGGCGTGGGGATGGCCGCGGCTCACGCCGGGATGGACTGCGCCCGGAGCGCCCAGGATGTGGCCCCGGTGTACCTCCGTCTCTCCCAGGCGGAGCGGGAGCGGCTGGCCCGGCTCAACGGAGAAGCCTGAGCCGCTTTCTTGATTTGACCTCCGGCACAACAAAGCTGAGAGGACCCTGCAGCAGGGTCCTCTCAGCTTTTTCTTATGTCAGATCAAATTTTTTCATATCCGGGAGCTGATTGCGGTTCATCGCATGTACGATCAGCGCGATGGAGGCCGTCACACGGTTGGCGTGGTCATTCAGGTCCAGGCCCATGATCGTGCAGATCCGGCTGTAGCGGTATTTCATCGAGTTGTAGTGCAGGTACATATTCTCGCTGGCCTTCTTCAGATTCCAGCCTGTCTGCACGATCTCACTAAGAGTATTGACAAGGTCCGTCCCGTTCTCCGCGTCGTACTCCTCCAGCTTTGTGATATACAGCTCGCAGTATTCCCTGGATTCCGGCGATTCCAGCAGAGGCATCAGCATTCTGTACAGCCCCATCTCATGATAAAACAGGATGCGGTCGTACCAGTGCAGAATATAGCCCAGATTGATCGCCGCGCGGGCCTCAGTATAACTCTTGCAAATATCCCGGATGTTCTGATAGTAGCTGCCCACCCCCAGGGTGATCGTAAAGGAGCTGATCCCCACCAGCTGCGACTGGATGCTGCGGAACACCTGCCGCAGCCTGTCGTCGGAATCGTTCTGCGCCCCATCCGTGGAGAGAACAAAGGTGATCAGGTCGCTCTGGCGCATGAACTTGGCGTCCGGGAACTCCCGCAGCATCTCGCGGCACGACACCTCGAAGATCATATTCGTCACATGGTCCAGCCGGGCGTTCTTGTCCGCGTCAAGCTGCTGCGCGAAATGCTTCTTGATATTGTTGATGTCCACCACCGCCACCAGGCCGCCGTTGTGGAAGTCCCACCCATAGATCTGGGCGCGGTTATGGATCTCCGACTCACTTTTGATATTGTTGAGCAGCAGGTCCTCCAGAAAGACGTTCTGATAGCGCTCCTCCACGTATTTATTGGAGACGCGGACCTGCATACGCAGGATCAACACGATGGCAGCCTGCTCCACGGCGACCCTGCTGATGCTGCCTACCTCCTGGTCCAGCTTTCCCTTTGGGAACAGCATATAGCCGAAGGTCTGGCTCTGATTGGCCACCTTGTAATGGTCATACTCATTCCAAAGCTCCAATGTGATGCGGCCGGGGTCGATCTCATCCACCTGCTTTGCGAAACTGCCGGATGTGTCGGAGTGATAGATCTTTTTAAAGTAGGTATCAATGAAGGACGAGGGTATGCCCAGGATCAGGCTCAGCACCTGCAGGATCTCAAACACCGGCCGGTCGTTGACAGCCAGATCCAGGAACTTATTGTGGATCAGGTTCGTCTGGGACAGCTGAAAGGCCTGCCGGTCGATGATGCGGGTCAGCACCGGGTTGATAATATCCGCAAAGGCATAGGACTCCGGAATGGAGATCAGCGGCAGCCCCCTGCTGTCCGCCAGCTGCCGCTGAAGGCCGAGTCTATGCTTCCTGTGTATTCCATTTGTGTGCAATAATTATAGTATGTATTTTAGCGGATGCGCCATCCGTTTGCAAGGCGTTTATTTCCTTCGCACAAGGCCGCTGAGGCTTCCAGCAGTTCTTTCTCTGTTTACCGCCTAAATTTCATCCTATTTTTTGTGTATTTCACCGATATTTCAACATATTCTACATATTTAAATACCATTTTTTGCCAGTGCGTTTGTACTTAAAGTACAACTAAACTTGCATTTTTTATCTCTTTCGACAAACACTGGTCACCTTTACGAAAAATTCACAGATATTCTTGTCCTCAGAGAACAATTTCCTTTTCTGCTTCACCCTGCTATAGTGATACTCAACTTCAGCGCCGCCGTGTTCGGCCGGCACCGCGGAACTGAGCTGAGGGGGGAAAACAGAACCTGATTTGTTCCCATCTCACATACCGGCGCACCAAAGCAAGAGAAGAAAAGAGAAAGAAAAGGAGAAATCGTATATGGATTACTTACAGATTTCCAATCTCCCTATTTTTTGGGCCCTGGCAGGCGTAACCGTTATCGTGTCCGCCGTCCAAGCGATCCTGTATGTTCGCCAGGCTAACAAGGCGACCAAGGAATGCAACCTGGACCCCGCTCTCCCCAAGAAGGCCTTTAAGATCGGCCTGATCTCCGCTATCGGTCCCGCCTGCGGCGTGTTTATCGTCATGGTCGGTCTGATGGCCGCCATCGGCGGCCCCATGGCCTGGCTGCGTCTGTCCATCATCGGCGCTGCCGCCACCGAGCTGACTGCCGCCACTCTGGGCGCTCAGGCCTGCGGCACCACTCTGGGCGGCGAGGGCTACACCCTGATGGTCCTGGCTGTCTCCTGGTTCGGCATGGCGCTGAACGGCGCTGGCTGGCTGGTCTTTACCGGCGTGGCTACTCCCGGTCTGGAGAAGCTGCGCGACAAGCTTTCCGGCGGCGATATTGGCTGGCTGGGCGTGATGTCCGCCGCCTGCTCCATCGGTATCTTCGGCTACCTGAACGCCAACCAGATGATCAGTGCCACCGGTCTTAACGGCGGTGCCACCGTCGCCATCCTGGCCGGTGCCATCACCATGGTCCTCATGGGCAAGGTCGTCACCCCCAAGCACCCCAAGCTGGCTGAATACTCTCTGGGCATCGCCATGATCGTGGGTATCGCTGCCGCCATCATCTTCGACACCATCGCGGTCTGAGTAAGAAGGAGGAGACATTATGGATAACTACATGAATACCTGGAAGAAAAATTCCATTAAGATCGGCACCCCCACCAACCTGCTGGCTGCTGCCACTTCCTTCCTGCCCGTTCTCTATCTGTGCATCCGCTATGACTGCTGGCCCGACCTGAGTCTGGTCCTGTCCGCATGGGGCATGATCGCCCTCTCCTTCGGCGCCTTCTATGTCGTTGAGCCCATCTCCTACTACGCCTCTCTGGGTATGTCCGGCACCTATCTGTCCTTCCTGTCCGGCAACGTGGGCAACATGCGTATCCCCTGCGCCTCCCTGGCCCTGGACGTTACTGACAGCCAGCCCGGCTCCATCCAGGCCGAGGTGGTCTCCACCATGGCCATCTGTGGCTCCATCATCACCAACCTGGTCGCCACCACCGCCGCCGCTCTGGTCGGCACCGGTATCGTGGCCATCCTCCCTGCGGCTATCAACAAGGGCCTGCAGACCTATGCCTCCGCCGCGATCTTCGGCGCAACCTTCGGCAACTTCGCACTGAAGAACCCCAAGGTCGCCGTCTTCGGCCTGGCGATCCCCGTGTTCTGCAAGCTGTTTCTCCCCATCCCCGCATGGCTCATCATCGTCCTCTCCGTGTTCGGCACCGTTATCATCTCCCGCCTGTTCTACTCTGCCGACAAGAAGAAGGCCGCCAACTGATCCATCGGCCGCTCTATCAACGAAAGGAGTTTGAATTTCTATTATGTGGAATGAAGCAAAGAATCTGCAGGATTATATCGTAAAGCTCCGCCGTGATCTGCATCAGATCCCCGAAGTCGGCCAGGAGCTGCCGCAAACGGTCGCCTATGTCCGCGCCGAGCTGGACAGACTGGGCATTTCCTACAAGGTCAACGAGGGTGACGGCGGTCTGATCGCCACCATCCAGGGCAGCAAGCCCGGCAAGACCATTGCCCTGCGCGCCGACATGGACGCACTGCCCATTCTGGAGGACACCGGTCTTCCCTTCGCCTCCACCAACGGCTGTATGCACGCCTGCGGCCACGACACCCACACCGCTATGCTGCTGGGCGCGGCCAAGATCCTGCAGGAGAACACCGATAAATTCTGCGGCACCGTCCGCCTGTTCTTCCAGACGGCTGAGGAGATCTGCTTGGGTGCCAAGGCCATCATTGAAAACGGCGGCATGGAGGATGTTGACGCTGTGTTCGGCACCCACATCGGCACGATCTTCGGCGCAGACATCCCCTCCGGTACCGTGCTGGCCCCCGCTGGCGGCTTCATGGCCTCCTTTGATAAGTTTACCATCACCGTTAAGGGTGTCGGCTGCCACGGCTCCACCCCTGAGAAGGGCATCGACCCCGTGAACATCGCCTCCCATATCGTTCTGGCCCTGCAGGCCATCAACGCCCGCGAGTTCAACGCCTGCGTGCCCGTGGTGGTCACCATTGGCTCCATCCACGGCGGCAGCCAGTACAACATCATCCCCAACGATGTGACCATTGAGGGCACTATCCGCTGTGTGGATGCAGAGGTCCGCCAGAAGATCGCCCGCCGCATCGGCGAGATCTCCGCCGCCACTGCCTCCGCCTTCGGCGGCACTGCTACCAACGAAATGACCTGGGGCGCGCCTCCTGTGGTCAACAACGCCGAAATGGCCGCCCTGGCCGCCGAAGCCGCCAAGACCGCACTGGGCGAGGACAGCGTTCTCACCGAACTGGCCGCTCCCAACATGGGCGGCGAGGACTTCGCCTTCTACCTGGAGAAGGCCCCCGGCTGCTTCATGTTCCTGAGCGCCTCCAACCCCGAGAAGGGCACCACCGTCCCCCACCACAACCCCAAGTTCGACATCGACGAGGACGTTCTGTGGCGCGGCGCGGCAGTGTTTGTTGCGATCGTGGACAAGTATCTGAACAGCTGATACGCTTTCAACACAACAAAAGGAGATTTGAACTATGGAGATTTGGCAGATCCTGCTGATTTATGTCGTCGGTATTTTTGTACTGCTCTACTGCCTGACGATCCTGCCCAGCAAGCGCAAGAACAAGAAGATGCGGGAGTTGCACGACTCCATCGCCCCAGGCGATCAGGTCTCCACCATCGGCGGGATCATCGGTACCGTCACGGACCGCAGCGACGAGATCGTTACGCTCCGCATCGATGACGAGGCAAATGTCACCATGCGCGTGACCATCTACGCTGTCAGCGCGATCATCGAGAAGACCGCCAAGTAAATTCGCTTTTTTCTCTCTCTCCGAGACGGGCAAGAGTCACCTAACCCTCTTGTCCGTCTCCGTTTTTTATGTTTTCTTCCATCAGACCCGGCGGCAGCGGAAATTTATCCGCGCTCTTTCTTGCAGAAATCTGTCAGAAGTGCTACAATACAGGTGTAAAGACATTACCATATCCGCCCCAGGAAAGGAGTCCTCCCACATGACAGCAGAAGAACGCAGAGCCGCGATCCTACAGCAGCTGGCGCAGACAGACCAGCCCATCAGCGCCACCGCACTGGCCAAAGCTTTCGGCGTCAGCCGACAGATCGTGGTGGGAGATGTGGCGCTTCTGCGCGCCTCCGGAAAAGATATTCTCTCCACGCCCCGGGGCTACACAATGGCCCGGGAGCCGACCGGACTGCTCCGTCAGGTCGCCTGCTGTCACAGCAGCCAGGAGCTGGAGACAGAGCTGAACATCATGGTGGACAACGGCTGCACCGTAGTAGATGTATCGGTGGAGCACCCGCTGTACGGCCAGCTCACCGGCGCGCTGCAGCTGCGCAGCCGCTATGATGTGCAGCAGTTCGTATCCCGTGCCGCCGCAGCCAGCCCCCTCTCCCTGCTGACCAAGGGCATCCATCTTCACACCCTGTCCTGTCCCAGCGAGGAGAGCTTCCTCCGGGTTCGGCAGGCCCTGGCCGAAGCAGGCTTCCTGCTGGAAAGCTGACAGATACAGAAAGCCCGCCGGAGCAGCGCTCCGGCGGGCTTCTTTTCCTTATTCAGTTGACTTTGGGCAGCGCCAGCAGCGCCTGCTCCAGCTCCGGGAAGGTAAAGCAGGAAAATCCATCCAGCGGCAGCGCCTTCTCATTTTCCAGATAGTCCGTCACCAGCCAGGTGGTGATGCCCGCCTTCTCCGCGCCGCCGTCATCCGAGGGGTTGTTCCCCACCATCAGGCACTGGTCAGCCTGGCAGCCTATTTTGGTCAGGATCTCCTGGTAGTAGGCGGGGGCAGGCTTGCTGAAGCGGCTGTTCTCATAGGTCGTGACATAGTCAAAATCCTCCGGCTCCAGTCCGATCCAATGCAGCCTGGATGCCACCGCCACTGCCGGGAACACAGGATTGGTGGCCAGCACCAATGTGTACCCCTTCTCCCGCAGGGCACGGATCAACCCCCGGCGGTCCGCCGACTGCTTCAACACAGCGCTGACCGCGTTGAACTCGTTGCGGTAATAGTCCTCCAGGAGGCTCTCCAGCCCCAGCGCGCCGTAGCCCAGGTCGGCGGCAAAGCTCTCCCAGAACACCTGCCGGTTGGCCAGCTGCCCATCATTTTGCAGCATGGCCGCCGTTCCCTTCCACAGGGCCTGGACGATCTTCTCCCCGTCGTAGCCCATCGGGGCCACCCGCTGGACCAGTGTGCGGATATAGGTGCTGATAAACTCCTCCTGCACGAAGGGCACCAGCGTTCCGTCCAAATCAAATAAGATCGTATTGCGCATATGTCATCTCCTCAAGGTCGGCTGTCTCTATAGTCAGGATTATAGCAGATTTTCCACCCGCTGGCAAGCTATTTACCGCCGTGCGCCCCTACAGCTTCGGTTATTTTCACCAGCTGTCCTTGATTCCGCCGAGGGATTCTGCTACACTATAGCTATGTTTTTCCCTGGAGGTACGATATGCGACAGATCCGCAACACCCTGTATCCGCTCCTGGCGCTGGTCCTGCTCCTGCTGGCAGGCTGCGCTGACGAGTCGGACAGCTATCCCGTGATGACACCTGCTCCGCTGGATGTGACCGCCCTGGAGCCCGCCGTTGGAGAAGAACTGCGCTTCTCCTTCCCCGCCAGCGGCTGGACCGTCGGCGACTATGATATTCCCGTCATCACCTTCGACGAATCCAGCGACGAGCATCCGCCCCTCACCGTCTCCGCGCAGATCGTCGGCTCCTTCCCCGGCAAGCTGAGCAATCAATACCGGGATGACCTGGCCGAGGCCATGGAGGAGCAGGTCAGCGCCATGACCACCGATCTGCTGGAGATGCGTATGCTGCGCGGGGAGCGCGTGCTGTACTGGGAGACCACCGGCCGCTTCACCGATGAGAATCTGGACGCCATGCTGGAGGCCGGGACCATCACCCAGGCCTACATCGACGAGCAGGGCGGCCGCGGCGCGCTGCTGGACATCCCCACCACCCACTACATCACCATATACGCCGCCAAGGACCGGCAGCTGCTGCTCTATACCGGCACCTACTACGATGCCGCTCAGAAGCAGCTGGTGCTGGACGCCATGACGACCGCCATCGCCACCAGCGCAGTGACCAAATAGGCCCTCTGCCACAAAACTATACTGAACCGAGGTATCCGCTATGATCCATTTCCGCAACGACTACAGCGCCGGCGCCCACCCCGCTGTGATGGACGCGCTGCTGCGTACCAACCTGGAACTGACCGCGGGCTACGGCTGCGACCCCTACTGCGAGGCCGCGGCGGACAAGATCCGCACCCTCTGCGCCTGCCCCGATGCCGCTGTCCATTTTCTGGTGGGAGGCACACAGACCAATAAGACCACCCTGGCCGCCTTCCTGCGGCCCTACGAGGCGGTGATCGCCGCTGAGACCGGCCACATCTGCGTCCACGAGACCGGGGCCATCGAACACAACGGCCACAAGGTCATCCACTGCCCCTCTGCGGACGGCAAGGTAACTCCCGCCATGATTCAGACCGCTCTGGCCGCCCACAGCAGCGAGCATATGGTAGTCCCCCGGCTGGTGTATATCTCCAACACCACCGAGGTCGGCACGGTATACAGCCGCGACGAGCTGCTGGCCCTGCGGGATGTCTGCAAGGCAAATAACCTTTACATCTATTGTGATGGCGCCCGTCTCGGCTCCGCCATCACCGCACCCGGCAGCGACGTGGGCTTTGCCGACTACGCCCGCTGCTGTGATGCCTTCACCATTGGCGGCACCAAGAACGGCCTGCTCTTCGGCGAGGCGCTGATCATTACCACCCCCGCTCTTCAGCCCTATTTCCGCCACTGCATGAAGCAGCAGGGCGCGATCCTGGCCAAGGGGCGCCTGCTGGGAGTGCAGTTCAGCGCGATCCTGGAGGATGACCTCTATCTGGAGCTGGCCCGCCACGCCAACCGTCTGGCCGCCCGCATCAGCGAGGGTGTCCAGGCGCTGGGCATCCCCCTGCTGGCCCCGGCTGTCAGCAACCAGGTCTTCCCAATCCTGCCCAACGCCGCTGTGGAGCAGCTGCGGGAGCGCTTCACCTTCGAGATCCAGCAGCCCATGGATGAAAGCCACACCTGCATTCGCTTCGTCACCGGCTGGAGCTCCTCCGATGAGGATGTGGATTCCCTGCTGGCAGCTCTGAAGCAGCTCGTCTGACAGCAATTTCTGCCCATCCGCAAAAAGGAACGTCCCCCGGACGTTCCTTTTTATTGCTTTATCAACATGTTTTCAACGAAAGGTCTTGACAAAAACAGGAAACTGGATACAATGGTGCGGATATGTGTCAAGACACCTATCCAGACTAATGAAATGCAGGATGTACAAATGAAGGTAAAAGAATTTCTCCAGCGGAAGAACATCGAGCTGTCCGCCAAGCGCTACGGCATCGACGCTCTGGGTGCTATGGCCCAGGGTCTGTTCTGCTCCCTGCTCATCGGCACCATTCTGAACACGCTGGGCACCCAGCTTCACATGGAGTTTCTGGTGAACGCGGGCAGCTACGCCTCTGCCATGAGCGGTGCGGCCATGGCCGTGGCCATCGGCTACGCTCTGCAGGCTCCCCCCCTGGTGCTCTTCTCTCTGGCCACAGTGGGCTACGCCGCCAACGCCCTGGGCAGCACCACGCTGGACGGCGGTAAGGGCGCAGGCGGCCCTCTGGCAGTGCTGTTTATCGCCATCATCGCCGCCGAGCTGGGCAAGGCCGTCTCCAAAGAGACTAAGATCGACATTCTGGTCACTCCGCTGGTGACCATTCTGGTGGGTGTTGGACTCTCCGCCTGGTGGGCTCCGGCCATCGGCACCGCCGCCGCCGCCATCGGCGACTTTGTTAAGTGGGCCACCGTGCTCCAGCCCTTCTGGATGGGCATTCTGGTGAGCGTGGTCATCGGTGTGGCTCTGACGCTGCCCATCTCCTCCGCCGCTATCTGCGCCGCTATCGGACTGACCGGACTGGCCGGCGGCGCGGCTGTGGCCGGCTGCTGCGCCCAGATGGTAGGCTTCGCCGTGCTGTCCTTCCGGGAGAACCGCTGGGGCGGTCTGGTGAGCCAGGGACTGGGCACCTCCATGCTCCAGATGGGCAACATCGTCCACAACCCCCGCATCTGGATCCCTGCCACGGCTGCCTCTGCCATCACCGGCCCTCTGGCCACCTGTGTATTCCATCTGGAAATGAACGACCCGGCCTCTGCCGTGGCCTCCGGCATGGGCACCTGCGGCATGGTGGGTCCCATCGGTGTGTACTCCGGATGGGTGGCCGATGTGGCCAGCGGCGCAAAGGCTGCCATCACCGGTATGGACTGGCTGGGCCTGCTCCTCATCTGCTTCATTCTTCCCGCCGTACTCACCTGGCTCATCGGCATCCCCTGCCGCAAGCTGGGCTGGATCAAGGAAGGCGACCTGAAACTGTAACGCCTCCGCCAAACAGGAAAGAGACAGCACACCGCTGTCTCTTTCCTGTTTTTCTTACATAATGCCCCCGCAAGCGTGGAACGCTACCTCCAACAACATGCGGGAGCGAGGTTTTCACTATGAGCAAGCGTATCGTCATCGCCCTGGGCGGCAACGCCCTGGGCAGCACACTGACTGAGCAGGCCCAGGCCGCCGCAGTCACCGCCAGAGCGATCGTTGACCTGATTGAGGACGGTCAACAGGTGGTGGTGGCCCACGGCAACGGCCCCCAGGTAGGCATCATCAACAATGCCATGGCCGCCCTGGCGAAGGATGATCCCCATCAGGGCGCAACGCCCCTATCCATCTGCGGCGCTATGAGCCAGGCCTATATCGGCCAAGACCTGCAGCGGGCTCTGCGGCAGGAGCTGCTGGACCGCGGCATTGCGGATATGCCCGTCTGCTCCATCGTCACGCAGGTGGAGGTGGACCCCGGCGACCCGGCCTTTGCCGCCCCCTCCAAGCCCATCGGTAAATTCATGACAGAGCAGGAGGCCCAGCGCTGCGCCGCCGAGACCGGCTGCATCGTGCGCGAGGACGCCGGACGGGGCTGGCGGCGCTACGTGGCCTCCCCAAAGCCCCGGCATATCGTGGAGGTCCCCACCATCCGCGCCCTGGCGCAGGCGGGCCAGCTGGTCATCTGCTGCGGCGGAGGCGGCCTGCCCGTCTGCCGCACAGTGGAACACAGGCTGCAGCCTGTGGAGGCCGTGATCGACAAGGACTTCGCCGCGGAGCTGCTGGCCGAGGAACTGGATGCCGACGCCCTCATCATCCTCACTGCCGTGGAGCGAGTAGCCATCAACTTCCGCCAGGAAAATGAGCAGTGGCTCAGCGCCATGACCGTCGGGGAAGCCAGGCAATACATGGCGGAGGGGCAGTTTGCCCCCGGCTCCATGCTGCCGAAGGTGGAGGCTGCCGTCCAGTTCGCCCAGTCCAAGCCCGGCCGCGAGGCCCTCATCACCCTGCTGGAAAAGGCCAGGGACGGCATCGCCGGACGGACCGGTACCGTCATCCGGCAATAAAAAATCCCGCCCGAACGCTTCTCTGTTCGGGCGGGACCTTTTCTGTTTCACTTTATGTTTTCCGCCTGCACGCCGCAGCTTCGCGCACGACCTGTATTGCCGTAAACACCACCGCAATGACCGCAGGCAGCAGCTGCACCCGCTTCTCCAGCAGCACAGCCAGCACCAGCGCCACCAGAGACGCAGCCAGCAGCACACTCCAAAACACGACTTTACCGTATCGCTTCATGGGGTACACGCTCCTCTCTCCGCCGTCCGGGCAGCCGCTTTATACCTGTGCGCCTACCACATTTTTCCGGCGGCTCTCGATCATCCACTCCTTGACCTCCTTGCCGGTGGGCGTCACCGCCAGACCGCCCAGGGCCGTCTCCCGGAACTCCACAGGCATACGGCGGCCAATGTCGCCCATGGCGTCGATGACCTCATCCGCGGGAATGCGGCTCTCGATCCCCGCCATGGCCATATCCGCAGCGGCAATAGCGCTCATAGCGCCGATAACATTGCGCTTGACGCAGGGGACCTCCACCAGACCGGCCACCGGATCACACACCAGACCCAGCAG
>CAYSDG010000048.1:0-13995 GCA_964429705.1 uncultured Oscillospiraceae bacterium | reverse complement strand
CCCCCTGGGGCGTGGGCTATCCTGGCTGGCACATCGAGTGCTCCGGCATTTCCATGAAGTATAACGGCGAATATCTCGACCTTCACTGCGGCGGCGTGGACAACGCCTTCCCCCACCACACCAATGAGATCGCCCAGTCCGAGGCCTATGTGGGCCACCCCTGGTGCAAGCAGTGGTTCCATGTGGCCCATCTGAACACCAGCTCCGGCAAGATGAGCAAGTCCAAGGGCGAGTTTTTGACTGTGTCCCTGCTGGAGGAGAAGGGCTATGACCCCCTGGTGTACCGCTTCTTCTGCCTGCAGAGCCACTACCGCAAGAGCCTGGTCTTCTCCTGGGAGAACTTGGACAACGCCCAGGGCGCTTACAACAAGCTCATCAAGCGCATCGCCGCCCTGAATCCCGAGAGCGAGGTGGACGCCGCCGTGTTCCACGAGTACCGCGACAAGTTCAAGCAGCTCATCGGCAACGATCTGAACACCTCCATGGGCGTCACCGCACTGTACGATGTGCTGAAGGCCCAGACCAACGACAACACCAAGCTGGCCATCCTCAACGACTATGACCGTGTCCTCTCCTTGAATCTGATGGACAAGTCCATCGAGTTGCGGGAAAAGGCAGCGGCCGCACAGGCCGCCACCTCCGGCGACATCGTCATCACCGGCGAGGGAGATCCCGCCATCGACGCGCTGGTGCTGCAGCGCGCCCAGGCCAAGAAGGCCAAGAACTTTGCCGAGGCCGACCGCATCCGCGATGAGCTGAAGTCCCAGGGCATTGAGATCATTGACACCAAGGAGGGCGCATCCTGGAAGCGGGTGTGACCGATTCTGTTTTTGCCCCTGCGCCATCTGGCGCGGGGGCATTTTTCTGTCCGCGCAGCGCACAAAAACAGCCGCAGGCCTTCGCCTGCGGCTGGATCGATATACTTTCGTATTTTCGAAGAAAACAATTACTTTACGGTATAGGTCTTATAGGCGCTGCCGTCCATATCCTTCCAGGTGAAGGTCTGTCCCTCCAGCACCAGATAGCTGCCCACGCTGCCGCCCTTGGGGATGGAGGTGGAGCCGGGATTGATGTAGAGATAGCTGCCGTGCTCATTGCAGGTGGGAATGTGGAAATGGCCATTGAGGAGCACCGTTCCCTCCGCCATGGGGGGCGGGCAGGTCTCATTCCACAGGTGGCCATGGGTGGCGTAGAGCGTCAGGCCGTTGACCTCCAGCAGGGCGTAATCCGCCATGATGGGGAACTGCAGCACCATCTGGTCCACCTCGCAGTCACAGTTGCCGCGCACTGCCACGATCTTCTCCCGGATGTTGTTGAGCTGCTGGGCCACATCAGGGCAGCTGTAATCCTCCGGCAGGGCATTGCGGGGGCCGTGATACAGTAGGTCGCCCAGCAGCAGCAGCTTATCGGGTGCCTCCTCCTGGAAACGGTCCATCAGCTTTTTGACATAGTAGTTCGACCCATGGAGATCGGACGCGATCATGAGTTTCATAGGGGTTCCTCCTGTTATTTTATCGCCTTTAGTATACACGATCCGTGAAAAAATGCAACGCTGGATCAAAAGAGAAACTCATCAGTTGATTTTCCCGCAGGATGTAGTATAATTAAAATATTACCGTCTGCGCGGGGCACCGCGCTGATTCTGACAGCGATACAGATAATAGTAAAATAGAAGGAGACCCACTATGATCAAACACATCGTGATGTGGAAGTTCCGGGAAGGGACCGAGAAGGAGATGCACGAATTTCTCTCCGGCCTGCAGGGACTCTACGGCGTGATCCCCCAGATCAAGGCGCAGGAGGTGGGCGTCAACTGCGCCAGCGGCAACTATGACGCGGTGCTCATCAGCCTGTTCGACTCCCTTGAGGATCTGGATACCTATAAGAAGGACCCCCGTCACGTGGCGGTGTCCGCGCTCTGCAAGTCCATCCGCACTGACCGGGTGGCCGTGGATTTTGAGGTGTGAGGTGCAATATGGCGACAAAATTTGAAAACTTTGGTCTGACCGATATGGTGGCAAAGCATGAGGATCTGCTGCGCCTCTGCTCCCTGACCATGGCTCAGGGCCAGCGTGTCCGCGCCTACACCGGTGACTATTTCCGCATGTACATGGGCGACGCGATCTCCGTGGTGCGCGTGATGCCCGACCCGGAGACCGGCGACGACATGCTGCTGGGCATCGACACCCACGCTGTCAGCGACTGCATGTGGGACTGCGAGATCGTGGCGGATGTCACCCCCGACGGGGCTGACACTATGGCCCGCCAGCTTCTGGTGCGGGTGGACGACTGCGAGGACATCGCCTCCGTCAACGTGCTGTGCAGCCAGGTGCTGCCCAGACTTA
The DNA here is from genome assembly GCA_964429705.1 of uncultured Oscillospiraceae bacterium. GTDB lineage: Bacteria > Bacillota > Clostridia > Oscillospirales > Oscillospiraceae > Pelethomonas. The sequence goes on along the minus strand of CAYSDG010000048.1, from coordinate 11,650 downwards.
CCCCCGGCCAGCGCATCCGCCTGAACATGGTGGCCCTGCCCATGCGGGTGGTCTACAGCGAAAAGGGCAGCCAGCATGTGGTGGAACCCCAGGAGGACACCGTGGTGCTCCAGGGCACCATCAAGGATGTCCGCGTGGGCGAAGTGCTCATGGGCATGGAGGTGATCAGCAAGTATATCAGCGCCACCGTCACCACCAGCATGGGCGATGTGGAGCTGTGCCACAGTCTGGACGTGGTGCCCGAGGAGCAAAAGGATCTGGTGAAGGTGGGTGCCGCTGTGTCCGCCTACTGTGTGCTGTCCGGCGACGCCGCCGTGGGCGAGTATACCGGCGGCATCACCTATGGTGAGGAGCAGGATCTTGTGCTGTTGGAGGACATCTTCGCCAGCGGAAACGCCCTGCGTGCCTTTGCCGCCATGCACATGGACTGCGCCGTGACCTTCATGGAGAATCGCCAGGAGGGCACTGATCTGTCCCTGCCCCTGCTGATCACCGTGGTGGACCAGCTGCGGAAGTCCGGGATCTGCAAGGCCGTGCCCGGCCGCATCGTGGGCGTGGAGGAGACGGGAGAGAACCCGCCTCAGTACATCCCCGGCAAGCGTTGCCTGCTGCTGGGCGATGACCAGGGCCGCTTTGCCTTCCTCTGCTATATCAACGTCAACAGCCTGGGCCGCATCACCGAGCTGGTCATCACCAACGACAGCCGCTACGACGTGGAGCCCTGCTGATACAACAGGCAATCACAATATCACAAAAAACGACCCGCGGCGGAACAAAAGTTCCGCCGCGGGTCGCCGCTTTTCTCATGCCATCAGCAGTATCAGTATCGCCGCCAGAGCCACCCCCATGGCTCCCATCATGAAGCGCTCCCGCTTGCGCAGCGCTATGTCGCTGTCCTTGGGGAAGGGCTTTTTCTTGGTCACATGGTCGTACAGCTTTTTCCGGTCAAAGCAGAGCATCATCTCCCCCGCCGCCACCGCCAGCAGCGCCGCGTCCAGCAAGGCCAGGGACAGATGCAGCCCATCCGCCAGCATAAAGAGGACCGTACTGACAAGGGCAGCCGCCGCCAGCAGGATCCAGGCCGCCGTCCACTTGGCGGTGGAGTGATAGGCCCGGTAGGCATTCTGGAAATCAATGGCCTCGTCCGGCTCCAGAGGCTTGACCTTGGGGTCGCAGGTGTAGAAATACAGCCGCCGCCGCATGGGCAGCAGGCTCTCATAGTCGCCGATGCACAGCAGCTGCCAGCCCTTCGCCTTGGCAATGTCGATATACTCCATCACCTGCTCGTCCTCCTGGGGGGAGGGCTTGGAGCAGTCCGTGGTGACCACGCACAGCCGCGCCTTCTTCATCTGCTGACGCCGGAAAAAGAGGAAATTCCCCCGGCAGTGGTCGATGACCAGTCCCTCCTTCATCAGCTTTGTCAAAAAGCGCTGCAGCTCGTCGTTGCTGTAGATCCGCAGAAAGACGTACCGCAGGGCCGTCCCCTTCTCCTGTCGCTTGCTCATCAATGTTGTTCTCCTTTTGCGGATGCTCACTGCATCCCGTATTCCTTCAGCTTGTTCCACAGCCCGCGGGGGCTGATGCCCAGCTCGGCGGCCATGGCGGTGCGCTTGCCGCTGTGGGCGCGGTACGAATTCTGTATCGCCAGCCGCTCCAACTCCTGCAGGGTCTTGCCGGACAGGAAACGCTCCACCTCATCCGTGTTGGGCGCGGAGTCTGTCAGCCGGTAGGGCAGATCCTTGGCCCGGATCCACTCCCCTCCGGCGATGATGCCGGCATATTCAATGGTATTGGCCAGCTCCCGCACGTTGCCGGGGAAGCTGTGGGCATTCAGCAGTGCCAGCGCCTCATCCGTGAGGCCACGGAGCTTGATGCGCTTATTGCGGAGCATGGCGCTCTTCTGGATGAAATAATTGCACAGCAGCGGGATGTCCTCCCGCCGCTCCCGCAGCGGCGGCATGTGGATCTCCACCGTGTTCAGCCGATACAGCAGATCCCGCCGCAGCAGGCCGTTGTTTACCAGCGTCTCCGGGTTCTGATTCGTGGAGGAGACGATCCGGGTGTTGAGATGATGGACCTCCCGGCCCCCTATCGGGGAAAAGGTCCGCTCCTGCAGTACCCGCAGCAGCTTGGCCTGGAAGCCCAGAGGCATGTCCCCAATGCTCTCCAGATACAGCGTTCCGCCGTTGGCGTAATCCAGCTTGCCCCGCCGGTCGCACACCGCGCCGGGGCGCGCGCCCACCTTGCAGCCGAAAAGCTCCTCCTCCAGCCGCTCCTCGTCCGTAGCGGCACAGCTGACGGTGACGAAGCGCTCCCGTCCGCTGCCATTGTGCAGCGCCCGGGCCGCCTGGGTCTTGCCGGTGCCGCTCTCGCCGGTGATGAGCACATTGGCCTCCACATCCCGGAATTTTTCGATCATCCGCAGCACCTGCCGCAGGGCTGCGCTGGTGCCGATCAGCTCCTCGGTGCTGTCCTGCTCCCGCAGCTGGTCGTTCAGGAAGGTCACCTTGTCGTTCAGCGCCCGGAACTCCAGCGCCTGCTGGATGTAGATCTTCAGCTCCTCCACGTCCAGCGGCTTGGTCAGATAGGTGAAGGCCCCCCGGGTCATGGCGCTGACAGAGGAGCGGATGCTGCCATAGGCCGTCATCATAATGACCGAGACCAGCGGCGCCAGTTGCTTGATCTTCACCAAAATATCCAGCCCATCGTGTTCGCCGATCACCATATCCAGCAAAACCAGGTCAAAGGGCTCCTCCTGCAGGCGCTCCAAGGCCCGCATAGGGTCGCTCTCCCAGGACATATCATAGTCCGACTCCAGAGCCAGAGACAGGGAGATACAGATACTGCTTTCATCATCAACGATCAGGATACGAGGGCGCATGGGTTAGCTCCTTTCAAAGATAAGTGAGATCTGGGTGTACTGGTCCTTGACGCTGTCGATCTCCATCACACCACTGTTCTCATTGATATACTGCTCACACAGGGACAGGCCCAGTCCGGTGCCGGTGTCCTTGGTGGAAAAGAAGGGGTCGCGGCAGAAGCTCAGCTCCTGCTCGGTCATGCCGGTGCCCTCATCGCGGATGACGATGGAGACCTTGTCCTCCTGTCCTGCCGCCCGCACAGAGATGGTCAGGGACTGCGGCTGCGGCGCGGCGGCACATTTGCTCTCCATGGCCTCGATGCCGTTGAGAAGGATATTGATGATGACCTGCTTGATCTGGTCGCGGTCAGCAAAGATGTAGAGATCCGCCGCCACATCCTGCTCCAGCTGGAAGTGGCTCTTGCGCAGCACAGGCCGGATCAGGGCCAGACTGTCTCCCACCAGTTCCTCCACACACACCCGCTGGGGGTGGCGAACCGTGGGCTTGGCGTAGTGGATCAGATTGTCGATCAGTCGGTTGATGCGGTCCACCTCGTTGGGGACATACATGGCAAAGGACTCCTGGACCTGCTTATTGTCCCCCTTGGTCCCGATCAGGGTGGCGAAGGTACGGATCGTCATAAGGGGATTGCGGATCTCATGGGCGATACCGGCGGCGATGCGGGTCAGCGCGGAGCTCTTCTGCCGTGCGAACTCCTCCTGCCGCTGCCGCTCCACCTCCGTAACATCCTGCACTGTCAGCAGGACGCCCGTCACCTGGCCGTACTGGATGATCTGATGGGCCATATAGCGGTAGGAGCGGGTACGCACAGGGGAGTCCCCGATGCGCAGCGGGCTGCTCTCCACCATGGTGCCGTTATCAAAAAGGGCATCGCCCTCCCGCTCCAGTATCTCGCAGAACACCGGGACCGTCAGTGCGCTGGCGCCAATGGGCGCCCGGGCCAGCCCGGCGATGGCGCACGCGCTCTTGTTCATCAGCGTGATCGCGCCGCTGCGGTCCACCAGCATCATGCCGCTGGGGGAATATTTGATGATGCGGTTGCGCAGGTCGCTCTCGTCCTGCAGCTGGGCGTACTGGCGCTCCAGCGCCAGCTTGGCCGCCTGGATCTCCTCAGTCTGCTCCGCCACTTGGCGGCGCAGCACCTGCTGAATCCGTCGCGTCAGGATCATATAGCTCAGCGCCGCCAGCAGCGCCACAGCGAAGCCCACCGATATGATCCGCAGCGTGCGCTGAAAGCGAGCCGCCTGGGTGCTGGCCGGAAGCCAGTTGTTGCAGATATTCTCATACTGCTGGGTCGCCTTAAAGCGGTTGATGCTGCTGTTCATGGCCCGCAGCAGCTCAGCGTCGCTGCGGCGCACCACCATGGAAAACTCCAGCGCGCCAAGATAATTGTAGCGAACGGTGTATTCGCTGTCCACATCGTCCTGCACCAGCTGATAGATCAAACTGTCCTTCACGCCGATCATAGCGGAATCCGGCTGCTCTCTGTGCCGCTCGTAGACAGAGACCTGATCCCCCACCGCGATGAACTGGTAGATCCCCAGATTGGCCAGCAGGGTATGCTGGATCGTCTCCGAGGCAAAAACCGCTGTGGTGATGCTCCTGCCCGCGGACAGCGCATCGTTGTCCACGATCATGCAGAGCTGAGAACTGGTCAGCGGGTCTGTGGCGCTGCAGTCGGCCAACTGGTCCACCGAAGAGCGGATCGCTCCCAGGACGATGTCGATCTCATCCTCTTCCAGTGCCCGCAGGCAGTTCCGATTGGTGTCATAGGGGACGAACTCCACCTCATAGCCGTCCTGCGCGGCGATGGCCTCCATCATGTTAACGTGGATGCCCACACAGCTGCCCGACTTGTCCGTAAATTGAAAGGGCGGGGTATTGGTGTTTACCCCCACCCGCAGATACCGGTTCAGTGCCTGGGCGCGGCCGCCGGGAAGCAGCGACAGGACCATCGCGCACAGCAGTGCCGCGCACCACAGATGCTTTTTCATAGCCGCCCTCCTCGCCATACGGTCAAACGCAAAATTTCCCATATATTTTAGTACAAAACCGCAGTGTTTTCAATCCATTTTGGTAAATTGGAACAAAAAAAGATACCCTAAAAACAGCGAATTGTTGAGATGCAAAATTTGCCGCAGATTTTTCGGCAAATTTTGCATTTTGGTGAAATATTTGCCGATTTGGCAACTTGCAAGCTGTCGCGGTCTCTGAGACAATAGGAACGTAGCGGTGTGCGCCCTCAACCGCACCGCAAAAGCAACAATCTTATATAGGAGGAGAACTTATGAAAGCGATGAAGAAACTCGCGCTCGTTCTGCTGTGCGTAGCAATGCTGCTCAGCTCTGTCGGCTGCGGCGGCAACACCAATGCCGGCAACAACGACAAGACTGGCAACGACCAGCAGCAGACCACCCCTGATCCCGCAACCACAAACTATCAGGAGACCATCACCATCGGTGTCGCCAATGACATCACCACGCTGGATCCTCAGGGCTCCAACACCGATGCCAACATGATGGCCTTCACCCTGACTCACGAGACCCTGGTCGAAGTCGACCCCGAGACCAACGAGGTCATCCCCGGTATGGCTTCTTCCTGGACTGTCTCCGATGACGGCTGCACCTTCACCTTCGAGATCCCCGACAACGTCACCTTCAGCGATGGCACTCCCTGCACTGCCAACGACATCAAGTTCACCCTGGAGCGTGCGAAGGAGTCCTCCTTCACCAAGACCAAGGTCGAGCTGGTCACCGGCATTGAGGTCATCGACGATACTCATGTTGCTGTCACCATCTCCAAGCCCTCTCAGGACTTCCTGATGCTGCTGGCTCACCAGAGTATGTCCATCCTCTCCGAGAAGCTGGTCACCGAGCAGGAGTTCGGTTATCAAATCGGTACCGGTCTGTTTGCTGTTGAGACCTGGACCCCCGGCGACCAGATCTCCTTCATCCGTTCCGAGTACTTCCACGGCGAGAGCACTCCCACCCAGCGCATCGTCTTCCGTCTGATCAAGGAAGAGGCCTCCCGCCTCATCTCCCTGCAGACCGGCGAGATCGATATCTGCGTTGATCCTCTGAACACCGACCTGGGCTACATCGAGGACGACGACAACCTGGAGTTGGTCAAGGTCCCCAACTACGTTATGCTGTACCTGGCCATCAACAACGAGCGTGATGGCCTGGACAACGTCCATGTCCGTAAGGCTATCGCCTACGCCAGCGACAAGGCCTCCATGGTCGAGGTCGGCTACAACGGCGAGGGCTTCGTCCATGACCATTGGATCAACCGCAACCAGTTCGGCTGGAACGACAATCTGGATGTCTATGAGTATGACCTGGAGAAGGCCGCCGCTGAGCTGGCAGAGTCCGGCTACAAGCCCGGCGATCTGAAGTTCCGCCTGATCTACAACGGCACCGCCAAGGAGAACATGGCTCTGGTCCTGCAGTCCGACCTGGCTCAAATCGGCATCGAGCTGGAGCTGATCAAGCTGGAGACCGCCGCTCTGAAGGGCATCCTGAACGACGCTGCTCTGGACTATGACCTGTGCCTGTATCAGTTCACCGACAACCTGGGCACCGACTTCACCCTGCGCAACCAGTATGGCTCCTATGACGACGGCGGCGTTCTGAAGAAGAACGGCTCCAACCGCGCCAACATGAAGGATGCTGCCTTCAACGAGATGATCGACGAGGCTCTGATCGAGCAGGATTCCGCTAAGCGTGAGAAGATGTACAACGATATCGAAGAGTACCTCAACGAGATCGTTCCCATCGTCCCCATCGCTACCTCCTACGTCAACATCGGCGTGAAGAAGGGCCTGTCCGGCGTTAAGTGGAACGGTACCGCCAAGCACGACTACCGCTACGCCTGCCTGCCTGTGGCATAAGTTCACCGCATGAAGCAACGATGTGAGGAAGGGGCCAGCCCCTTCCTCACTGGCTGTAAGCTCCCTTAGCTGACAGCTGTTACAGATCCTGTCCATTCCCCTGCGCGGCCTTTCTGCCGCGCGAAACCTGTACGGAACAGAGGAGAAAATATGTATCGCTATATTATCAAACGATTGCTGATGCTGATCCCCGTGCTGCTGTGCGTGGCCTTCGTCATCTACGCGATCATGGATGTGGCAGAGGGCGACCCCGTCTACTCGGTGGTCAGCGCCGATGCCAGTGAAGAGGAGATCGAGGCCGCCCGTGAGGAGCTTGGCCTGAACGGCTCCCTGATCGAGCGCTATCTCCGCTACGTCGGCGGTCTGCTGACCGGCGACCTGGGCACTTCCTACGTCTCTAAGCGCGATGTTATGCAGACCTATCTGGAGCGTCTGCCCAACACGCTGAAGCTGGCCGCCGTTACCATGGTGGTGGCCCTGGGTATCTCCATTCCCCTGGGTATCATAGCGGCAGTCAACCAAAACACCATAAAAGATACCGTCGCCATGGTGGCAGCGCTTCTGGGCCTGTCCATGCCCAACTTCTGGCTTGGTCTGCTGCTGATCATGCTGTTCTCTCTGAAGCTGGGCTGGCTGCCCTCCGGCGGCTACGAGGATGGCTTTAAGAGTCTGATCCTGCCGGCATTTACCATCGGCGCCGGTCTGGCCGCCTTCATGACCCGCTCCACCCGCTCCTCCATGCTGGATGTCATCCGCCAGGATTACCTGCGTATGGCCCGCGCCAAGGGCGTTTCCGAGCGCAAGATCATCCGCAAGCACGCTCTGCGCAACGCACTGATTCCCATCATCACCGTCTTCGGCGTGCAGTTCAGCAACGTGCTGGGCGGCTCCGTTCTGGCCGAGACCGTGTTCGCCTGGCCCGGCGTTGGCCGTCTGGTCGTTGACGCTATCGACCAGCGCGACATCCCCACCGTCACCGGCGCACTGGTGATGACCACCATGCTGGTCACCATCGTCAACCTGCTGATCGACATCGTCTATGCCTTTGTCGACCCGCGTATCAAGTCGCAGTATACGAAGTAAGGAGGGAACACTGTGGAAAACAAACAGAGAGCATCTCAGAAGTATAAGAAGCGCAGTGCCCTCGCCACTGTCTGGCGTCAGCTGCGCAAGAACAAGGGCGCTGTGGCCGGTATGATCCTGCTGATCCTGATCATCCTGGTCGCCCTGATCTCCCCCTATGTGTTCGATTATGAGACCCAGGTCATTGCCAACAACATCAAGGAGCGTATGCAGGGTCCTTCCCTGAACCACTTCTTCGGCACTGACGACATGGGCCGCGATATTTTCGCCCGTGTGTGCTATGGCGCACGTTACTCCCTGGCCGTTGGTATCATCGCCGTGGCCATCGCTCTGGTCTTCGGCGTCACTCTGGGCGCCGCCGCCGGCTATATCGGCGGTGTGTTCGAGGACGTTGTCATGCGTATCTGCGACATCTTCGCCTCCATCCCCAGCGTGCTGATGGCCATCGCCGTCGTCTCCGCTCTGGGCAAGAGCACCATCAACCTGATGCTGGCAGTCGGTATCGCCAGTACGGCCCCCTTCGTCCGTGTGGCCCGCGCCGCAGTTCTGACGGTCCGCGGCGAGGAATATGTGGAATCCGCCCGCGCGATCGGCTCCCCTGAGTGGCGCATCGTGGCCTCCCACATCCTGCCCAACTGCCTGTCCCAGATCATCGTGCAGGCCACCCTGCGCGTCGGCTCCGCCATCATCTCTGCCGCCCAGCTGAGCTTCCTGGGCCTGGGCGTGGCCGCCCCCGCCCCCGAGTGGGGCAGTATGCTGTCCGCCGGACGTGCCTACATCCGTGATTACAGCTATATGACCCTGTTCCCCGGCCTGGCCATCATGCTGACGGTCCTCTCCCTGAACCTGATCGGCGACGGTCTGCGGGACGCTCTGGACCCCAAGCTGAAGCGATAAGGGAGGAAATGACATGAGCACTGAGAAAGAAAATCTGATCCTTGATATTGAAAACCTGGTGGTTCGCTACGAGACGGAGGACGGCATCGTCCACGCCCTCAACGGCATCGACCTGAAGCTGGGCTACCGCCAGACCATCGGCCTGGTGGGCGAGACCGGCGCCGGCAAGACCACCGCCGCCCTGTCCGTGCTGCGCCTGGTTCCCGATCCTCCGGGAGTGGTGGAGTGCGACAAGCTGATGGTGGACGGCCGCGACATTCTGAACCTGCCCTCCGCCAAGATGGATGAGGTCCGTGGTAAGGATGTTTCCATGATCTTCCAGGACCCCATGACCGCTCTGAACCCCGTCTTCACCGTGGGTGAGCAGATCGCCGAAAGTCTGGAACTCCACGAACACCTGGACAAGAAGGCCGCCATGGAGCGCGCCAAGGAGATGCTGGAGCTGGTCGGTATCCCCGGCTCCCGCGCCAACGAGTATCCCCACCAGTTCTCCGGCGGCATGAAGCAGCGCGTGGTCATCGCCATCGCTCTGGCCTGCAACCCCAAGCTGCTGATCGCTGACGAGCCCACCACCGCTCTGGACGTTACCATCCAGGCCCAGGTGCTGGAGCTGATGAACGAGCTGAAGGAGAAGTATGATACCTCCATGATCATGATCACCCACGACCTGGGTATCGTGGCTGAGGTCTGCGACACGGTTGCCGTTATGTATGCCGGCCGCATCGTGGAGCAGGGCACGCTGGAGGACATCTTCGACCACACCATGCACCCCTACACTGAGGGCCTGTTCAACTCCCTGCCCAACATCCAGAACCGCACCGCTATGCTCAAGCCCATCAAGGGCCTGATGCCCGACCCGACCGACCTGCCCGAGGGCTGCGCGTTTGCTCCCCGCTGCGACTATGCCACTGAGGAGTGCCGCAAGCGCTGCCCCACTCTGAAGAAGGCCAGCGAGACCCACAGCTTTGCCTGCCTGGCCTATGAGAATGAGGGTTTCCATATCAAAAGGGGGAACAAATAATGGCAGATAACTTGCTGCAGGTACGCCACCTGAAAAAATACTTCAAGACCAACAGCGGCATGCTCCACGCCGTGGATGACATCAGCTTCGACCTGGAGCGGGGCAAGACCCTGGGCCTGGTGGGCGAGTCCGGCTGCGGTAAATCCACCACCGGCCGCTCTATTCTGCGGCTGATCGAGCCCACCGAGGGCGAGGTGCTCTTCGAGGGCAAGGACGTGACCAAGCTCTCCAAGCGTGAGATGCGCCACATGCGCAAGGACATGCAGATCATCTTCCAGGACCCCTATTCCTCCCTGGACCCCAAGAAGACCATCAACCAGATCATCTCCGAGCCCATCCGCCTCAACCGCATCCTCACCAACAAGCATGAGATCGAGGACCGCGTTCTGGAGCTGATGGACACCGTCGGTCTGGCCGAGCGTCTCATCAACAGCTATCCCCATGAGCTGGACGGCGGCCGCCGCCAGCGTATCGGTATCGCCCGTGCGCTGGCCGTGCAGCCCAAGCTGATCGTGTGCGATGAGCCCGTCTCCGCTCTGGACGTCTCCATTCAGGCTCAGATTCTGAACCTGCTGAAGGAGCTGCAGCAGAAGATGGACCTGACCTACATCTTCATCACCCACGATCTGAGCGTTGTCAACCACTTCTCCGATGAGATCGCTGTCATGTACTTGGGTTCCATCGTGGAGAAGGCCCCCGCTGAGGAGCTGTTTGCCAACCCCATCCATCCCTATACCAAGGCGCTGCTCAGTGCTATCCCCATCCCCGATCTGCACAACAAGCGCCAGCGTATCTCTCTGAAGGGCGAGATCACCAGCCCCATCAACCTGCCCGACGAGTGCCGCTTTGCTAACCGTTGCTTCGAGTGTGAGCAGAAGTGCCGCGAAGGTGTTCCTCCCCTGGTGGAGGTCGCGCCTCATCACTTTGTCTCCTGCTGCAAGTACGCCAAGTAAGAGGTCAGCATGCTTGTTCTGAGATCTTTGACCTACGGCGCTATCGCGATCCGCATCACCATGGCGATCGTACTGGGCGGCATTATCGGCATGGAGCGCGGCATGAAGAACCGCCCCGCAGGTCTGCGGACCTATATGCTGGTGTGCATGGGTGCCTGCATCGTTATGGTGACCAACCAGTATATCTACCAGGTTTACCAGACCGGCGACCCTGTCCGTCTGGGTGCGCAGGTGATTAGCGGTATCGGTTTTCTGGGCGCAGGTACGATCATTGTCACGCCCCGAAACCAGATCAAGGGCCTGACAACTGCGGCAGGCCTGTGGGCCAGCGCCTGTGTCGGCCTGGCTCTGGGGATTGGCCTGTATGAGGTTGCCATTCTGGGCAGCTTCAGCATCTTCATGATCTTCACCCTGCTCCACGAGTTGGACTTCCGCATCCGCCAGAATACCCGTCAGCTGGAGGCCTATGTTGAGCTGAAGGATGGCGCAACGATTCGCGATTTTCTGGACTTTGTCCGTTCTCACGATCTGGAGCCCAGCAATCTGCTGCTGCAGACCGACAGCGCAGGTGGTGTGGCCTTCAACGTCACACTGAAAAGCCCCGCACGCCGCGCCCATGAGGACATCATGTACATTCTCCGCACACTGGAGGATATTGCGTATATCGAGGAGCTGTGACCCAGCATCAGGCTCCGCCATGCAGAAGCCGAATCTGCCAGTCCCCTCCGGGGGCTCCTGGCGGGTTCGGCTTTTTGCTGCTTTCTCCCCTTCGGCGACAAAAAATCCAGACCGAAGCCCGGATAAGCGGGTTCGATCTGGATAAAAAGCGGCGATAAAAGTCAACCTCGAAGCAAAAAACAAGTCGGAGCAAACAACATAAAGCTTACTCCGACATGGTGCGCGAGGCGGGACTTGAACCCGCACG
>CAYSDG010000047.1:0-14033 GCA_964429705.1 uncultured Oscillospiraceae bacterium | reverse complement strand
ACCGTCAGCTGCTACAGCGACATCATCGCCATGCGCCACCCCAAGGAGGGCGCGCCTCTGGTGGCCAGTATGCACGCGCTGGTGCCTGTCATCAACGCCGGTGACGGCGGCCACAACCATCCCACCCAGACCCTGACGGATCTGCTGACCATCCACAACGAGAAGGGCCGCTTCAACGACCTGACCGTGGGCTTCTGCGGCGACCTGAAGTTCGGCCGCACCGTCCACTCCCTCATCAATGCCCTCAGCCGCTACACCGGCATCAAGATCGTCCTCATCTCTCCCGATGAGCTGAAGCTGCCGGAGTACGTGAAGAAGGAGACCCTGTCCAAGAAGAACATCGAGTATGTGGAGACCCGGGATCTGGAGGCAGTCATGCCGGAGCTGGACATCCTGTACATGACCCGCGTGCAGCGGGAGCGCTTCTTCAACGAGGAGGACTATCTGCGCCTGAAGGACAGCTATATCCTGACCCCCGAGAAGCTCGTCAACGCCAAGGAGGATCTGTGCATCCTGCATCCCCTGCCCCGCGTCAACGAGATCTCCGTGGCGGTGGACCAGGACCCCCGTGCCTGCTATTTCAAGCAGGTGCAGTACGGCAGATATATCCGCATGGCCCTCATTATGAAGCTGCTGGGCATCGAGTAAGGGGAGGAGAGACGACATGACTATTGACGCCATCAAAAACGGCATCGTGATCGACCACATCGCCGCCGGTAAGGGCATGGAGCTGTACAACATCCTGGGCCTGGACGCGCTGGAGTGTTCCGTGGCCATCCTGAAGAATGTCACCAGCAAGAAGCTGGGCCGCAAGGACATCATCAAGATCGACGACGTTCTGGATCTGGACTGGGATCTTATCGGCTATGTGGACCCCAACATCACTGTGAACATCATCCGGGAGGGGCAGCAGGTGGAGAAGCGCCAACTGAAGCTGCCGGAGACCATCACCAACGTCATCAAGTGCAAGAATCCCCGCTGCATCACCTCTGTGGAGCAGGAGCTGCCCCAGGTCTTTAAGCTCACCGACCGGGAGGAGCACATCTACCGCTGCCTCTACTGCGAGACCCAGGCTGGAAAGTAACGGTATTTTTGCCCGCGCACTGTATAAAAGCACCTCTGACCGCGCACAATGTGGTCAGAGGTGCTTTCGCATCTCCAATCTGACAGGAATGGAAAGGATGCAGTATGGAAAACAGAGGCAAGCGGCAGGCTGCCTCCCTCTTCGGCGGCATGGGCTTCTACATAGCCCTGCTGGTCTGCGTGGTCGCAGCCGGAGTGGTTGGCTATGTTGCCCTGCTGAGGGGCGGAAGCGTTCGGGAGATGCCCGGCACGGAGAGAGAGCCTGTCCGGACGGTGGATGAGACAAAAACGGAGACTCCTGTCTCCGTTGCCGCGCCGGAGGAGGAGTCACCCCGGCCGGTGCTGGGGGAGGAGGTCCTGGCGGTCCCCCTGCCCACCCAGCAGGCAGAGGAGACCGGCGGCGAGACAGCAGTTGCTGCCGCGGAGGAGGGACCGGCCCTTCCGGTGGATGCCGATGAGCAGACCCCGGAGGAGCTGGCCGGCGGCCTGCGCAGCGTGGTGAACCCTGTGGCCGGGGAGACGGTGGCGGTGTTCTCCGTGGACGGGCTGGTATACGATGAGACCCTGGGGGACTGGCGGACCCACGATGGTGTGGATCTCCAGGCCGAGGCGGGCAGCGCCGTGTCTGCTGCTGCCGCGGGGACGGTCCTTGCTGTGGCGGAGGATGACCGCATGGGCACTACCGTGACTATCCAGCATGAAAACGGCTATGTCACCACCTACGCCAGCCTCCACCCGGAGGTCTGCGTCGCAGCGGGGGACAGTGTCAGCGCCGGTACCGTCATCGGCACCGTGGGGACTACTGCCCTGGCGGAACTGAGCCTGGGGGAGCATGTGCATTTTTCCGTCACCAGGGACGGCGAGACCGTTGATCCGGCGCAGCTGCTGGAATAAGCGAAAAGCAGACAGGGGACGACCTGTCTGCTTTTTCAGTATCTGCGATCACTGTGGATAAAGCGGTTGAAAAATGTGTATAAGGTGTGGAAAGTATGGGGCGGCAGAGAGCGATCAGACCCTGCGCAGCTGGCGCTGGTTCTCTTCATACAGCTGCTGACTGACGGCCATTTTACGGATGATATTCTTCACGGTGATCTCCAGCGCTGCGCCCTCCCGATAGTCGGCGGGGTAGATGAAGTCCACCCGCCGCTGCCGCAGCAGCAGCTCAGCGGTTTCCCGGTTGGCGGCCTGGTACACGGCGATGGCCTGTCCGCCGTAGGCCCGCATCATCTTCATACAGGGGACGTCGCTGAAGCCGTCTCCGAAGTAGATCATATTGGTGAAGGATACCCGCTTGCTGTCGTCGGGCATGGAGTCGTTGAGGCCCTTGTCGTCTGACACATCCAGCACGCCCTTGTTGATGCGGTAGATAAACTGGGTCTTGGCGGTGGCGTTCACCGCCAGCTTGGGCCACACGGGCAGCCCCGCCTCATCGTAGAGAAACTCGCTGGCGTAGATCTCCTTGAAGCACCCGGCGATGGGGGTGCCGTCGATGATCTCCCGCAGACCGGAGGAGATGACATAGTGCTCCACCTGTACCCCCAGCAGCTGGCCGAAGCGGTCGATGCGCTGGAACCAGTCCTTCACACCGGGGAAAAAGGCGATGCTGCGGCCGCAGCGGTTCAGTGTCTCCCGGGTCAGGGGTACATCCCGCTCCCGGCTCTTGCGGAGCATGGTGTACATATAGGCCAGGATGCTGTCCATATGCTGGCTCTGACCGAAGTGGGTGGACTCCCGCCAGAAATCCCCAGGAACCATCCCCAGACTGGGGATAAAGGCATAATTCTGCATATCCTGGGTACACAGGGTCTTGTCGAAGTCGTAGAGCAGGGCGATGATGGGCTGATCTGCCATGGGGGGTCCTCCTTTTTTGTTATGTTTTGCCGTCGGCGGGGATGGTCCGCGCCCCGGGTTTTTTCGTCACTTTTTAGCGGCAAAAAGTGAGCCGTCGGAGACAAAACAGAGTATCGAAAAGATACAGGGCAAAGTACCTCGGCCGGTTGGCCGAAATACTCCCAAACGTCACTCGCACCGGGGCCGAAACTACCAAAGCAAAAAGCAAAAGGCGGCCCCATGGGGGCCGCCTTGCGGGTCAGTCCTTCTTATAGTTGCGGCCAAACTGCAGCTCGTCCAGGTTGATTTTGCGGGTGGAGGCCATGTCCATGTCCTCCTCGTCCTCATCGGCGAAGGGATCGTCGGCAAAGGGGTCGCTCTCCACGGCCTGGGGCGCGGAAGTCTCGCTGGTCTCACCGGCGTGCTCGGCCTGCTCTGCCTGGGCAATGGCGGCAAAGACGTTTTCGATGTCCTTGGCGATGCTTTCCTCGGCGGCGGGTTCCTGAACGGCAGGCTCCTCCTGTGCGGGCTGCTCCTGGGTCATCACAGGGGCGGCAACAGCGGCGGCGGGAGCGGGGGCCAGGGGCAGCTCCGGCAGCTGCTGGAGCAGCTCCAGCTGCTGGCGGCAGACGGACTCCACCGTCTGGATATAGCCCCGCAGCGCACCCTGACCGGCGGCCAGGCGCTGCTCCTCGGCGGCGATCTGCTGATCCACATCGGCGCGGACCTGGACAAGACGCTGCTCCTCGGCGGCCACCTCGGCCTGGATCTCGGCCAGACGCTCACGGGCGGCACCGGCGGCATCGGCGATCAGGGCGTCCCGCTTGGCCTCGGCCTCGGCAACTAGGCTGTTGGCCATCTTCTGGGCGGTCAGCAGGGTGGAGCGCATGGTGTCCTCCATGCCCTTATATTCCTCCAGCCGCTCCACCACGGTCTTCAGCTTCTGCTTCAGCGCGGCGCTCTCATTGTAGAGGGCGGTGTAGTCCTCGGTGAGCTTGTCCAAAAAATCATCCACAGCGGCCATATTGTAGCCGCCCATCACGGCTTTGGAAAAGGTGCAGCTTGCAACTTCCTGCGGGGTCATCATGATACGGGTACCTCCCTATTTCTCTATCTGCCTCTCTGTACGGCCCATGTCAGCGGCGGGGCTCAAAAGTACAGACCATTGTTTTCCAGCTCGTCGATCAGAT
The DNA here is from genome assembly GCA_964429705.1 of uncultured Oscillospiraceae bacterium. Classification (GTDB taxonomy): domain Bacteria; phylum Bacillota; class Clostridia; order Oscillospirales; family Oscillospiraceae; genus Pelethomonas. The sequence continues at coordinate 9,930 of CAYSDG010000047.1, read as the reverse complement.
CCCCCTGGATGTCCACGGAATAGGGGGTGATGATGTAGGTGTTGGCGGCCACCTTCTTGATCTTGCCCTCCCCGGCATAGGCTACGCCGGACAGGAAGTCCACCAGGCGGCGGGCGATGTCCTTGTGGGTGGACTCCAGATTGATGACCACGGTGCGCTTCTCCTTCAGGTGGTCAGCGATCTCGCTGGCGGCCTCAAAGCGCTCGGGCTTCACCAGCACGACCTTCAGCTGAGTGGTGGCGTGGATGTTTACCACCTTTCCCCTGCGGCTGTCCAGATTGATGCGCTCACGCTCACGTTCGCGCTCGGGGCGGACGGGGCGCTCCTCCACAAAAGGGGACTCGGCCTCGTCGAAGTCGAGATAATCCTCGTCCTCATCGTTGACGGGGCGGATCATACGCTTGATATCGTCGATCAGGCTCATGGTGAAAACCTCCTAAATTTATTGGTAATGCCGCGCACCGAAAATGGCGGAGCCGACCCGGATCATGGTGGCACCTGCGGCGATCGCGTCTTCAAAATCATCGCTCATACCCATGGATAGGTATTCAAAACTATTATGATACAAATTCCCGCTTATGTCAACATAAAGGCGGTGAACTTCCTCAAAATAGTGCATATTTCCGTGGGGCTCCCGCTCCACGGGGGGGATGGTCATCAGCCCCCGCAGACGCACGTTGGGGTACTCCAGAGCCTTTTCCGCGGCGGCGTATACGGCCTGGGGCGTGAAGCCGCTCTTGCTCTCCTCCCCGCCGATATTGACCTCCAGCAGAATGTCCTGCACGATGCCGCGCTTGGCGGCCTGCTTGTCGATCTCCTCCAGCAGCTCCAGGGAGCTGACGGAGTGGATCAGGCTGGCTACGCCCACCACCTGGCGCACCTTGTTGCGCTGCAGATGGCCGATGAAGTGCAGGGGTGCGCCGTCGTAGGCGTTCTCCTGCAGCTTGGCGGTCATCTCCTGGACCCGGTTTTCACCAAGAGCGTCGATCCCGGCAGCAATGGCAGCCTGACAGGCAGCGGCATCATTCATCTTGCTGGCACCCACCAGCAGGATCTCACTGGGATCCCGGCCCGCCTTCTCTGCCGCGACGGCCATGCGGCCGCGGATCATCTGCAAGTTTTCTGCGATACTGTTCATCATTCGATCACCTTTCCATCATATAGCTCCGCCGCTGCGGTAATGACCTCGTCGCCGCTGCGCAGCTGTCGGCTGCTGCTGACGCCCTCCGCCGGAGCAACGAGCATATATTCATCCTCCTGCCACAGGATCTCCACCGGTTTTTTGCGGGCGTTGGTGCCCCACATGGTGTACACGCAGGTGACCTGCTCCCGCTTGGGGGTACCGTCAGCCTGCAGCACGGGCTGCGAGTCCTCGTCCAGCACGTCTGTCCACTCGATGCGCACCGCGCTGCGGGGCACCCGGATGCCGGAGTAGCTGCCGAAGATGATCTGCGCGTTCTGGTGGCGCAGCAATGTGGTGAGATCCAGATACTGTCCCGAGGACAGCACGACCAGCCGCTGCCCGCCGTCGGCGTCGCTGATGCGTTCCACCGTCATGGTCAGGTCCCGGTCCAGTCCGGACTGGAACCGCAGCGTCACGGTGTCATCTACCTTCATCTTCTCCATGTCCGTCTCCCGCATCAAAGTGACGAAGTACCAGCGGCTGCCGTAGATCAGCTTGCTGCTGCCTGCGGCTGCGGCGGCCTGGATCTGGCGGTAGTCGGCAACCGTCATGTTCTCCAGGGCCTCCGGCGTCAGGACGGTCTCGTAGCCGTCCACCATGCCGCTGAAAAGGCCGCTTCTGGGGGCAGTAATGCGGGAGGTGCTGGCGGAGGAGGCGGCTGTGAGGCCGCTGACTTTCTCCTGCAGCTGGGCGATGGAGCTGTCCAGCTCGGCGGTGCCGGTGTAGGCGTAGCTGCGCTTAAGCACAGCTGCCCGCAGGTCCTGGGCGGCGGCAGATGCTTCGGTGGCGGTGTGGGTTGCCAGGGCGCTCTGGAAGCTGATGAGGGAGTTGACCACCTCGTCCTCCAGCAGCATGTCCGTGCGGGTGCCGGAGGCCAGGGAGCGGGCGTAGAGCAGCTGCTGGAGCTGCTCGTTGAGGCTGCGCAGGGTGTTGGCGTCCTCCAGAGCCTGAGCGGTGTCGTAGACCAGCGCCACGGTGCCGCCCCGGGCCACCCGCTCGCCCTCGCTGCGGGAGAAGTACACCAGCTCGCCGTCTCCGGCCAGAGGCTCCTCCTGTCGGACTACATAGCCCGCCACGGACACGGCGTTCTCACTGGTGTAGTTGTAGGCCACGGTGGAGGTGTAGGGGTCCATAAAGTAGGCGGCCACATTGATGCCGAAGTAGAGCAGCGCCGAGGCACAGATGACCGCCAGAAACAGCTTGGTGGAAAGGCTTCCGTTTTTCATAGGTATGTATCACTCTTTCTCTGGGGGAGCCTGGGGCCGCCGCCACAGGTTAGATGGCTGCCGCCTCCTCCTGCTCCGTAAGCGGCAGATCCCGGACGGGGCTGATGGTGGAGATGGCGTGCTTGTAGATAAGATTCTGCTTCCCGTCGGTCATCAGGACCACGGTGAAGGGGTCGAAGCCCGCGATGGTCCCCCGCATCTGGAATCCGTTGACCAGAAATACGGTGACGGGGGTCTCGCCGCGGCGGGCGGCGGTCAGGAACCGGTCCTGCAGGTTGGGTGCCTTTGTTGTCATAGCTGTCTGCCTCTCTTTTCTGAAATAGTAAGGCAGACGAGCCGCGGGGGCCTGTCCGCCTCAGGGACATTGTAGCCCCTGGGCGGCCAGAATATCTGTCGCAATTTGGAGAGCGCGGGCAAAATCCCGCTCTTTTTCCCATTCGATCCAGTGGATGGCCTTATTGCGACGCAGCCAGGTCAGCTGGCGCTTGGCGTATTGCCGGGAGCGGAGCTTCACTTCCGCCGCGGCCTCCTCCAGGGTGGCCTCCCCGGCCATGGCGGCCAGAAATTCCTTGTAGCCGATGGCCTGCATGGCGGTGGACTCCCGGGGGATGCCCCGGTCCAGCAGGCGGCGGATCTCCTCCACGAGCCCCTGCTCCACCATCTGGTCTACCCGCCGGTCGATGAGGGCCTTCATATCCTCCCGGTCCCGAAAGGCAAGGCCCAGGTAGATGGCGTCGTACTTCGGCGGGATAGCCTGGGTCTCCCGGTTGTGCTCTGTGATGGTCCGACCGGTCTCCCGGTAGACCTCCAGCGCCCGCAGGATGCGCTTTTCGTCGGCGGGATGGAGCCGCTGGGCGCTTTCCGGGTCCACCCGGTGCAGCTCCTCCAGCAGGGGCGCGATACCGCCTTCAGCCAGCTCCCGCTCCAATGCGGCGCGGGTCTCGCCGCCGGCTTGCCCGGCGGCAAAGCTGCGCCCAGCCACGATGGCGTCCAGATACAGCCCGGTGCCGCCCACGAGAATGGGGAGTTTCCCCCGGGTTAGGATGTCCTGGATGCACCGGTCCGCCTCCTGAACGAAGCGGGCCACGGACCAGCTCTCCTCCGGCTCCGCCACGGCTACCATATGGTGGGGCACGCCGCCCATCTCCTCCGCTGTGGGAGCGGCGGTGCCGATGGTCATGCCCCGGTAGATCTGCATGGAGTCTACGCTGACTACCTCGCCGTTATATGCCTGGGCCAGAAGAATGCCCATTTTTGTCTTTCCGCAGGCGGTGGGGCCCACCACGCAGAGGAGCTTTTGCGGCATTGGTCAACGCCTCCTTTTATTTCTGTGGATCGCCGCCTGTCGGCGGCGGTTTTTTATTATTGGGTCGATAGATAGTATGTTTAAGGGGTTTCGCCCCCAGGGCGAGTTCCTTTTCAAACGATTGAAAAGGAACCAAAAGATCGCCGGCCCCCTTCGGGCCGGACTCCCCGCTTTTGCCAGGCGGGTCGTACGGCGGGTCAGAATAGAAAATGGTCTCGAAAATTGTTGCTCCCACTTAGAACCATCTTGCAGTACTTCGCCTGTCGGCCCTCGAAAAGATACATTCCGAAGCTTTTAGCCGAAGTCGCTGACCCAGTGGGGCGCATTTGTGCGGTAGGATGCTGAGAGTCTCATTGACGAAAACCATAGGGCCGCACCGCACCATGGCCTGCATGTCGGATAGACGCACAGGCTGCCCCCGTTGGGGGCCTTCTTTGCGTGGGCCGACAGGCGAAGACCTGGGAGATGGATCTAACTCCGGGACCCACCCGACCGAAGGTCTGTTTCTTTGCTGGAGCACCGCACGAGCATTCGTCCAAAAACATCAGGGGTCTCGGGGGTGTCCCCCGGCGCTTTTTCGCCATTTTTTAGCGGTAAAAAGTGGCCCGCCGGAGGCAAGTAAGCCCCTATGCCCGTTTGAACATCCTCTCGATCTCATACTTCGACAGCTTGACCTTCACCGGTCTGCCGTGGGGACAGAACTGTACCTCTCCGCTCTGTACCTTGTCGATGAGGACCCGCAGCTCGGCGCTGTCGCTGGTCCAGCCGCCCTTGATGGCGGCCTTGCAGGCCATAGTGTGGAGCATGGCGTCCCGTGCGGCGGAGGGGTCGGCGGTGCCGCAGGTGAGCAGCTTTTCTGAGAGCATCTCCAGCGTCTCCCGGATGAGTCCGGTGTCAATATCCGAGGGGATGGCACGCACCAGGATGGAGCCCTGGCCGAAGTCCTCGGCCTCAAAGCCGAATTCCTCCAGCAGGGGGAGGTTGTCCAGCAGCGCGGCGTACTGCTCAGCCGGCAGATCCACTGCCACGGCGGCCAGCAGCTGTTGGCGCATCACAGGCTCCGGGTCGGCCTTCAGCCGATCGAAGTTAATGCGCTCGTGGGCAGCGTGCTTGTCGATGAGATACACGTCATCCCCGTCCTCGGCGATGATATAGGTGTGCAGCACCTCCCCCACAAAGCGCCAGGGTGCCGCCTTGGCCACCGGGGCCATAACGGTCTGCTCCGGCTCCGGCAGGGGCGCAGGGGCGCTCTCCCGGGGTGGGACCGGCGTCTCGCCGGAGGGGCGCGGCGCGGATACGGTGGGTTTGGTGGAAGGGGTGGGATCGATAGGGGCAACAGGCGGCACCGATCTGATCTGGGGCGCGGCGGGTCCAGGCGCAGCTGAGGGCACTGCTTTAGACGCAGGCTGCGGGGCCGCCTCCCGGGGAATGGGGGCGGGTTCCGGTTTCGGTGCGGCTGGTGGGAAAAGACTGGTCTGGGGCGCGCTGTCCCGCAGTACGGCCCGGCCGCCCCGCTCCGGGGTGGACATGGCGGCGCGGCGGGCGGGCGGCGCGGCCTTCTCCTGCTGCTCCCGGAAGGTTTTTGCGTCCATAGTCTGGTAGAAATCCCCGCGGGGATTCACTGTCTGGGCGGCAGGTCTGGGTGCGGGTGCGGGGGCCTCCCTGCCGTCGAGCGCATCCTTCACCGCGTGGTGGACGGCGGAGAACACCGCTCGCTCACTGACGAATTTTACCACCGTCTTGGCGGGATGAACGTTCACATCCACCTGGTTCAGGGGCAGATCGATATGCAGCACGCAGCCGGGGAACTTCCCCTTCAGCTGCCGGTTGGTATAGGCCTCCTCCAGTGCGGCAGCCAGCAGAGGTGACTTGATCATGCGCCCGCAGCAAAAAAAGGTCTGCATAGCCCGGGTACCCCGACCATTGAGGGGGTCGGTGACAAAGCCCCGGACCCGTATGCCCTCTCCCCCGCCGTCAACACCCACCAGCCCCAGGGCGAAATCGCGGCCCCGGGCGGCGTAGATGGCGGAGAGGAGCTTCCCATCGCCGGGGGTATGGAGCTCCTCCTTCCCGTCACGGATGTAGCGGATGGAGACCTCCGGGTGGCTCAGGGCGATCTGCTGGAGCATGGCGGATACGGCGGAGGCCTCAGCGCTGTCGCTCTTCATAAATTTCAGGCGGGCGGGGGTGTTGTAAAACAGCTCCCGCACCACGATGGTGGTGCCCTCCGGGCACCCGGCGCTCTCCACCTGGCCAGGGATACCTCCATCCAGAGAGAGGCTGGAGCCCAGCTCTCCTCCCTGCTGGCGGGAGAAGATGTCCACCCTGCTGACGGCGGAGATGGCGGCCAGAGCCTCGCCGCGAAAGCCCAGCGTGCCGATGGCGGCCAGGTCGTTGGCGGTGCGCAACTTGCTGGTGGCGTGGCGCAGGAAGGCGGTGGGCAGGTCATCCGGCGCGATGCCGCAGCCGTTATCGGTGACCCGAATGGAGGACATGCCGCCGTTCTGGATCTCCACTACCAGGCTAGAGGAGCCTGCGTCGATGGCGTTCTCTACCAGCTCCTTTACCACGCTGGCGGGGCGCTCCACCACCTCGCCGGCGGCGATCAGGTCGGCCACGTGGGGGGAAAGTTGTTGGATGTGGGGCATGGTGGCCTCCTTCTATGTTGATATTCTGCGCCCATGGGGCGCATTTGTGCAGTGGGATGCTGATGCTCCCGTTGACAAAACTACAGGGCCGCACCGCACCATGGTCTGCAATGTCAGACAGCGGCACATGCTATCAAACCTGTTTGTCTCAGTGTCGTGGGGCGTCAGGCGAAGTTGGGCAAGCTGCATCTGACGCCGAGCCGTACATACCCAAGGTCTGTTTCTCTGCTGAAACACCCCACAAGCATTCGCCCAAAAATACGGGGGTCCGGGGAGCTCCCCGGCGCTTTTTTGCCACTTTTAGCGGTAAAGAGTGGCCCGCCGGAGGCAAATAGAGCAGCAGTCCGCCGCAGGCGGCTCATCTTACCCCCACACCGCCAGTGCATTTACCGCCGCATGGGCCAGGATGCTGGTCCACAGGGTGCCGCTGCGCTCATAGCACCAGGCGAACACTGCGCCGGGAACCAGATACTGCAGCATCAGCAGAAAGCTCTCCAGGCTGGGGGCCGCTGCGGCGAAGCGCCAGACGTACAGTCCGGCGAAAAGGGCGCAGGAGATGATATAGGCTGCCGTTCGGCTCTTACCGCGGAGATTGCCAAAGACATAGCCGCGAAACAGCACTTCCTCGATCAGAGGGACCAGAAGGACGATGATGAGCGAGGCGGCCAGGGGGGCGTCGCTGACCTGGGCGGAGATAGGGACATTGTTCAAATTCGTATAGCTGCCGCTCACCAGGCGCAGCAGCCGACAGCCAAGCTCGTTGAGCCCGTAGAAGGCCACCAGCCCCTGAACCATGGTCAGCAGAGCCGGGAGAGCGCCGGAGAAGAAAAGCCCCGTGGTGCGGCCGATGTAGTTCCAGAAGACAGCCAGGGTCAGGGCCAGCAGAATGCCGTAAAGGAGCATACTCTCGGTGCGCGCGGTCAGCGGAAAGCCCAGAAGGGTCTCCAGTCCCTGAAAGAGGGGGGCGGACAGGAAGGGCAACACGATGAGATACAGCGCCAGCAGCACGCCGCCGCAGCCCTTTTCCAGATTTGTCATATAGGCGCTGGGGCCTCGTTTTGCCATGGAAATGCCAACTTTCTTACATAAAATCGCTTCGCCTGCCGGAAATCGGCCGTGCAGGCACGTCAGGAGAGGCGCTGCTTCAGCTCGTAGAGCAGCTGCATGGCCTCGATGGGAGTCAGTGTGTCGGGCTGGACGCGGCGCAGACGGTCGATGACCTCCGCCTCCCCCAGGGCTTCCATGCTCACCTGATCCGCCGCGGGGGCGGCCAGCAGCTGGGGCTTGTGGCCGGACTGGGTCTCCAGCTCCTTCAGAACCGTTTTTGCCCGCCGTACCACGGCGTCGGGCAGTCCTGCCAGTTTGGCTACCTCGATGCCATAGCTGCGGTCGGCCCCGCCGGGGATGATCTTGCGCAGGAAGATGATGTCCTCCCCCCGGGTCTTGATGGCGATGTTGAAGTTCTTCACGCCGGAGAGGGTCTCCTCCAGCTCGGTCAGTTCGTGGTAGTGGGTGGCGAACAGGGTGCGCGCCCCCAGCTTTTTCCGGTCGGCGCAGTGTTCCAGCACCGCCCGGGCGATGCTCATGCCGTCGAAGGTGCTGGTGCCGCGGCCGATCTCGTCGAGGATGAGGAGGCTCTGGCTGGTGGCATGGCGCAGAATGTCCGCGACCTCCGTCATCTCCACCATGAAGGTGGACTGCCCGGCGCTCAGGTCATCGCTGGCCCCGATGCGGGTAAAGATGCGGTCCACCAGGCCGATGCGGGCGGCGCGGGCGGGGACGAAGGAGCCAACCTGGGCCATCAGGGTAATGAGGGCCACCTGGCGCATGTAGGTGGACTTACCGGCCATATTGGGGCCGGTGATAATGGCCACCCGGCTCGCTTCCGCCCCCATATAAGTGTCGTTGGGGACGAAGAGACTGCCCTTCAGCACCTGCTCCACCACGGGGTGACGGCCCTCGTGGATCTCGATCACGCCGCTGTCGTCCACTGTGGGGCGGCAGTAGTTGTTCTTCACTGCCACGGCGGCCAGAGAGCACAGCGCGTCCACCTCCGCCACGGCGGCGGCGGCGGACTGGATGCGGCCCATGTGGGCGCCCACAAGCTCACGCAGCTTGGTGAACAGCTCAAACTCCAGGGCCACGACCCGGTCGTTGGCGGTGAGGATGGTGTGCTCCAGGTCCTTCAGCTCCTGGGTGATGAAGCGTTCGCAGTTGGCCAGGGTCTGCTTGCGGATGTAGTCCTGGGGCACCAGGTCGTAGTAGCTCTTGCTGACCTCGATATAGTAGCCGAAGACCTTGTTGTAGCCGACCTTCAGGCTCTTGATGCCGGTTTTCTCCCGCTCCCGGGCCTCCACCTCGGCGATGATGCCCTTGCCGCCGGAGAGGATGTCCCGCAGGCGGTCCACCTCGGGGTCGTAGCCGTCCCGGATGAAGCCGCCCTCCCGGACGGAGAAGGGCGGGTCATCCACAATGGCCCGGCACAGCAGGCCGTAAACGTCCTCCAGGGTGTCCAGCTCGCTCTGTACCTCCCCCAGCCGACCGGCGGCGAAGGGGGCTAGCTTTTCCAGCAGACCGGGCAGCTTCTCCAGCGAGGCGCGCAGGCTGGCCATATCGCGGCCTCCGGCGCTGCCGTATACGATGCGGCCAACGAGCCGCTCCATGTCATGGATGCCGGTGAGAGCCAGGATCAGCTCCTCGCGGCCCATGGAGTCCCCCACCAGGGCCTCCACAGCGTTCAGCCGCCGGTCGATGGCGGCTACATTCAGCAGCGGCCGCTCCAGCCAGCTGCGCAGCTTCCGCGCGCCCATGGCGGTCTTCGTTTTGTCCAGCACCCACAGCAGGCTGCCCCGCTTCTCCTTGCCCCGCATGGTCTCTGTCAGCTCCAGGTTCCGGCGGGCGGTGAGGTCCAGCTCCAGGAAGCGGCCCTGCTCGTAGTATTCCAGGTCGTTGATATGGCTGAGATCTGTCTTCTGGGTCTCATAGAGGTACTCCAAAAGCCCGCCCAGGGCCATCATAGCGGCGGGGTTGCTCTCCGGCAGGCGGGCGGCCAGATCCCGGCCGTACTGCTGCTCCACCCGGCGGGCGGCCTCCTCCAGCTGGAAGCGGCGCTGACCGTAGTTTTCGCAGCGGCAGTTGAACTTGTCCCGCAGCAGCTCCTTCAGCCCGGGACAGTTGTAAGCGTCGTCGTTCATCACCGCCTCCACAGGGGCGAAGCGGCCCAGCTCGTTGATAACGCTGTCGGCCAGATCCGCACCGGTAAAGGCGGTGGCGTGGGTCTTGCCGGTGGTGATATCGCAGAAGCAGACGGCGGCCCGGGCCTCGTCCATATAGATGGCACAGATGTAGTTGGCCCGGCTGCTCTCCAGCATGGAGGCATCCACTGTGCCGGGGGTGATGACCCGGATGATGTCCCGCTTCACCAGACCCTTGGCCAGCGCGGGGTCCTCGGTCTGCTCACAGATGGCGACCTTGTAGCCCTTGGCGATCAGCCGGGCGATATAGCCTTCGCAGGAGTGGTAGGGTACGCCGCACATGGGGGTGCGCTGGTCCTCCGGCTTGCCCCGG
>CAYSDG010000046.1:0-14340 GCA_964429705.1 uncultured Oscillospiraceae bacterium | reverse complement strand
GGCCTCGGCCCAGCGGGAGGTGGAGTCAGCGATAACAGCCACAGCATAGCCCATATCCCGGAAATACTCCGCAATGGTGATGCCGGTATACACCGATGCCTCGCGGGCCGCCACAGGCATATCCGAGGTGTTGGCAATCAGCACTGTGCGCTTCATCAGGCTCTCACCGGTGCGGGGATCCACCAGCTCCGGGAATTCCCGCAGAACATCGGTCATCTCGTTGCCGCGCTCGCCGCAGCCAACATACACCACAATATCCACATCAGACCACTTGGCCAGCTGGTGCTGTACCACGGTCTTGCCGGAGCCGAAGGGCCCGGGAACGGCAGCGGTGCCGCCCTTGGCAATAGGGAACATGGTGTCAATGATCCGCTGGCCGGACTGCAGAGGTGCCACGGGGTTGTGCTTGCGCTTATAGGGGCGGCCCACACGGACAGGCCACTTCTGCACCATGGTCAACTCCACTGTCTCTCCCTTGTCAGTCCTGACCCGGGCGACTACCTCATCCACGATATACTGGCCCGGCCCAATGGTCCACTCCACCATGCCGCTGATGCCATTGGGGACCATGATCTTGTGCAGTACCACCTGGGTCTCCGGTACGGTACCCAGGATGTCGCCGCCCACCACCCGCTGGCCCACTTTGGCCTGCGGGGTATAGGTCCACTTCTTCTCCCGGCTCAGGGCGGGGACCTCCACGCCGCGGGCCAGATTGGGGCCGATCTTTTTGACGATCTCCTCCAGCGGGCGCTGGATGCCGTCGTAAATATTCTCAATGATACCGGGACCAAGCTCCACGCTCAGAGGTGCGCCGGTGGTCTCCACCGCCGCCCCGGGGCCAAGGCCGCTGGTCTCCTCATAGACCTGGATCGAGGCGCGATCCCTCGTCATATTCAGGATCTCGCCGATCAGGCGCTGCTCACCAACACGCACCACATCCGCCATATTGGCATCCGCCATGCCGTCCGCCACCACCAGGGGGCCGGAGACTTTGATGATCTTTCCTTGACTCATTCCTTCACTGCCTTTCTATTGATGATTTAAAGGCCTGCAAATTCCATCCGCAGACGGAAATGATCTCTATCAGCCGATATCCGCGCCCACAGCGCGCTCCACAGCGCTCTGCAGTGCCTGTGCCCCAAGGCCCAGCGCCCCGGTCTTGCCGGGGACGAGGATCACCGCCGGTGTCACCGCCGTCTTGTAGCGGGCAATGTCCGCGGGAATATCCGCCGCCAGCTGCTCGGTGATATAAATGATGGCGTAGTCCTCCTTTGCCAGCCGGTGCAGGGTGTGGCGGGCCTCCTCGGCGCTCTCCACAAAGTGGGTATCCAGCCCCAGGGCCTTGAAGCCCATGGCGCTGTCTCGATCTCCCAGAACAGCAATCTTATACATAGGCCTCACGCAGCCTTTCCCGGATCGTCTCTCCATCAATGCCCGCCATGCGGCTGGACATGATGATGCGGACGGCCGTAAATTCGATCTCCTTTGCCACCATATAGCCGATGACCGCCTCCACGCCGAAGGGAACTCCCTTGGCCTGGGCGGCGCATGCTGTCACAGCATCGTCACACGCTTTCTCAAATCGGGTCAGGCCGCCTCCCTTGGCCGCCTGCGCCCCCAGCGCCGCAGCCGCGCGCAGCGGCGTGGCCGCATAAAGCTCCTCCAGCTTGCCGACGACAGCAGCGCTCAGCACGCTCTCTGTCGGAACTGTACCGCCCTCGAAGAGCACCCGGCGCAGGAAGTCGCCCCCTTTGCCCATCCGCAGCGCGCGGACAGCGGAGCGAAGGTTTGCCGCATCGATGGTGGTGCGGACATAGTCCGCCAGCAGACTGCTGCCGGTTTTCTCCGCCGCGGCGAGCATCTCCTGGTAATAGGCCCGGTCCAGCGCAAGGTCGCCCCGCTGCGGGTCACCGGTGGTCCCCAGGACCTCCTCTGCCTCTCTGGCGGCGGCGGCCAGTGTCTCCGGCAGCAGGTCCCAGGCGCTCTCCGCCACCGCCTTGGCCAGCGCTTCTGCCTCCACGCGGCCCGCGTCCACCAGGAGCCGTCTGCCATCCAGTCCCATGGCTCTGGCCTTCAGCAGCGCCTTCAGATTGTGGTAGTCGTATTTGACCTTGAACACATCCACCACCGCCCGGTCCGGCACATAGCGGTACAGGTCAGCGAAGAATTTCTCCCGCTCCCGGGACAGGGCCGCGTTCAGCTCCCTGTCGCTGGCGGCGGAGAATTCCCCATAGCCGATCTCCTGCAGCACCTTGCCGGCCTCCTCCAGGCTGGGGGCATCGATCATCCGCTCCATCCGGGCCGCCGTCAGCAGATTTTTCTCCTGACAGCGCAGATAGGTGGAAATGAAGAGATAATCCGTGTCCTTGGGTTTCTTTTTTCCGAACAAATGCCCTCCTCCTCTCTTACACGATCTGCAGCGGACAGCTCTCTCAGGGGAAGAGGATCTGGGCGACCTCTGCCGCCATGCTCTCCCGCAGAACGCGCAGCTTCGTCTCAAAGGCGCAGTTGTACTCCACATTACCGCACCGCAGGATCAGTCCGCCGTCCATCTCCCGGGTCTCATCGGCCAGACGCAGCCCGGCTTTCTCAGCCACCTGCTGCCCCACCTTCGCCCGGTCCGCGGCGCTGAGAATGATCTCTCCGCCGCCGCTGCCAGCGGCTGTACGGGCCATCTCCGCCAGAAGATCGATATACTCTCCCTCCGGCAGAGCCTGCAGCGTCTCCAGCGCCTTGGCAAAGGCCTCGTCCAGGCAGGCCTGCTTGGCAGCCAGAAGTCTGGACTTCGCCTCCATACGGGCAGCGCTCTCCAGCTGGCCCAAGCGGCGTCTGCCCGCCTGGCGGGCGGCCTCCTCCGCCTTTTCCTTTTCAGCGGCGGCCTGCGCCTCATAGGTCTGCTTCAGCTGCTCGGCCCTGTCGTTGGCCGCCTGCAGCAGCTGATCGATCTCCAACTGGCAGTCCTTCTCAATGCGCGCGGTAATTTTTTCGATTCCATTCATGTAGTGTTACCGCCTTTCCCCAGTGGTAGCCCAGCCCTTACAATGCGTTCATCAGCAGCAGGATCGTCGCCAACAGAGAGAGGATCGCGTAGAACTCAACGATACCGCAGAGAATGATGCCCTTGGTGGCCTCATCGGGGCGCTTGGCAACAATGTTGATGGATGCAGCGGCCACGCGGCCCTGATAGATCGCGGACAGCCAGCCGCCCAGCGCGATAGGCAGGCAGGAGCAGAAGATCGTCAGCCCCTGGGCAATGGTCAGCTCGATCATACCGCCGCCGCCAAAAACGCCCAGTGTCATCAGCACGAAGAACCAGGCCACCATGCCGTACAGGCCCTGGGTGCCAGGCAGCACCTGCAGGATCAGGCACTTTGCAAAATTCTCAGGAGCCTCACAGATAACGCCGGTGGCGGCCTCGCCCACCATGCCGGTGCCCTTTGCCGACCCCACGCAGCACAGACCGACCGCCAGCGCCGCGCCCAGAAATGCCAGACCAATACCGCCGAACAAAGAAATGAATTCTGCCATTTTAGTTTTCCTCCTTCATCACATCGACATACTTCGTTTGGATCGCCAGGGGACGATAGGGCTTTCCGCCCTCCTTGTAGAACCGATTAAAGAACTCCAGGCACTGCAGGCGCAGATCATGGACATAGCAGCCCAGCAGATTCAGCGCCAGATTTAGAGCATTGCCCACCATGGAGATGATGATAAACAGGATAATGCTGCCGAAGGTAGCAGCCAGTGTATTGAACACCGAGGCAATAACGCTGCCGGAGAGCATCAGGGCCATCAGGCGGACATAGGACATAATGTCGCTGAAGAAGCCGGTGACGCCGTTGTACACCAGACCTACCAACTTCGTCACCTTGCCGAAGCCCTTTGCCTGTCTGGTGCCGCCGAAAACCAGCATCAAAAGTCCCACCACCAGCGCCACCGGAACACCGGACACCGTACCGACTCCCAGTGCCAGCATACCTACACCGGCCAGGATGATCCACCACGTGATCTCATCAAAAAGCGCGTCCACAAAATCTCCGGCGCGGATCTTATTGATGATGCTGACGGTCATACCGGTGACGATCTGCACCGCGCCCAGCAGCAGCGAGCCTACCATGATGGCAATGGTGTCATCCAGGGGTGTAAAAAGAGCCGGGAGCTGGAATGTGCTCTCCGGGCGAATGATCTTGATCAGCTGAGGGATAAAATCTCCAAAAAATCCGCCCGTCACAGCGCCCCAGGCCACCGTACTGACGCCGCACCAGAGTACGCCCTCCATAAAGTTGCGGGTACCCTCCCGCGGCTGCCGCCGCAGCACGAACCAGGCCGCGGTGATCATCAGGATACCGTAGGCCATGTCCGCCATCATCATGCCGAAAAACAGCACAAAAAAGGGGAACATCAGCGGATTGGGATCTGTCCCGTCGTAGGCGGGCAGCGAATACATCTCCGTTACCACGTTCATGCAGCGGGTCAGTTTGTTGTTCTCCAGCTTCACCGGCACCTGGGGGTACTCCTCCTCCGCAGGGTCAGTCAGCTCATAGGCACAGTCGAAGCCCACCAGAAGATTGGCCAGTCTGGACACGTTGGGACGGTCAACCCAGCCATCCAGATAGATGACTGCGCCGCCGGTCAGCAGGCGCTCTCGCACGCTCTCCCGTGCCTCCTGCTGGCGGATGCGGTCCACGCACAGCTGCAACCGCTCCGTCTCGCAGCCCATAGCCCGGATGGCGTCGGCCTCCTGCTGACTGCGCCGCTGTTCTGCCGCCGCCTGCTCCTCCAGACGCCGGATATTCTCCGCCGCGGTCCCTGTCATATCCTTCAGCTGGGAAAAGCTGAAGCCGAAGGTCCGCATGGTCTCCAGCGCTGCCTGCTCCTGCGAGCGGTGAACGATGAGCTGCAGGTATTTCTGCTCCCTGTCCTCGCTCAGCAAGGTCAGCTGAGCGGCCTCTGCCGCCTCTGCCAGCGCGCCCGCCGCCAGGTCCAGGTCCACCGCCGTCGGCAATGTCCCCAGCAGAACCGCTGTGGTCCGGGTACCCCGCAGCTCCAGCGGCAGCGGATAGCTCTCCCAGGGCCGCAGCGCCAGGATCTCGCCGCGCAGCCTGCCCCGAGACGCCGTCAGCTGGCCAATGGTCCGGGCATGACCGCTGATCGTCTCCGCCGCATCCAGAGCCGCCGCAATATCTCCACGGTCCATCAACTCCGCTTCGCTGACCGTCCGCCGGGGGGCAAACAGCCCCTTCTTCTGTGGCGCGTACTTTTGCAGAACATCCAGCGCCTGCTGTAAAAGCGTCAGATCCGCCCGGATCCCGGCCAGATCGGCGGCATCCCGATGGAGCAGCGCCTCACGGCCCTCGTCTGCCAGCTGCTCCGTCGGCTCACGCACCTCTACACAGCCCACATGAAGCAGACCCTCCAGCAGTGCATCCCTGTCCTTGGCCAGGGCGATCAGTCGGAGCCGCTTCATCTTGACAATGGCCATCAGCTCTCGACCACCCTTCTTAAGATCGCCTGGGTCGCTTTGTCCATGCGTGCGGCGGCCTCAAAGCGCAGCGTCTCGCAGTCCTGGGCCGTTTGGATCAGTATCTCCTCACGGCGTTTGGCTGCCTTTTCATCCACATGCGCTGTTACGGCTGCTGCAAATTCCGCAGACGCCTCTTGGCCCTGCTGCAGCAGAGCCCTTCCGTTCCGCTCGGCATAGGCGACGATCCGCTCCGCTTTGGCTCGTGCCTCCGCTTTGGCCTGTTCCATCTCCTCCTCCACCGCGCGGATCCTGTTCATGGCTTCCAGTGACATTGTCTCACCCCTTCTCGATCAAAATTTGTCCGTATTGACAGGACCTCTACCATCGGCCGTCTCCGGCGGCTCATCTTCCACCCCGCCAGAAAGTTCCAATAGTATTTGTGCTTCATTATAGCACACTGCAAAAGCAACCTCCAACGCTTTTTTGGTCGTCGTTAAATTTTCGACAACCCAGACAAATTCTTAACTATTTTTTGGATGTTTTAACTATATATTTCGCACATCAATTATATTTTATAGACAAAATATCCATATATGTTCTTCATTCAAAAATATATGTCGCTATATGCGCGCATTCTGAAGTATCGGTAGCTTCTGCGCTCGGCACACATTTTATACCGTGAACAGCTGTAAAACGGGACAGGCGCAGCCGGGCCATGCTTTTCTGGTCCGGATGCGCCTGTCATCGCTGCTTGTTCTTAACTCTCCATATGCCGCCCCAAAAACGCGGCCACTGTCTGGGCCAACTTGTACTCCGTCTCCCCTGTTGCCGGTGCTTCCCCATCCGCCGCAAAGAGGACCAGCCCCAGCGCATCCCCCTCGCACAGGATCGGCGCCGCTACGGCGGCGCAATACTTGTCGCTGGCATCGGTGATAAAAACCTGACGCTCCTCCGCTGTATGCTGATAGATCCGGCGGTCCTCCATGATTTGCTCCAGCTGCTGGCTGATACGCTTGCCCAGCAGCTCCCGCTTGCCGCCGCCTGCCACAGCAATGACTGTGTCCCGGTCTGTTACCGCTGCGATGGCGCTGCAGCTTTTTGATAGCGTCTCACAGAATTGTGCCGCAAAATCCTCCAGTCCTCCCAGCAGCGAATACTTCTTAAAGATCACTTCGCCCTCCCGGCTGGTGTAGATCTCCAACGGGTCACCTTCCCGGATACGCATAGTCCGTCTGATCTCCTTCGGTATCACCACACGCCCCAGATCATCAATCCGGCGGACGATACCTGTTGCTTTCAACATATTTCCTCTCTCCCTTTCTGACAGATACCTCTGCTCGCCCATTATTATCCGCAGTTCCCTGCCAGTTATACGAAGGTGGAAAAACGGTATATTTTGGCGCGCGCCCTGTGAACTGCCCCACCTGACATCTGTTTTTCCGTGAAAAAATACGTTATTTCCATAAACTCATCTCTTGACAGCGCGGAGATTTTGGATTATACTCCCAGTTAGTTAGCAACAGCTAACCGCTTTTCCCGCTCCAGATGGCTGCTGTATCCGCTGCTTCTGCGGTTCGCAGCTCTCTTTTTTGAAGCCGGGTTAGCTACATCTAACCAAGAGGAGAGAATGATGATGAACCACAAAGTACAGCGCCTGCTGGGCGGCCTCTTGGCAGCCTGCATGGTCTCAACCGCTGTCCCTGCCGCCTCTGCTGCGGCCGACACACCTCACTGGGCCCAGCCCACTCTGGAGTCCTTCTCCAGCGCCGGATACCTCTCCGGCGGCGTCAATGATCCGGACGGCGCTATGAGTCGCAGCGACTTTGCCGCCATGCTGAGCAAGGTGACCGGTCTCAGCACGGAGGGCGGCGGTGCCGCCGCGATCACCCGCCAGGAGGCCGCCGTCATGATCGCCAGTCAGCTGGCCCTGCCCCAGGCCGACGCTTCTGTTCTGAATCGCTTCAGCGACAGCAGCTCCGTCAGCGCTGATGCCATCCAGAGCATGGCCAGCATGGTTGCCGCCGGCTATATCAACGGCACGAATGACGGCAAGCTCCTGCCCGTCAAGCAGCTGACCCGCGCCGAGGCCGTCACGATGCTGAACAATGCCTTTGGCGCGCTGCGTGCTCTCAGCGGCGAGACGATCTACGGCACCGCTACCCTGACCTATGCTGAGTACTACGCCGGTGATGTCACAACCACCGAGCACTACGGCGTGGACGGCGTCACGACCGCCACGGTCAGCAAGTATTCCACCCTGAAGAACACCTACTCCAACTACACCGAGGACAAGACCGAGGGCTACAACATTCTGGGCGTCCACAACGTTAATGTTGCCGTGGCCGCTAAGGACTATGCCGCCTACCAGCAGCTTGAGCCCACCTTCCAGGCCTCTGCGGTGACGCCCAAGCAGTATAAGAGCGTCAGCATCTCCGGCGGCAAGGCCCAGTACGCTGCCACCACCATCCATCTGGCCGACACCGTCTCCGATGCCACCGCCGTTCTCAAGACCGGCTCTACCTGGGGCGATTACGAGATCGACGTCTATGAGAATTCCACCAAGTACATCCGCAACACCCGCTCCGACGAGGACTTCGCCATCAACTCCTACATCCAGGGCACCATCCTGGAGACCGAGAGCGGCCTGAAGGTCGGTCTGGAGTATCTCCAGAGCATGTGGGTGCAGCCCTGGGAGGTCTCCTTCAATGTCACCAAGGACAGCTCCCAGAACGCCCATATCGTTGGCTGGGATAACCTGCCCGAGCTGGCCAAGTTGGTGGGCGAGAAGATCGTAAAGATCCACTACCTCATGCCCGACAGCACCTATGTCTACGAGTTTGACGGCATCTACATCAAGCCCGCTTACACCGGCACAGTTGACGCTGCCGCCGCCTTCACCGATGGCTCCGCTGAGGTCACCATCTCTGGTGTCCCCGCTGACCTGGAGGATGTGACCGTTACCATCACCTACGGCTCCGGCCGCAAGAAGGTCACGGTAACCGATGCCGCCGCCATTGTGGACGGCAAGGTCACCATGGACAGCGCCTACGACAGCACCCAGCCCTATACCGTGAAGATCTCCAGCAGCAACTACGCTGACATCAGCGCCTCCGTCCCCGCCAACAGCACCCAGCTGGAGCAGATCAAGTCTATGACCGAGCAGGCCAAGGCTCTGATCGACGCCGGTACCGCCGCCAACGACAGCGGCCTGATCGAGCACTATCAGGAGGCCCTGGAGCTGCTGGCAAGCGCAGCCGTCACCTCCGAGGAAGCCGCTGAGTTGATTGAAGAGCTGACCGGACACCTGTCCGTTTACATTTCCTCCGAAGCGGACGCTTCCAGCCACCACTAAGCAGCCACTCCGCCGCCCCGGGTCGTCCTCACCGATGGCCCGGGGCTACTCTTGACTGATCGAGGACTATTATGATTTTGATGATCTCTATGGCGCTGGCCTTCGCCTTCCTGCTGCTGTGCGGCAAGGCGCTGCGCGCCAGACCCGCCCCCTTTTACGCCGGAGCCGCTCTGCTCTCCGCCCTGGTGACCGGGCTGTACTGGCTGGCTCCCGCCTTCCTGGACCTGCAACTGCGTGTCAAGTTGCCCATTTTTCTGGGTGCACTGGGCACAGCCTGCTTTATTCTGGTCATGTGCGCAGGCGCACTCCCCAACGGCCACCCCCTGATGAAGCGGATCATGCCCATTCGCGGGGAGCTGTCAATCTTTGCGTGTCTGCTGACGCTGGGCCACAACCTGAGCTACGGAAAGAACTACCTGACACCTGGCTACCTGTTTTCCGGCCCGCTTTCCACCACAAAGGCAGCCGCCTGGGTCAGCATGGTGCTAATCCTGCTGATGCTGGTGCTGACGATCACCTCGGTTAAATCCGTGCGCCGCCGCTTCCAGCCCAGGAAATGGAAGGCCCTGCAGCGCTGGGCGTATCTCTTCTACGCGCTGACCTATCTCCACGTGCTGCTGCTGACTATCCCCAAACTCTTAAAGGGCCTCACCTATTATCTCATCAATCTGGTCGTATACAGCGCGGTATATCTCAGCTACGCTGTCTGCCGCATCCAGAAGGCATTCTTTGTCAAACGCAGCCAGGCCGCCAGGGTGACCGGTCGCCGTCAGCTGGTCGGCGTAGGTATTGGTCTGCTACTGACACTGCTGCTGACCGCATGCATAATGCTGCCCGGTCAGCTTCAGAACACGGATGCCCCGGCAGAGGAAGCACCGCCCGCAGCTTCTAACAACTCCGCGGACCAGACAACGGTACAACCGGAGGAGCCATCTGAGAGTGACTCTGCCCCGGAGTCGGACACGACTGTTCCCCCGGCGGAGCCCTCCGAAGCCCCTGTCTCCGAGGACACCACTCTTCCCGATCAGACACCGGAGGAGGAACCCGCTGCAGAGCCTGCCTCCACCCCTGATGCCACGCCTCCCGCAGAGATTCCCTCCGCCGTCCCCACACCGACTCCCGAACCCGCTCCACAGCCGGAACCCCAACCGCAGCCGGAGCCGACCCCGGAACCGGAACCTGCCCCCATCTCCAAATATAAGGACGGCACCTTCACCGGTACCGGCGAGGGCTATGACGGCCCTATCACGGTGTCTGTCACAATCTCCGGCGACAAGATCACCGCGATCAATGTGACCAGCTATGTCGATGCGGATGAGTATATGACCGACGCCAAAAACGGTGTGATCCCCTCCATTTTGCTGATGCAGAGTACCAATGTCTCGGCTGTCAGCGGAGCTACCTACAGCTCTGAGGGCATTATGGACGCCGTGGCCGCGGCGCTGCGGGAGGCCACCAATTGACCGCACACAGTACCAGAAAGGAATCCAGCCCATGAAGCATATTCACCTGACCGCGCTGCTGCTGGCCCTGCTGCTGATCGGATGCAGCGATGAAACTCCCTCCATCGCAGACCCTGCGGACGCTCTCCCTGCGGAAACGACCTTCTTCGCAATGGACACCCTCATGTCTCTGACCGTGTACGGGGAAGAACATCTGCTCAGCGAGGCACAGGCCAGGGTCAGCGAATTGGAGGCCATGCTTTCTGTCACAGATACCAGCAGTGAGATCTACCATCTGAACCACAATGGGAGCGCACTGCTCTCCACGGACCCCACAGCCATCCTGACCCAGGCCCTGGCCCTCTGTCGCAGAACACAGGGTGCCCTGGATCTGTCCATCTACCCCGTGGTACGCGCCTGGGGCTTCACTACCGGTGAGTATGCAGTCCCCAGCAGCGAGGATATTCAGGCGCTTCTCGCCCATGTGGACTACGAAAAGATCACACTGGATCCGGAAACAGGTGAAGCTGCGCTGGAGCCTGGTATGGAGATCGATCTTGGCAGCGTGGCCAAGGGCTACACCAGCGACCAGCTGATACAGTTGCTGAAGCGGAGCGGTGTCACCTCTGCCCTGGTCAATCTGGGCGGTAATGTCCAGACCCTGGGCAGCAAGCCGGACGGCTCCCCCTGGCGCATCGCCGTTCAGGATCCCTCCGGCAATGGCTACCTGGGCGTGCTGGAGGTGACAGATCAGGCGGTCATTACCTCCGGCGGCTATGAGCGATATTTCGAACAGGATGGCGTCACTTACTGGCATATTATCGACCCATCCACCGGCTCTCCTGCCCACAGCGGCCTGACCTCTGTCACCATCGTCGGAGACTGCGGGCTGCTCTGCGATGGTCTCTCCACCTCGCTCTTCATTATGGGACGCGACGCAGCCATCGAACTTTGGCGCAGCTCCCAGGATTTTGAGATGATCCTGGTCCAGGAGGATGGTCAGATCACCCTGACTGAAGGATTGGAGGGACGCTTCAGCTCTGATCAATACACCTTTGATGTGGTCCGCCGCAGCAGCATATGAATATTTCCCCGCATCCCCAAACTTGGTGGACGCGGGGGATATTTTTTATGAAAGCTGTCGGATGCGCCCCGGTGCGGCATACAATCTTCCCAGCTCCGGGACGATCCCCTGCTGTCGAAACATCTCCTCCACCGTGACGAAAACATACCCTTTCCCCTGCAATATATCCACCAGCTGCAAGGCAGCCTCCACACTGCTGGGATAGAAATCGTGGAGCAGGATGATGTCACCGCCGTTTTCCGTGACCTGCTCCAGAACACTGCTGACTACCGCCCCGGTATCCAGCACCTTCCAGTCCTCCGGATCCACAGACCAATAGATCATAGGGGTTCCGACCAGCGCCGCGCGCTGCGCATCTATCAGCCCATAGGGCGGCCGCAGCCAATACACATCTTCTCCTGTCACCTGCTTCAGGAGCACCTCCGTCTTTTTGATCTCTTCCAGCACGGTTTCCTGAGCCGCATCCAGCAGCCGGGTATGAGAATAGGTATGGTTGCCGATCTGATGTCCCTCGGCTGCCATTCGCCCGATCAGGTCCTCATTTCCCTCGATCTGCTCACCTACAACAAAAAATGTTGCCGCTGCCCCGCGCTTTAGCAGGCCATCCAGGAGCACATCGGTCGTCCCTCTGCGCGGACCATCGTCAAATGTCAGCGCCAGATATTTGACGGGATCAGCTGCCGCCTCCGCCCCCTCCTCCAGCGTCTCAGGCGCTCCAGCGGCGATATTCGCCTGCCCCGCAGCCAATCGCACTTCTGAATTGCCGCACCCAGTCCCCAGCGCCGCCAACAGGCAGAGCATCCACAGCCACCGTTTCATTTTTTTGCCCCCCGTTTCTCTATGGACAGTATACCCAGCCAGCAGACATTAAACCGTTCTCAAGGTGTCAAAACAACAAAAAAAGCCCTTTCGCATGTGCAGTACTTCACACACGAAAGGGCTTTTCAGTTAATTGATCTGGATCAGACCAGCTCGATCATAGCGGTCTCAGCAGCATCGCCGCGGCGGACGCCGGTGCGGGTGATGCGGGTGTAACCACCATTGCGCTCCTCATACTTGGGGGCGATCTCCTTGAAGATCTTCTTGACGACATCCTCACGGGTGATGAAGGCCATGGCCTTGCGATAAGCGGCCAGGTCGCCCTTCTTACCCAGGGTAATCATCTTCTCAGCCAGAGGACGGATCTCCTTGCAGCGGGTAACGGTAGACTCCATCTTGCCGTTATCCAGGAAATCGGTCACCTGCTGACGGAGCATCGCCATACGCTGATCGGTAGTCTTACCGAGCTTACGAGTTCCGGGCATATTGGTTTCCTCCTTGTAAGGATAAGTTGTCGGCCGTCGTTCTACGCGTGGGCGTAGGTGCCGGTCATTAGTTGTTGTCTTCGCTGGCCAGGGACAGGCCCATCATCGCCAGCTTGTTGATGACTTCCTCCAGGGACTTGCGGCCCAGGTTGCGGACCTTCATCATCTCGTCCTCGGTCTTGCAGATCAGATCCTCGACGGTGTTGATGTTGGCACGCTTGAGGCAGTTAAAGCTGCGGACGGAGAGGTCCAGCTCTTCGATGGTCATTTCCAGCACCTTGTCACGCTGGGCCTCCGCCTTCTCCACCACGGTGGGCTTGCTGCCCACGCTCTCGGAGAGGTCGGTGAAGAGCGTGAAGTGGTCGCACAGGATCTTCGCGCCCAGAGACACAGCATCCCGGGCGGAGATGGTCCCGTCGGTCCAGACCTCCAGCGTCAGCTTGTCGAAGTCGCTGGAGGTGCCCACACGGGTGGGCTCCACGGTGTAGTTGACCTTCTTGACAGGGGTATAGATAGAATCGACGGCGATGGTGCCGATGATATTCTGCGCGGGCTTGTTCCGGTCTGCGGGCACATAGCCCCGGCCGTGAGAGAGGGTGATCTCCATATTCAGCGTCGCGCCGCTGTCCAGCGTGGCAATGTGCAGGTCGGGGTTCAGGATCTCCACCTCACCGTCGGCCTTGATGTCGCCGGCGGTAACGGTGCAGGGACCCACTGCCTCGATATACACGGTCTTGCCGGAATCGCTGTGCAGCTTGGTCAGCAGGCACTTGATGTTCAGAACGATATCCGTCACATCCTCCTTCACGCCGGGGATGGTGGAAAACTCATGCTGAACGCCATCGATCTTGATGGTGGTCGGTGCGGTACCGGGCAGAGAGGAAAGCATAATGCGGCGCAGGGCGTTACCAAGAGTGGTGCCATAGCCGCGCTCCAGAGGCTCTACCACGTACTTACCGTAGGTGACGTCGGCCGGGGTCTCGATACATTCGATCTGGGGCTTCTCGATTTCGATCATGCGGTTACCCTCCTTCATCTTCTCATTGCGGTCACGCGATCAGGCTGCGTGCCGCTTGCAGTTCGTACCATTTTCCGAGGGTATCCTCCCAATTACTTGGAGTACAACTCGACGATGAGGTGCTCCTCCACCGGAGTATCGATCTCCTCGCGGGTAGGGATATGAGCGACAGTGCCCTTCAGGGCGCCCTTCTCACGCTCCAGCCATGCGGGCAGCAGGGTGATGGGGGCATTCTCACCGGTCAGGCGCTTAAACAGCTCGGAAGAACGGCTGCGCTCGGCGACCTCGATGACATCGCCGGCCTTCACCAGATAAGAGGGGATGTTGACCTTCTTGCCGTTGACGGTGAAGTGGGCGTGGCTCACCAGCTGACGGGCCTGACGGCGGGTAGCGGCGAGACCCATACGATACACAACGTTGTCCAGACGGCGCTCAACCAGGATCAGCATATTGTCGCCGGTCTTACCGGGAGCGGCAGCGGCGCTCTCATAGTAAGCGCGGAACTGCTTTTCCAGCACACCGTAGATGAACTTGACCTTCTGCTTTTCAGCAAGCTGGAGGCCGTATTCGCTCTTCTTCTTACGCATCTGGCCGCCGGGATTACGATTGGTGGTCTTCTTAGCGTAACCCATCTCAGCAGGAGAGATGCCCAGAGCCTTGCAGCGCTTGGCGATGG
>CAYSDG010000045.1:0-14392 GCA_964429705.1 uncultured Oscillospiraceae bacterium | reverse complement strand
GGAGGCCACGGCAAAGGCAATGCGGCTGGGGATGTTGGCCTTCATCAGGCCGGTGATGACATCCGCGGAGGGACGCTGGGTGGCAATGACCAGATGCACACCGGCGGCACGGCCCATCTGGGCCACACGGCAGATGGATTCCTCCACCTCCTTGGCCGCCACCAGCATCAGGTCTGCCAGCTCATCAATGACCACCACCACGGATGCCATGTGGCTGATATCCTCCCGCTGGGCCGCCAGAGCGTTGTACTCCTCCAGCTTCTTCACGCCCACCTCAGAGAACGCCTTATAGCGCTTCATCATCTCATAGACCGCCCACTGCAGAGCGCCTGCCGCCTTCTTGGGATCGGTGACCACGGGGATCAGTAGATGGGGAATGCCGTTATAGGGAGCAAGCTCCACCATCTTGGGGTCCACCATGATGAAGCGGACATCCTCGGGGCTGGACTTATAGAGCAGACTGACGATCAGCGAGTTGGTGCAGACCGACTTACCGGAACCGGTGGTACCGGCAATGAGCACGTGGGGCAGCTTGGCAATATCCCCCACGATGTCCCGGTTGCTGATGTCCCGTCCCACGGCAAAGGCCACCGTGGACTTATGCTGAGAAAAGGTCCGGGACTCGATAACGTCCCGGATCAGCACCTGGGACACCGACTTATTGGGCACCTCAATGCCCACCACAGAGATCTTCTCCGGGATGGGGGCGATACGCACACCGCTGGCCCCCAGGGCCAGGGCAATATCGTCTGCCAGATTGGTGATCTTGCTCAGCTTCACGCCCTGATCCAGAACAAATTCATAGCGGGTGATGGCCGGTCCACGGACCACCTCGCCCGCCGTGGCATCCACACCAAAGCTGCGGAGCGTATCTGCCAGGCGCTGGGCATTGGTCCGCAGCTCCGCTCCCGCCTCAATGTAGTTGTCGCTGCCATTCTGGTCCAGCAGGGTGATGGGCGGGAAAACATAGGCGTCCTCCGCCCCAGCCATGCCGCTCTCGATCTCAGCGGCCACCTGGGCGGTTGCCTCCTCCACATCCTGCGCGCTGATGGCGGGCCGCTTTTTGACGGGCTTCTCCTCCAAAATAGGCGTCGGCTCCGCCGCCTCAGGCTCCCGAATGG
Source organism: uncultured Oscillospiraceae bacterium (assembly GCA_964429705.1). GTDB lineage: Bacteria > Bacillota > Clostridia > Oscillospirales > Oscillospiraceae > Pelethomonas. Next base: position 13,271 of record CAYSDG010000045.1, on the reverse strand, counting down.
GCGCTGCAGGGATTGGCTCCGGGATGAACACAGGCTCCGGCTCCACCACAGGAGCAGGGATGGGCGCAGGCTCCGGAACGGGAGCAGGCGCTGCCGCCTCTGCATGGACCGGCGCAGGCTCCTCAAAGGGTACATCGCCTACGCCGCAGATCACATCCGCAGGGGTCAGCTGGTTCTTCCCACGGGGCTTAAAGAAGCCGCCGCGGCCACTGGAGACCGGCTTTTCATCGCTCTCCAGGGGAATGTCGATCTCAGGCCGCGGCGCGCGCTTGCGCTCCTCCGCTGCCGGGCGGGACTTCCTTCCCAGCTGAATGGGGGGAAGAATGCCCTCATCGTCCTCGTAGTCCTCCTCATGGTAATCCAGCCGCTCCCGGTTCCGCCACAGGTCCACCAGCATCCCCGGGGTGATAGAGAACAGCACCATGACCAGCGCAATGATGAGCACCAGGAAGATGATCGCGGAGGCCGGCTTGCCCAGCACCGCCATAAAGCCGTGTGCCGTGCCGCCGGAGAGCGCTCCGCCAGCCTGCAGCTCGATGCCCCCCTGCCACAGCTTGGTCAGCAGCCCATCAGGGCTGGTGAGGTCCAGTCGGCAAAACAGCATGTGGCACAGACCGCCAAAGAGATAGGGGATCAGCAGGGCGCTTGCGGTCCGCAGGGCGACGGGACGCCCCCGGTGGGTCAGCATGACCCAGGCCGCCGCCAGCAGGGCCGGGGCGATGAGATAAAAGCCCAGACCGAAAAGGCCCTTCAGCAAAGTGGGCAGCAGCACGATGAGCCAGCCGTCCGTATGGAAGTAGCTGACCAGAACGCACAGCGCCAGCACCAAAAACACCACGCCAGTGACCTCCCGGCGCACAGGCCGCTTGCTCTGCTTCGCGCTGCGGCTGCCGCCGGAGCGGGACGCTGCGCCGCGGCTCTTTCCCGCGCCGCTTTTGGCTGCGCCGCTCTTTGCGGTACTGGGGCTTCGGGTCGCCGCACTGGAGCGGGCTGTACCGCTCCTGGCGCCAGAGGTAGATTTCTTTTGTGTCGTTGCCATGCTCTCTCCTCTTACTTCCGCAGATGCGCCCCGATCAGCCGGTCAAAGGCATCCTGGAAGTCCAGGAAGCGGCGGCGAACGCCAGGGGTGAACACATCTGTCGTAATGAATCGCTTGTACTCCTCATAGGGCAGCAGACGCCAGTCCACCGTCTCCCCCTCCTGAAGAACGATGGTCTGCTCCTCAGGGTCAAAAAATGTCAAAAAGCTGTGGTAGATCGTACTATAGCCGTCGATCCCCGGGCGGGTGTCCACATAGACCGGACACAGCTCCCCGGCTGTGACGCGCAGCCCCGTCTCCTCCCGCAGCTCCCGCAGCGCACCGGTGACAGGGTCCTCTCCCTTCACCACGCTGCCGCCGGTGATCTCCCAGTGGAGCCCCCAGGGCTTATCCGGGTGGCGCCGGGTCACCAGCACCCGGCCGTCATGGGTCACGGCATAGATCTCCACCACCAGATGATAGACGCCGTCCGGCATCGGCTCCCCCCGGACCACATCAAAGCCCAGAGGCCGCCCCTTCCGGTCGTAAGCATCCCACAATTCCTTCACCATCGCGCGCTCCTTACTGCAGGGCGGTGAGAAGCACCGTCAGCAGACCCATGCCCCAGCAGTAGTAGGCAAACGCGCCGAAGCGGCCCTTGTCGGTGATCATATGTACCAGCCGGATGCAGAGATAGCCGGAGATTGCGGCCGTGACCACACCCACGATGTATGCGGGCAGCAGCGCCGCGTCGATCCCTGTCGCTGCCACATCGGCGATCTTCAGAATATTGGCTCCCAACACTGCGGGGATGGAGAGCAGAAAGGCAAAGCGGACCGCGAACTTCCGCTCCAGCCCGGCAAAGCAGCCCACCGCGATGGTAGTACCGGAGCGGCTGAGACCGGGACAGGTGGCCACTGCCTGGGCCGCGCCGATGAGCAGAATATCTCCCACCGTGGCGCTGGAGGCAGTCTTCCGCCCCTTCTTCACCCGGTCAGAGGCAAACAGCAGCGCACCCGTCACCAGCAGGGCACCGCCCACCACATAGGTATTGCTGCTGAGCCCCTCCACAAAATCCTGGATGGGCAGCACTACAAAGAGGGGCAGCGTACCGATGATCAGCAGCAGGATCAGCCGCCGGGCAGGCGGGATGGGGTCGGGCATGCCGCCCCGGCGAATATCACCGATGGCCCGGAAGAACTCCAGGATCATCTCCTTAATATCCGCCAAGTAGGCCACGAACACCGCGGCCAGCGTTCCCAGGTGCAGCAGCACCTCAAAGAACATATCGCCGCCGCCCTCCATCTCCACGCCAAACAGATTTTGCGCGATGGACAGATGGCCGGAGCTGGAAATGGGCAAAAATTCCGAAATACCCTGGATCAGACCCAGGAGAATCGCATGCAACAGAGACACGATGTTTCCTCCTCAGAAAAAGATTACATAATATTGTACCACCGATGTGGAAAGTTTTCCACCGTTTTTTATACCAGAATCTATGAAAAGCAGAAAAAACGTATGATGCTATCCGCCGAAAAAGAAATGTCATCCTGGACGCGGCGAAGAGGCTCCCTTCGCTCCGTTCAGAATGACATTCCGCTTATTCAGCCAGCTTTTCCAGTGCGTTGCGGGCAGCAGCCTGCTCCGCCTCCTTTTTGCTGTGGCCGACGCCCTGCCCGACCGGCTCACCGTTGAGGTGGACCGCGAAGGTAAAGGTCTTGTTGTGGTCCGGGCCGCTCTCCGACAGCATATGGTAGGTCAGCACCTGGCCGCTCTTGCGCTGCACGATCTCCTGCAGCGTGGTCTTATAATCCCGGCGCTCCTCGGCAGCAGGCGCATGGCTGAGCAGCACACGGTAGATCAGACTACGCACCTCGTCCATACCGCTGTCCAGATAGACGGCGGCAAACACCGCCTCCACCGCATCGGCCAGAATGGACTGCCGCTGGCGGCCTCCGCCAGCCTCCTCGCCCTTGCCAAGGCGCAGATACTGCCCCAGACCCAGCAGCTTCGCCACTTCGTAGAGGCTCTGCTCGCATACCAGCGCCGCCCGCATCCGGGTCAGGTCGCCCTCCGGCAGCTTGCCGTAGGTCTTGAAGAGAAACTCCGCCGTCACGAAGCCCAGCACACTGTCGCCCAAAAACTCCAGACGCTCGTTGCTGCTGATGCCGCTGGAGCGGTGCTCGTTGGCATAGGAGCTGTGGTTGAGCGCCTCGCTGAGCAGCTCCCGATTGCGAAAGGTATATTCCAGCTTTTTTTCCAGGGACTCCATTGCAGCCCCTCCTTTCCAAAGAAACAGCCCCGCTCAACTCCGCGCGCATCGCTGCGCAGCCGCCGCGGCCGCCCCTCTGTGTATTGATCCCGCTGTCAGTCCAGCTTCGTCTTCAGGAACTCCACACAGTCGCCCACAGTGGACAGACCGCTCAGTTCCTCCTCGTTGACCTCGCCGATCTCGAACTCCTCCTCCATGGCCATGACCAGCTCCACCAGGTCAACAGAGTCTGCGCCCAGGTCCTCTTCAAAAGAAGTATTCTCGCTGATGGAGTCCAGCTCCACATCAAACTGCTCAGCGATGATCTTCTGCATCTGCACAAAAATATCCTGCATTGTGTTTCTCCTTTATCAATTTTTCAAGAGGATACCCCTCTGACATGCAGGGGATACCCTCTTGGCATGATAAAACTTTTCCCCTCTGCTGTCAATAGCAGATGTGGATTTCGCGCCTCACAGGCTGATCTTCATGCGGTCGATATTGGCGGCGATCTCCGAGGCAATATCGGCCCGGGCGGTCCGCTCCGCGCAGTACACAGCGTTTTCGATGGCCTTCGCGCCGCTGGAGCCATGGGCCTTGATGACGGGCTTCGTCAGCCCCACAAAGGCCGTGCCGCCGATGGTGTCGGGATCCAGCCGCTCCTTGAAGCTGTCCAGGCCGCTCTTGACCAGCAGCGCGGCCACCTTGGTCTTCAGGCTCTTGAGGAACATCCCCTTAATCTCCCGGCCCATAAAGGAGCCCACGCCCTCGATGGTCTTCAGCATCACATTGCCGCTGAAGCCGTCAGCCACGATAACATCGCAGCCGCCCTTGATGGCGTCCTTGGCCTCAATATTGCCGATGAAATTCAGGTCTCCCGCCTCACCGGCAGCTTTCAGGACCTGATAGGTGTCCCGGCGCAACTGATCGCCCTTGGTATCCTCCGCGCCGATGTTCAGAAGGCCCACACGGGGCTTCTCGATCCCCAGGGCGCGGCTGGCATAAAAGCTGCCCAGATAGGCGAACTGCACCAGATACTCCACCGAGCACTCCGCATTGGCGCCGCAGTCGATGAGCACAGCGCTGCCTGCGGCAGTGGGGATCAGGGGTGCCATCGCGGCCCGGCGGATGCCCCGCACCCGCTTGACCAGCAGCGTTCCGGCGCTGAGCAGCGCCCCGGTGCTTCCGGCAGAGACGAACGCATCCCCTTCTCCGGCCTTCAGCAGGTTCAGGCCCACCGTGATGGAGGAGTCCTTCTTGGTCTTGAAAGCGGTAGCGGGATCATCGTGCATGTCGATGACCTCGGTGGCATTCTGGATGGACACATTGGCAGGCAGACCGCCGCAGCTGTCCGCCGCGGCGCGGACCTCCGCCTCCCGGCCCACCAGCACGATGTCCAGGTCGCTCCGTTTCTTCGCGGCGTTGATGCCGCCGCGCACGATCTCCAGAGGGGCGTTATCGCCGCCCATGGCATCAATAATGATCTTCATAGTGCTTCCTCATTTCTATCCTCTCTCTGGGAGAGGCGCAAAAAACTTGTGTACGGCTCACCGCAGGATCTCTTCCCGCATGGGCTCCAAAATCTGCAGGGAGCGCTGGCTCAGCTCAGCGTTCTTGTTGCGCTTGCCCTTCACCCGGTAGCCCAGCTGGGGGATGATGCCGAAGTTGATGTTCATCGGCTGGAAATGCTCCACCGTCTCATCGGAGATGTACAGAGCCAGCGCGCCGATGGCGGTCTCCCTGGGGAAATCAACAGGCTCCATGCCCCGCAGGCGGCGGGCGGTCTCCACTCCCACCAGGAAGCCGGAGGCCGCGGACTCCACATAGCCCTCCACGCCGGTCATCTGTCCGGCGAAGGAGATGCGCTTATCGCTCTTCAGCCGATAGTAGCGGTCCAGCAGACGGGGCGAATCCAGATAGGTATTGCGGTGCATCACACCATAGCGCACATACTCCGCGTCATGCAGAGCGGGGATCATGGAGAACACCCGCTTCTGCTCGCCAAACTTCAGGTGGGTCTGGAAACCCACCAGGTTGTAGATGGATCCCTCCGCGTTGTCCTTGCGCAGCTGCACCACGGCATAGGGCTCCACACCGGTCTTGGGATCCTTCAGGCCCCGGGGCTTCAGGGGACCATAGCGCAGCGTCTCCACACCGCGCCGGGCCATGACTTCCACCGGCATACAGCCCTCAAAAACCATCTTGTCCTCAAAGCCGTGGACATTGGCCTCCTCCGCGCGGCAGAGCTCCTCCCAAAACGCCTGATACTCCTCCTGGCTGAGGGCGCAGTTGACATAGTCGGCAGTCCCCTTGTCGTAGCGGGAGGCAAACCAGGCGTGGTCCATGTCGATGCTCTCAAAGGTCACCAGCGGGGCAGCGGCATCAAAGAAATTCATGGTGGAATTCTCCCCGAAAAGTCCCAGAAGGTGTTCCGCCAGCGCGTCGCTGGTGAGGGGTCCGGTGGCCACGATGACCTCGCCCTCGGGGAGCGCAGTGATCTCCCCGTCCACCACGGTGATATTGGGGTGGCTGCGCAGCGCCTGGGTCACATAGGCGGCAAAGCCGTGGCGGTCCACCGCCAGCGCGCCGCCAGCCTCCACCCGGGTGGCATCCGCCGCCTGCAGGATGATGCTGTCCAGACGGCGCAGTTCCTCCTTCAAAAGGCCCACCGCGTTCTCTAGGCCCGCGCCCCGCAGGGAGTTGGAGCAAACCAGCTCCGCAAAGGACTCGCTGCTATGGGCCGGGCTCATCTTGTGGGGCTTCATCTCGCAGAGCGTCACCTGGATGCCCCGCTTCGCCAGCTGCCAGGCCGCCTCACTGCCGGCCAGGCCGGCACCGATCACAGTAACATTCATGGTATTTTTCCTTTCCAGCCTGACGATCCGGCATTTTACTCCTCATCCGGCTCCTTCTTCGCCTTGGCTGCGGCTTTTTTCGTCCCGGTGCTCTTCGCTGTGGACTTTTTTTCCGCAGTCTTCCTCTCCCCGGCCTTCGCGGCCGTCTTTTTGGCGGGAGATTTTTTTGTGGCCGCAGTCTTTTTCTCTGCCGCCTTTTTCGTCGTCTTTACTCCGGCGCTCTTAGTCGTCTTTGCAGACTTTTTTGCCGGCTTTGCCGTCTCCTCCGCCGCCTGCTCCGGGCTGCTGTCCCCCTCCGCGGCAGCGGGCTTCTTATAGCCGCCCCGCTTCTCCTCAGGTGTGAAGTTGGCGCACGCTTCGTTGATACAGAAGGGCCGCTTGAAGCCCTTGCCGGACTTTTTGAACATGGTCTGGCCGCAGACGGGGCAGTTGTCCGCCACCGGAACGTCCCAGGTGCGGAACTCGCAGCGCTTGCTCTCGTCCTTGCTGCCCAGATACTCGCAGCAGTAGTAGAAATACTGCTTGTTGGTCTTCTGACTGACGCCGGAGCGCTTCATCAGGCGCCCGCCGCACACAGGGCAGGAACCGGGCATGACCACCACCAGAGGCTTGGTAAAGGTACACTCCGGCCAGCCGGGGCAGGCCAGGAACCGACCAAAACGGCCGCTCTTAATGACCATCTGCTTGCCGCAGACGTCGCAGACCTCCTCGCTGACCTCATCAGGCACCTTCAGACGAACGCCCTCCAGGTCCTTCTCTGCCTTCTCCAGATTGGCGTGGAAGGGCTCGTAGAACTCCCGCAGCAGCGTCTTCCACTCCTTATGTCCTTCCTCCACATCGTCCAGCTTCTGCTCCATACCGGCGGTAAACTTGGTGTCCACAATGTCAGCAAATTTATCGCACATCAGGCCGTTGACCACCTCGCCCAGGGGCGTGGTGCGCAGATATTTGCCGTCCTTGAGCACATACTCCCGGTCCAGGATGGTGCTGACAGTGGGGGCGTAGGTGGAGGGGCGGCCGATACCGTTCTCCTCCATAGCCCGGATCAGCGTGGCATCCGTGTAGTGGGCGGGAGGCTGGGTGAAGTGCTGCTGGGGATCAAAGCCGTGGCAGTGCAGCGTCTCCCCCTCCTTCAGTTCGGGGAGGCGGCCCTCCTTTTCCTCCTTCTCCTCGTCCTTGCCCTCCTCATAGACGGCAGTATAGCCGGAGAATTTCAGATTGCTGCTGCTGGCACGGAAGCCGTGACCGGCAGCCTCGATCTCCACAGAGATGCTGTCGTAGACCGCGTTGGACATCTGGCAGGCCACAAAGCGGCTCCAGATCAGGCGGTACAGCCGATACTGCTCCGCCGTCAGATCCGCCTTGATGTCCTCCGGCGTCAGGGTCACATCGCTGGGACGGATGGCCTCGTGAGCATCCTGCGCGCCGCTTTTTGTCTTAAACACGCGGGGCTTGCCGGGGTAGTAGCTCTCCCCATAGCGCCCCAGGATGAACTCCTTCGCCATGGCCTGTGCCTCGTCGCTCAGGCGCAGAGAGTCGGTACGCATATAGGTGATCAGGCCCACCGTACCCTCGCCGCTGATGTCCACGCCCTCATAGAGCTGCTGGGCGATGGCCATGGTACGCCGGGGCGTCATGCTCAGCTTGCGGCTGGCCTCCTGCTGGAGGGTGGAGGTGGTGAAAGGGGGCGAGGGAGAGCGCTGCTTGTCCTGCCGCTTCACGCTCTTGACCGCGAACACCGCGTTCTCCACCGCCGCCGTGACGGCGGCCACCTCCTCTGCGGAGTGGAGTTCCTTCTTCTTGCCGTTCTCTCCGTGGTAGTGGGCCGCAAAGCGGGTCTTCTCCGTCCCATCGGTACTCAGCTTCGCGTCGATAGACCAGTACTCCTGAGGCTGGAACTCGCTGATTTCCCGCTCCCTATCGCACACCATGCGGGTGGCAACGGACTGCACGCGGCCCGCAGAGAGGCCCCGGCGGATCTTTTTCCACAGCAGGGGACTCAGCTGATAACCCACGATACGGTCCAGAATTCGTCTCGCCTGCTGGGCATCCACCAGATCCTGGTCAATATCCCGGGGTGAGGCAATGGCCTCGTTGACCACCTTCTTGGTGATCTCATTGAAGGTGACCCGCCGGGTGCGCGCGTCATCCAGTGACAGCAGTTCCTTCAGGTGCCAGCTGATGGCCTCGCCCTCACGGTCCGGGTCGGTTGCGAGATAGACATATTCACTGCTCTTCGCAGATTTTTTCAGGTCGTTGATAATATCTTCCTTGCCCTTGATGGGGCGGTAGTTGGGTTCGAAATCGTTCTCGAGGTCCACGCCCATCGTACTCTTGGGCAGATCCCGCAGGTGGCCCATGCAGGCCTTCACCTGATAGCCGGGGCCAAGATACTTGCCAATGGTTTTGGCCTTGGCAGGGGACTCCACGATCACGAGACTGGTTTTTGCCATTTGTTCCTCCTCAGCGGCAGCTGCCGCCGTTTTTTGGCACCCCGCAGTGTCCGCCGCACAGTGCGGCAGCCGCCCGGGGCGGATGATCGCCGCCGCGCAGACGCGGCATACGCGGACCACGTATCGCCGGAGCGGCGCGGTCCTAGTATTTCAATGTGACGCACAGGGAGAAGCGTTTTCCGCTGGACTGGGCCACCAGCTGGTCCAACTCCAGGATCGTCAGCGCGCTGAGCACCTGACGGGTGGGGATCTGCGTCTCGTCAATAATATCGTCCACTTGCATGGTACGCCCTTCCAGCGCCTTGACGATACGGATCTGATCGTCCGTCAGACCGTGCTCCCCTGTCAGGTCCAGCACCGGCAGTTCCGGCTGTGCCGGTTCCTCCCGCCGGGGCTTTTCCATCGGCTCCGCGGCAGGGCGCTCCGGCGAGGAGCCAAGCTGCCTGGGGGCCTCCGCCATTACAAGGCGGAGCTTATGGGGATACTGTGCCACATAATGGCTGAGAATATCCCAGGCATCTGTCACCACGCCCGCCCCATCCCGCAGCAGACGATTGCTGCCAGTGCAGTGCCAATCGTTCATCTGGCCGGGCAGAGCGAACACATCGCGCCCCTGGTCCAGCGCACGGCTGGCAGTGATCAGAGCGCCGCTGCGCTCAGGCGCTTCCACCACGACAGTAGCGAGACACAGGCCGCTGATGATCCGGTTGCGCACCGGAAAATGAGCGCCCAAATGCTGCGTTCCCGGCGGATACTCCGACAGGATCACACCCTGCACCGCAATATCCTCATAGAGATAGTGGTTCTCCCGGGGAAAGATCACATCGTGACCGCCGCCGATCACAGCAGCCGTAAAGCCGCCGGCCCGCAGAGCGCCCCGATGCGCTGCGGCGTCACCTCCGCCAGCCAGACCGGACACCACGATGGCACCCTGCTTCGTCAGCTGGTAGGCCAGCTTCTCCCCCATCTGCAATGCATAGGGAGAAGCCCGCCGGGAGCCGACCATGGCGATCGCCACCTCTTCGTCGAACCGGGGCATCCGCCCCTTGACGTAGAGCAGCAGCGGCGGCTCATAAATGTTGCGCAGACGGTCCGGGTACTCCGTATCCCGGATGGTGATGCAGCGCAGGCCCAGCCTGTCGCAGTCCCCCAGGATGCTGTCCGCCCGCTCCAGAGATTTTTCCTCCAGCGCCTCCGCTGCCTTGCGGGTCATTCCCTCCACCAGCAGGTACTCCCCCTGCTGACCGTAGTAGATGGCGTCTGGCTCCTGAAAATGCTCCAGCAGCGCCAGCTTCTGCTGGCAGCTGACGCCCTTCAGCTCAGCCAGCCACAGCCAATATTTCAATGCCGCCATGGCCGCGCCCTCCTTTTTACCGGTATCCCTCCCACAGCAGCGTGGCCGCCGCCACCGCCGCATTGAGGGACTCACATCGGCTGCTCATGGGGATGCGCACGGTCTGGTCGCAGGCGTCCAGCGCGACCTGACTGAGGCCGCGGCCCTCGCTGCCCACCAGCATTGCCGCCCGATGCAGGTCGGCCTGCCGCACATCCACCGTATCCTCCCGCAGCGCAGCGCCCAGCAGCGGCAGTTCCGCCCGCCGCAGCAGCGCTGTCAGCTCCGTCAGTGTACCGCTCCAGGCCGGGCAGCGGAAGATCGCCCCCATAGAGGCCCGGACGGTCTTGTGGTTATAGAGGTCGGCACAGCCCTCCAGCAGGATCAGGCCGTCCGCCTCATAGGCGTCCGCCGTGCGCAGGATGGTCCCTACGTTGCCGGGGTCCTGCACCCCCTCCAGCACCAGATAGCGCCGCCCCGTCAGCTCCTGCGGCAGTGTCTGGTCCGGGAGAAGCGCGGTAAACAGCGCCCCCTGGGGGGCCTCCATGGGACTGATGGACCGCATCACATCCTCCGGCACCTCCACCTGACGAACGCCATCGGGCAGCGGCGGCAGAGAAACGCCTTCGGTACAGACCACCGCTGTCAGCGGTGCGCCCCATTTGAAGGCCTCCTCCAGCAGCTTGACCCCATCTCCCAGATATTCCCCGCACTGACGGCGGTAGGAACGGGAGGACGCCAGCTTCCGAACGTGTGTCATCAGGGGATTCGCGCGGCTGGTGATCCGCTCAGCCATAGCTCCACCCACTTTCTTCTGAAATGCTCCCCAGCCGCCAGGGCCAGAGATTCTTTCTTATAATATAGGTATCCAATTGCCTTGTCAAGACATGGTTTTTGAATTTTATTTGAACATAATCTGTCGAAACGGCGAAACCTGCGTCAATATCCAGCTTTATCGACAAAAAAGCAAACCTGTGAACAGGTCCGCTCCCCCGCATCAGCTATAGCGGGAGACATCTTGCGCAAACGCCGCTGATATTGTACAATGGCGGCAGACAGCTCTCCACTCTCTGAATAAGGAGGAACCACTATGAAGCGCGCCCTGTCCCTGCTGCTGAGTACCCTGCTCTGTCTGGCGCTCATCAGCGGCTGTACACAAAATACCCCCGCCGGGAATGAAAATACTGCCTCCTCCCCCGCCGGAAACGATCAGCCTATCCTGCCGGACAGCCCCGATGTGCCGCCCGCGGACACGGCGGAGCCTTCCCCCGTTTTTCTGGATACGCTGACCTTTGAGCTGGCCGTATCCTGGGAGGACGGACAGCGTCTGCTCCCCGCGCTGCAGGATATGGCATTGCTGCTGCAGGACGCTCTCGCCGCCCAAAGCTGCCAGGTGGATGAGATAACCATCACCATCAGCACCGCCGTCGGCCTGACCGGCGACGCTCTGGAGACCGGCGGCGTGGACCTGGCTCTGCTGACTGCCGAGGATTTTGCGGCCTGCAGCGACGCTGTCGCCGCAGTGCTTACCGACAGCGAAGTGCCCTGCTCCATTGTATTGGCCGCGTCCGGCGCACGGGCGGAGCTGAGCGAGGACTTCCGCCAGGCGCTGACCCGCGCCCTTCTGGAGACAGAGCCCGGTCAAACCTTCCTGCATACCTATCAGGATGGCATCTGCTGTATTCCCGCCGCGGAGGAGAGCATCCAGGCCATCCGTTCCCAGGCCGACAGCAGCACTTAACGCCGCACATCTCCGGCATCCCACCGCCATCGAAAGGAGCGACCTATGGCACACAAAAAGCTGAAGATCCTGTATCTCGCCAAATTTCTGCACGAGCAGACGGATGAGGAGCACCCCGCCACCATCAGCGATATGATAAACTATTTAACGCTGCAGGGCATCCCCGCCGAACGGAAGGCCATCTATGACGATCTGGAGCTGCTGCAGCTCTATGGGCTGGACATCGTTTATGTCCAGTCCAAGCGACACACCTATTATCTGGGGCAGCGAAATTTCGAACTGCCGGAGCTGAAGCTGCTGATCGACGTTGTACAGGCCTCGCCCTTTCTGACCACCCGAAAAAGCATGGAGCTGATCCAAAAGCTGGAGGGACTGGCCAGCGCACACCAGGCCAAGTCCCTGCGCCGCCAGGTATACGTGCTCAACCGGGTAAAGACACTGAACGAGCAGCTCTACTACCACATCGACGGTATCAACGAGGCTATCTCCGAGGACCGCTGCATCCAGTTCCGCTATTTTGACTGGTCCCCCCAGCTGGAGCGGGTCTACCGCCACGACGGCAAGGTATACCATGAGTGTCCCGTGGCCCTGTGCGTGGACCGGAACTACTATCTGATCACCTATCGGCCGGAGGCAGGCAAATACTTCCACTTCCGGGTGGACCGGATCAGCGATCTGACCGTCACCGACACGCCCCGCCCGCCGCTGCCGGAAAATTTTGATCTGGCCAGCTACGTGCGCAACATCTTTGATATGCACAGCGGAGAGAGCCAGCTGGTGACGCTGGAGCTGGACCAAAAGCTGCTGAACGTGGCCATGGACCGCTTCGGGCAGGACGCCCACTACCGCCAGGGGCCCAATGGGACCATCATTTTATCCGCCCAGGTGGAGGTGAGCCCCACCTTTCTCAGCTGGGTTCTCTGCTTCGGTGACCAGGCCAAACTTCTGGATCCCCCCTCCGCCCAGGAGGCCCTGCAGGAGCTGGCCCGGAGCGCCCTCTCCCGCTACTCATAACGTCAGGCCGCGTCTATATCATATAAAACCGCCCAAGGTCCATGGACCTTGGGCGGTTTCTGTTTAGAGAATATCTTTACTCAGCCTCAGCCAGAGCCTTCGCCTCAGCGATGGCCTTCTCCTGAGCGGCAGGAGGACAATCCTCGTAGCGGACAAACTTGAAGGTGTAGGAGCCACGGGACTGGGTCATAGCGCGCAGATCGATGGCATAAGTCATCATCTCAGCCATGGGGACCTCGGCCTCGATGACCTGCTCACCGCTGTTGGTGGGCTCCATGCCCATCACGCGGCCGCGGCGCTTGTTCAGATCGCCGATGACATCGCCCATGTAGCTGTCGGGCGCCGTGACCTTCAGCTCACCCACGGGCTCCAGCAGAACAGGAGACGCCTCGGGCAGGGCGGCCTTGTAGGCCAGCTGTGCCGCGGTCTTGAAGGCGATTTCGGAGGAGTCGACGGGGTGATAGGAGCCATCGTACAGGACGGCCTTCAGGTTGACAACGGGATAGCCCGCCAGAGGACCGTGGACGCAGGCCTCGCGCAGACCCTTTTCCACGGCGGGGAAGAAGTTCTTGGGTACGCTGCCGCCGAAGACCTCCTCGGCGAACT